>NZ_LS483370.1:4747500-4843871 GCF_900475285.1 Pseudomonas taetrolens | reverse complement strand
GCACTGCTGCCAAAGTTCCACTGACACGGATATCCCCTAAGTTGAAAGCCGGTGAGGCAAAAACAGGCGCCATTGTAGCGACCACTCGCGCACTTATCCACATGTAGGTTGCCTGCTTATAAGGAGATATCCGGCGTGGGACTGTGAACAAAGCGACAAATGGTATGTGCATAAGCCCTGTGGATAAGCGCCCCTAAGGTCGTTGCACAAGTGGGGTCGAAACTCTGTGCATAACTGGCCTGTGGATAAATAGCCCTTTCGTGCACAGCTTATCCGAGGCTGCAGCACAGGCAGAGCACGGCTTCTCGACACACTTGTCATCCTCTGTGTGCCTTGTTTTATAAGGGCTGTACTGAGTTATCCACAGATAATGGCTCCCTTAAGTTTAATAAGCTTTATAAAAGAGCTTTAAATACTTCGTTTCTTTATTTTTATAGTTGGTCAGGGGAAACGCTTGCGCAAAAGGGCAAACATCTATTTAGCAGTAAACGCTGGTTGGAAATTGACCTATCGGCTTGCATTCTCTAGAATCGCCGGTCTCTTAAAACGGGGGCCATTCCGGCCCGTTGTGGACGAACCAGGTAGCACGACATGAAACGTACTTTCCAACCAAGCACTATCAAACGCGCCCGCACTCACGGTTTCCGTGCTCGCATGGCTACTAAAAACGGCCGTGCAGTCCTGTCGCGTCGCCGCGCCAAAGGCCGTGCACGTCTGGCAGTTTGATAATCAGACAATGGTGGTGAGTCAGGACTTCAGTCGGGAAAAGCGGTTACTCACTCCCCGACATTTCAAGGCAGTCTTTGACTCCCCCACCGGCAAGGTTCCGGGGAAAAATCTCCTGCTCCTTGCGCGTAGCAACGAACTTGATCACCCCCGCCTGGGGTTAGTGATCGGGAAAAAGAGCGTAAAGCTCTCCGTTGAGCGCAATCGCCTTAAGCGTTTGATGCGTGAATCGTTTCGCCTCCACCAGGATTTACTGGTTGGTTGGGATATCGTTATCGTCGCGCGCAAAGGTTTGGGTGACGTAGAGAACCCCGAATTGATTCAGCATTTCGGCAAACTCTGGAAGCGTCTGGCCCGTAATACGCCAGTTCCAGCAGTTAAAACCGAAACTGTAGGGGTAGGCAGTCCTGATGCGTAAACTGGCGCTCGTTCCGATCCAGTTTTATCGTTATGCCATTAGTCCTTTGATGGCCAGCCACTGCCGTTTCTACCCCAGTTGTTCCTGCTACGCGTTGGAAGCCATTGAAAATCATGGCCTTCTGCGCGGCGGCTGGCTGACCTTTCGTCGTTTAGGTCGCTGTCACCCGTGGAATCCCGGTGGTTACGACCCGGTTCCACCTATCCCTACCTCCCGTTCTTCTTGATGGCCGAGTAATCATGGATATTAAACGCACGATCCTGATCGTCGCACTCGCAGTCGTGTCCTACGTTATGGTTCTGAAATGGAACCAGGACTACGGCCAAGCTGCCCTGCCGACTCAGAATGTTGCCGCCAGCAGCACCACCGCGCCGGCTTTGCCCGACACGGTTTCAGGTAACAACGCTTCGAACAGTGCCGATGTACCCAGCGCCAATACTGATACCAGCCAACCGACTGAAACACCGGTTGCTGCCAGCAAAGACCTCATCCATGTAAAAACGGATGTCCTGGATATCGCAATTGATCCACAGGGTGGTGATATCGCCCAGTTGCGTCTGCCGCTTTATCCTCGTCGCCAAGACCACCCGGATGTTCCTTTCCAGTTGTTCGATAACGGCAACGAACGCACCTATTTGGCACAAAGTGGCCTGACAGGGGTTGATGGCCCGGACGCACGTCCTGCCGGCCGTCCTGTTTTCAGCACCGAGAAAAAGACTTATGAACTGGCTCCAGGCCAGGATCAGTTGGTCGTTGACCTGAAATTCAGCGAAAACGGCGTCAACTACATCAAGCGCTTCACGCTCAAGCGTGGCCTTTACGATGTGCAAGTCAGCTATCTGATCGATAACGAGAGCGGCAAGCCGTGGAACGGCAACCTGTTCGCGCAATTGAAACGTGACGCCAGCTCGGACCCATCTTCCAGCACCGCCACTGGTACAGCGACTTACCTGGGCGCAGCCCTGTGGACAAGTTCTGAGCCGTACAAAAAAGTGTCGATGAAAGATATCGACAAGGGCCAGCTGAAAGAAACCGTTGACGGTGGCTGGGTTGCCTGGCTGCAACACTACTTTGTAACCGCGTGGATCCCACAGAAGGGTGATACCCACGTCGTTCAGACCCGTAAAGACAGCCAAGGCAACTACATCATCGGTTTCACTGGCCCAACCATGACCGTTGAGCCAGGCAAAACCGCTGAAACCAGCGCTACGTTGTATGCCGGTCCAAAAAGCCAGGGTGTACTCAAAGAGTTATCCCCAGGTCTGGAACTGACTGTCGACTACGGCTTCCTGTGGTTCATTGCCCAGCCAATCTTCTGGCTGCTGCAACAAATCCACAGCTTGGTAGGTAACTGGGGCTGGTCGATTATCTTCCTGACCATGCTGATCAAAGGGCTTTTCTTCCCTCTGTCGGCAGCCAGCTACAAGTCGATGGCCCGCATGCGCGCTGTGGCACCAAAACTGGCCGCTCTGAAAGAGCAGTTCGGTGATGATCGCCAGAAAATGTCGCAAGCGATGATGGAGCTGTACAAGAAAGAAAAGATCAATCCACTGGGCGGCTGCTTGCCGATTCTGGTTCAGATGCCGGTCTTCCTGTCCTTGTACTGGGTACTTCTGGAAAGTGTTGAAATGCGCCAGGCGCCTTTCATGCTCTGGATTACCGACCTGTCGATCAAAGACCCGTTCTTCATTCTGCCGATCATCATGGGCGCAACCATGTTCATCCAGCAGCGTCTGAACCCGACTCCTCCGGATCCGATGCAGGCCAAGGTAATGAAGCTGATGCCAATCATCTTCACCTTTTTCTTCCTGTGGTTCCCTGCAGGTCTGGTGCTGTACTGGGTTGTGAACAACTGTCTGTCCATCGCTCAACAGTGGTACATCACGCGTAAGGTTGAAGCCGCTACCAAAAAAGCAGCTGAGTAACTTACTCTGGTGATCACCACTCAAAACGCCCCCTAGTGGGGCGTTTTGCTTTCCGTAACGTTTGTTTTGAGGCCTGTTTTATGAGTGTTCCGGCTGAAACCATTGCCGCAGTGGCAACTGCCCAGGGGCGCGGTGGTGTGGGTATCGTGCGTATATCCGGTCCGCTCGCGAGCCTCGCAGCGAAAGCATTCAGCGAGCGCGAATTAAAACCGCGCTATGCCCATTACGGCCCTTTTTACGGTGAAAACCGTGAAGTGCTCGATGAAGGTATTGCCCTTTATTTCCCGGGGCCCAATTCCTTTACGGGCGAAGATGTACTTGAATTGCAAGGCCACGGTGGCCCTGTAGTGCTTGATATGCTGCTGCAACGCTGCATTGCCCTGGGGTGCCGATTGGCTCGCCCGGGCGAATTCAGTGAGCGGGCCTTTTTGAATGACAAACTCGATCTGGCGCAAGCCGAAGCAATCGCCGACCTGATCGAAGCAAGTTCTGCACAGGCAGCACGCAATGCCTTGCGCTCCTTGCAAGGAGCATTCTCTGAGCGTGTGCATAACTTGACCGAGCAACTCATCGGTTTGCGGATCTATGTCGAAGCGGCGATAGATTTTCCGGAAGAAGAAATCGACTTCTTGGCTGATGGCCATGTTCTCAGCATGCTGGATAAGGTTCGCGAAGAGTTATCCACCGTTTTGCGTGAAGCCGGCCAAGGTGCCTTGTTGCGCGATGGCATGACCGTGGTCATTGCCGGTCGGCCCAATGCAGGTAAGTCCAGCCTGCTGAATGCGCTGGCCGGCCGCGAAGCTGCCATCGTGACCGAGATCGCCGGAACGACCCGGGACGTGCTGCGCGAACATATCCACATCGATGGCATGCCCTTGCATGTGGTGGATACGGCCGGGCTGCGTGATACGGATGACCAGGTCGAAAAAATTGGCGTACAGCGGGCTCTCAAGGCCATTGGTGAAGCAGACCGTGTGTTGCTGGTGGTGGATGCCACTGCACCTGAAGCGGACGACCCGTTTGCACTGTGGCCTGAGTTTCTGGAACAGCGTCCGGATCCAGCCAAGGTGACGCTGATTCGCAATAAAGCCGACCTCACAGGTGAAGCCATTCGCCTGGAAGTTTGCGAGGATGGCCACGTCACCATCAGCCTCAGCGCCCGATCGACCGATGCCAATGATGGCCTTGAATTGCTGCGTGAACACTTGAAGGCGTGCATGGGCTACGAACAGACGTCAGAAAGCAGTTTCAGCGCACGTCGCCGTCACCTTGAAGCGTTACGCCATGCCAGTGCCGCCCTTGAGCATGGCAGGGCCCAATTGACCCTGGCAGGCGCTGGGGAGCTGCTGGCGGAAGATTTACGCCAGGCGCAGCATTCACTCGGCGAGATTACCGGTGCTTTTAGCTCGGATGATCTGCTGGGTCGGATTTTCTCCAGCTTTTGCATCGGAAAATAATCCTCGGATGATCGATCCTGAGCGCGCCGGATCAGCCAAGGCTGTTCCGGCGCGAGCCGGGTCATCGGTCTGTCAAGGTTTGCATCTCCCTGCGCTCGTCCTATACTTTCTCCCACCTCCATTCCTTCAAAGGTGTTAGTCCAATGCGTCATTGATGCCGCCGCGACTCTTGCGGCCAGTTCTTATCCCCCTGACAGCAGGGGCAGTTCTGGGCATCTTTGGAGCACCTATGACTCACTCCACCTGTGTGACGCTGGAAGGCGTTTCTTATCATCTGCCAAATGGCAATTCACTGTTCTCACACCTTGATCTTCATCTCGATCAACGCCGCACAGGCCTGATCGGGCGAAATGGCGCGGGCAAAAGTGTATTGGCACGCCTTATCGCCGGAGATATAACGCCCTCAACCGGTCGCTGTCTGCGCCATGGGACTGTGCACTACCTTGCACAGACCATCAGCCAGGAACCCGGCCGTACCGTCACCGATTTGGCCGGTGTACGGTCCGTCATTTGTGCTCTGGAACGCATAGAACGAGGCAGTAGCGAGCAGGCTGACTTTGATTGCGTTGGCGAGCGTTGGAACCTTCGTCAACAATTGCTCGATCAGTTGAGCCAACACCAACTGACGCACATTACCCTCCAGACGCCGGTTACTGCCCTCAGCGGTGGCGAAGCCATGCGGGTGGCGCTAATGGGTGCTTTTTTGTCTAACGCGGACCTATTGATTCTGGATGAACCCACCAATCATCAGGATCATGACAACCGTCTTGCACTCCATGAACAGCTCAAAGAGTGGCCTAACGGGTTGCTGGTGATCAGCCATGATCGTGATCTTCTGGAGCACATGGAGCGCATTGTTGAGCTGTCATCCTTGGGGCTGACCAGCTACGGCGGCGGCTACTCGTTTTATGCACAGGCTCATGCACGGCATCAGCAAGCGGCTCAGCAGCAACTCCAATCTGTCCGTCACGAACGCAAACGCGAAGAGCGCTCCTTGCGCGAGCAAAGGGAACGTCTTGAACGCCGGCAAGCGCGTGGCCATAAGCAGGCCAGTGACACGAATCAGGCAAAAATCCTGCTGGACCGTCAAAAAGAGCGAAGCCAGACCAGTAGCGGCAAGTTGCTGCGCCAACAAGACATTGCCCGAGAAGCCTTGTCGGCACGTGTCAGAGAAGTGGCAAGCCTGGTCGAAACGCAAAACACGATTTTTGTGTATCCACCCGAACCCCGACACAACACGTCCCTGAAAGTTGCCGAACTGATCGATGCCCGACTCCCGCAAGGAGATTCTTCTTTACGCACGGTCAATCTCACCCTGACACGCGGTCAGCGAATAGCCCTGTTGGGCGCAAATGGCTGCGGTAAATCAACCTTGCTCAAGCTTTTGGCTGGGCAGATTCCCGCAGAGTCCGGACATGTACAGACCTACGTACAAGCGGCATACCTCGACCAGCATTTGTCTGTACTAAGCGCCGAGCATTCCGTGTTTGAACAGTTGCGGTCGCTCAATCGACGACTGGACGAAAGTGAACTGCGTACCCGCCTGGCTCAATTGGGGCTGTGCGCAGACCGGATAAACCTGCCCTGTTCACAACTCAGTGGCGGCGAGCGCTTGAAAGGGGCTATGGCCTGTGTGCTCTACGCTCAGCAGCCGACGCAATTGTTGTTGCTCGATGAGCCGGCCAACCACCTCGACTTACCCTCGATTCACGCTTTGGAGACCATGCTCAACGCCTATACGGGGACCTTCGTGGTGACCTCTCACGACGAGAGGTTGTTAGCTGCTATCGGGATTACCCACAGGCTTCAGGCTTCGCCTTCAGGATGGCTAAGCACGGCTGTCCACCCGTCCGAACACAACCGTTCATCACTTTAATCCCTGGCGAGAGTCAGCCTGTTTGCTGAATTCGTCTTTCCAGCGGGCTTTCGGCTGCCTGTCCTTTAGCCCAAACACCCTGATCAAGAGGAATAAGCTCTGTGTATAAGTGCCCCTCAGGTCAGTGGGTAAGTAGGCCTGAAAACTGAAGATAATCCACCCTGTGGATAAGCGGCTACTTTACCCACAGGCTTAAAGCACTTATCCAACCCTCTCATTGGCACATGACCACAGACTTTTGAATCTCTGTACAGTACGTAAAATAAGGGCTACATGAATCTATCCACAGAAAAGTGCCTCAGTAGAAATAAACATAAAAACAAAGCTTTATAAATTTCTTCTCTATTTATTTATCTATCTTGCCCTTATCCACAGCTGGTTAAATTTTGTGCAAAGGGTTCTTTAAGGAGGGCGAAGTCCCTATACTTCGCGGTCTATCCAAAAAACCCTAGAAACAGGCACGAGGTGCGTGGTGAATTTCCCTTCCCGTTTTGCAGTGATCGTCATCGGTGGCGGTCACGCCGGAACCGAGGCTGCACTTGCTTCAGCACGCATGGGCGTAAAAACCCTGCTGTTGACCCACAACGTGGAAACCCTCGGGCAAATGAGCTGTAATCCTGCGATTGGCGGGATTGGTAAAAGCCATCTGGTTAAAGAAATCGACGCCCTGGGTGGCGCGATGGCGATAGCCACCGATAAAGGCGGGATCCAGTTCCGCGTACTCAATGGACGCAAGGGACCTGCTGTACGCGCTACTCGCGCGCAGGCTGACCGCATTCTGTACAAGGCAGCCGTACGCGAAATCCTGGAAAACCAGCCCAACCTGTGGATATTTCAGCAGGCGGCGGATGACCTGATCGTTGAACAGGATCAAGTGCGTGGCGTTGTGACCCAAATGGGCCTGCGTTTCATGGCTGATGCCGTTGTCTTGACGACCGGTACCTTCCTCGGTGGACTTATCCACATCGGAATGCAGAATTACTCGGGCGGCCGAGCCGGTGATCCCCCTTCGATCGCCCTGGCTCACCGCCTGCGTGAATTGCCTTTGCGTGTAGGTCGTCTGAAAACCGGTACGCCTCCGCGCATTGATGGTCGCTCAGTCGATTTTTCGGTGATGACCGAGCAGCCTGGTGATACTCCGATACCCGTCATGTCGTTCATGGGTTCAAAAGAACAGCATCCGGCTCAAGTCAGTTGCTGGATTACGCATACCAATGCACGTACCCATGAAATCATCGCCTCCAACCTCGACCGTTCGCCAATGTATTCAGGCGTGATCGAAGGCATCGGCCCGCGTTACTGCCCCTCCATCGAAGACAAGATTCATCGCTTTGCCGACAAGGAAAGCCATCAGGTGTTTATCGAACCGGAAGGTTTGAACACTCATGAGCTGTATCCGAATGGCATTTCGACTTCGTTGCCATTCGACGTGCAGTTGCAAATCGTGCAATCGATTCGCGGTATGGAAAACGCACATATCGTGCGTCCCGGGTATGCGATCGAATACGACTATTTCGATCCGCGAGACCTGAAGTACAGCCTTGAAACCAAAGTGATCGGCGGTTTGTTCTTTGCAGGGCAAATCAATGGCACCACCGGTTACGAAGAAGCCGGCGCTCAAGGTTTGCTTGCCGGTGCCAACGCAGCTTTGCTGGCACAAGGCAAAGACAGCTGGTGTCCGCGTCGCGATGAGGCATATATCGGTGTATTGGTCGACGACCTGATTACCCTGGGTACCCAGGAACCGTACCGGATGTTCACATCCCGGGCCGAGTACCGATTGATTCTTCGAGAAGACAACGCCGATTTGCGCCTGACCGAAAAAGGTCGCGAGCTGGGGCTGGTCGATGACGCGCGCTGGGCTGCGTTCTGCACCAAGCGCGAAAGCATTGCTCAAGAAGAACAACGTTTGAAATCGACATGGGTTCGCCCGGGCACAGAGCAGGGCGATGCGATTGCGGCCAAATTTGGCACGCCGTTGACCCATGAGTACAACTTGTTGAATCTGCTGACTCGCCCCGAAATTGATTACGCAGGCCTGGTCGAAGTGACAGGTCAGGGCGCAATTGATCCACAGGTTGCGGAGCAAGTTGAGATCAAAACCAAGTACGCCGGTTATATCGATCGTCAACAGGACGAAATTGCCCGTCTGCGGGCCAGTGAAAATACCAAACTGCCTGTGGATATCGATTACACGAACATCTCTGGGCTGTCGAAAGAGATCCAGAGCAAGCTCGGGATGACACGTCCTGAGACACTGGGTCAGGCTTCGCGTATTCCCGGTGTGACGCCGGCAGCTATTTCCCTGTTGATGATCCACCTGAAAAAACGCGGCGCAGGCCGCACGTTGGAGCAAAACGCTTGAGTTCGCTGGTCACTGCACAACACGCCGAAGAGTTATCTACAGGTGCGCGCCAATTGGGCGTCAACCTGACCGAAAGCCAGCACCAGCAACTGCTGGCTTATCTCGCTCTGTTGATCAAATGGAACAAGGCCTACAACCTCACGGCTGTGCGTAACCCGGACGAAATGGTGTCGCGGCATTTGCTCGACAGCCTGAGCGTAATGTCTTTCATCGAAGACGGCCGTTGGCTGGATGTTGGCAGTGGCGGCGGCATGCCGGGTATACCTCTGGCAATCCTGTTTCCGGAGTCGCAAGTCACCTGCCTGGACAGTAACGGCAAGAAGACCCGCTTTCTGACTCAAGTGAAACTTGAGCTAAAACTGGACAATCTTCAAGTTATCCACAGCCGGGTCGAGGCTTATCAGCCCGAGTTGCCGTTCACTGGAATTGTTTCCAGGGCTTTCAGCAGCATGGAAAACTTCAGCAACTGGACACGCCACCTGGGCAACAGCGAAACGCGCTGGTTAGCAATGAAGGGCGTTCATCCGGCTGATGAGCTGGTAGCATTGCCGTCTGATTTTCGTCTAGATAGCGAACACGCCTTGACCGTTCCAGGTTGCCAAGGCCAACGCCATCTGCTGATACTGCGCCGCACGGCATGATTGGGAACGCAAGCAAGAATGGCTAAGGTATTCGCAATAGCGAACCAAAAGGGTGGTGTGGGTAAGACCACCACCTGTATCAACCTCGCAGCATCTCTGGTGGCCACCAAGCGCCGGGTGCTGTTGATCGACCTCGATCCACAAGGCAACGCCACCATGGGTAGCGGTGTGGATAAGCACGGTCTTGAGAATTCGGTTTATGACCTGTTGATCGGAGAATGTGACCTGGCTCAGGCCATGCACTACTCCGAGCACGGTGGTTACCAGCTGTTGCCGGCTAACCGCGACCTGACCGCAGCTGAAGTCGTACTGCTTGAAATGCAGATGAAGGAAAGCCGTCTGCGCACGGCGCTGGCGCCGGTTCGTGAAAGCTACGATTTCATTCTGATCGATTGCCCGCCTTCACTGTCGATGTTGACCTTGAACGCCCTGGTTGCAGCCGATGGGGTCATTATCCCCATGCAGTGCGAGTACTTCGCGCTTGAAGGCTTGAGCGACCTTGTGGATAACATCAAGCGAATCGCTGAGTTGCTGAATCCCAACCTGAAGGTTGAAGGCCTGTTGAGAACCATGTTCGATCCACGCCTGAGCCTGATGAATGATGTTTCTGGCCAGCTCAAGGAACACTTCGGCGAGCAACTCTACGACACCGTAATTCCGCGCAATATTCGTCTGGCTGAAGCTCCAAGCTATGGCATGCCGGCGCTGGCGTATGACAAAAACTCCCGTGGCGCGATTGCTTACCTGGCCCTGGCGGGTGAAGTGGTTCGTCGTCAACGTCGCTCCCCTCGCACTCCTCAGCCAACTTAAGGAAATCCCATGGCCGTCAAGAAACGAGGTCTCGGACGCGGACTGGACGCACTCCTGAGTGGTCCAACGGTCAGCTCGCTGGAAGAACAAGCGGTCAAGGTTGATCAAAGCGAACTGCAACATTTGCCACTGGATCTGATTCAGCGTGGTAAATACCAGCCTCGTCGCGACATGGACCCGCAAGCGCTCGAAGAACTGGCGAACTCGATCAAGACCCAAGGTGTGATGCAGCCGATTGTGGTTCGTCCTATCGCGGGCAATCGCTTTGAGATCATTGCCGGTGAACGCCGCTGGCGCGCTAGCCAGCAGGCGGGCAAGGACACCATTCCTGCAATGGTTCGTGATGTGCCGGATGAAACCGCCATTGCGATGGCGTTGATCGAAAACATTCAGCGTGAAGACCTTAACCCGATTGAAGAAGCGGTAGCCTTGCAGCGTTTGCAGCAAGAGTTTCAGTTGACTCAACAACAAGTGGCCGACGCTGTGGGTAAGTCACGGGTCTCTGTGGCCAACTTGTTGCGATTGATTTCACTGCCTGAAGTCATCAAGACCATGCTTTCCCATGGTGACCTTGAAATGGGTCATGCACGAGCATTGCTGGGTTTACCTGAAACTCAACAGGTAGAAGGGGCGCGACACGTTGTCGCACGCGGTCTGACAGTACGTCAGACCGAAGCCCTGGTTCGCCAGTGGTTGAGCGGTAAACAAGAGCCTGCTGAACCGGTTAAACCGGATCCGGATATCGCCAGGCTGGAACAGCGTTTGGCCGAGCGCCTTGGCTCTGCGGTGCAGATCCGCCACGGCAAGAAGGGAAAGGGCCAGTTAGTAATTGGTTATAACTCTCTTGATGAGCTTCAAGGGGTGCTTGCTCACATTCGCTGAAACAATTCCTTATGTAGCGCGTAGTCGGAAATCACTACCTGACAGTTGAATAGGGGCTTAAGCGCCCCTATACTCTGCGCGCATTTTGTCGGCACAAATTATGCCAAGTTTTTTGTTTTTGGTAGCCGACCTTTGAGGAGCAGTTGTGATGGAAACACGCACGCCAAACCGCTTGCCGTTCCATCGCTTGGCGGTATTTCCGGTGTTACTGGCTCAATTTGTCGTTTTATTGCTGGCTGCTCTGGGGCTCTGGCAATGGCAAGGAGTCGTCGCGGGATATTCGGGACTCTGCGGAGGCCTGATAGCTTTGCTACCAAATGTGTATTTTGCTCACAGGGCTTTCCGGTTTTCCGGTGCTCGAGCAGCGCAAGCCATTGTCCGGTCGTTTTACGCTGGCGAGGCAGGCAAATTAATTTTGACGGCAGTGCTGTTCGCGCTGACGTTTGCAGGTGTGAAGCCATTGGCGCCGTTAGCAGTATTCGGTGTCTTCGTGCTGACCCAACTGGTCAGCTGGTTCGCTCCCCTGCTAATGAGAACAACACTTTCGAGACCTTAGGGCGTTTGAGGCAACCATGGCAGAAACAACCGCTTCGGGCTATATCCAGCACCACTTACAGAACCTGACCTTCGGGCAGCTACCTGATGGCGGCTGGGGCTTTGCTCACACCGTTGCAGAAGCCAAAGAGATGGGCTTTTGGGCATTCCACGTCGATACTCTCGGCTGGTCGCTGTTTGTAGGTTTGATCTTCATCCTCGTATTCCGCATGGCGGCCAAGAAGGCAACTTCCGGTCAACCAGGCGCATTGCAGAACTTCGTAGAAGTACTGGTTGAATTCGTGGATGGCAGTGTCAAGGACAGCTTCCATGGCCGCAGTGCAGTTATTGCACCGCTGGCGCTGACTATTTTCGTCTGGGTGTTCCTGATGAACGCCATCGACTTGATTCCGGTTGACTGGATTCCTCAGTTGGCGATCATGATCACTGGCGATGAACACTTCCCGTTCCGTGCCGTACCGACGACCGATCCTAACGCTACCCTGGGTATGGCCCTGTCGGTATTCGCGCTGATCATCTTCTACAGCATCAAAATCAAGGGCATTGGCGGCTTTATTGGCGAATTGACCCTGCATCCGTTCGGCAGCAAGAACATCTTTGTTCAGGCGCTGCTGATTCCGGTGAACTTCCTGCTCGAATTCGTAACGCTGATTGCCAAGCCAATCTCGCTGGCACTGCGTCTATTCGGCAACATGTACGCTGGCGAACTGGTATTTATCCTGATCGCCGTAATGTTCGGCAGCGGCCTGCTTTGGCTTAGCGGTCTGGGCGTGGTGCTGCAATGGGCGTGGGCTGTATTCCACATCCTGATCATCACCTTGCAAGCGTTCATCTTCATGATGTTGACCATCGTTTACCTGTCGATGGCGCACGAAGAGAACCACTAAGACCCGCTTCGGCGAGTCTGGTGCCCCTCTCGCTTCGGCGAGAGGGCGTCGCAAAATGATTTTTTGTTTTACCGCTTTAATCTAAAAACCTAAACCATACGACGTAAAAGTCGGGAGGAAAGATGGAAACTGTAGTTGGTCTAACCGCTATCGCTGTTGCACTGTTGATCGGCCTGGGCGCACTGGGTACCGCAATTGGTTTCGGCCTGTTGGGTGGCAAGTTCCTGGAAGGCGCAGCGCGTCAACCAGAAATGGTTCCAATGCTGCAAGTTAAAATGTTCATCGTTGCCGGTCTGCTCGACGCCGTAACCATGATCGGTGTTGGTATCGCACTGTTCTTCACCTTCGCTAATCCCTTCGTTGGTCAACTCGCTGGCTAATCACTCGAATTTTCGAGTTGATTAGAGTGATGGACAACGAACGAGCGAGGTGTTGGCGTGAACATTAATGCAACCCTGATTGGCCAGTCCGTTGCGTTCTTCATTTTTGTACTGTTTTGCATGAAGTTCGTGTGGCCTCCGGTCATCGCGGCATTGCAAGAACGTCAGAAGAAGATTGCGGCTGGACTGGACGCTGCTAACCGAGCAGCTCGCGACCTGGAGTTGGCCCAAGATAAAGTGGGTCAGCAACTGCGTGAAGCTAAGGCTCAAGCAGCTGAAATCATTGAGCAAGCCAAGAAACGCGGTACTCAGATAGTAGACGAAGCCCGTGAACAGGCTCGCGTTGAAGCTGACCGTGTGAAGGCTCAGGCTCAGGCCGAGATCGAACAGGAACTCAACAGTGTCAAAGACGCGCTGCGTACCCAATTGGGTGGCCTGGCCGTTGAAGGCGCTGAAAAGATCCTGGGTGCCACAATCGATCAAAACGCGCACGCGGAGCTGGTTAACAAACTGGCTGCTGAAATTTAAGCGAGGGCGATCATGGCAGAATTGACCACGTTGGCCCGACCTTACGCTAAGGCAGCCTTCGAGCACGCCCAGGCCCACCAGCAACTGGCCTCTTGGTCAGCCATGCTCGGCCTGGCTGCAGCAGTGTCGCAAGACGACACTATGCAGCGCGTGCTCAAGGCCCCGCGACTGACGAGCGCACAAAAGGCCGCCACGTTTATTGACGTGTGTGGCGACAAGTTCGATGCAAAAGTGCAGAACTTCATCCACGTCGTTGCCGAAAACGACCGTCTCCCGCTATTGCCGGAGATCGCCGCTCTGTTTGACCTGTACAAGGCTGAACAAGAGAAGTCGGTAGACGTAGAAGTGATCAGTGCTTTTGCATTGGACCAAGAACAGCAAGACAAACTCGCCAAGGTTCTCAGTGCACGACTCAACCGGGAAGTGCGCCTGCAAGTTGCGGAAGATTCATCCCTCATTGGGGGTGTTGTCATTCGCGCCGGCGACCTGGTTATCGATGGCTCGATCCGCGGGAAACTCGCGAATCTTGCCGAAGCATTGAAATCTTGAGTTTGAAGGGGCAGCAGAGCAATGCAGCAACTCAATCCTTCCGAAATAAGTGAAATTATCAAGGGCCGCATCGACAAACTCGATGTGACCTCCCAAGCCCGTAACGAAGGCACTGTCGTCAGCGTATCTGACGGCATCGTGCGGATTCACGGTCTGGCCGACGTAATGTACGGCGAGATGATCGAGTTTCCGGGCGGCGTCTACGGTATGGCCCTCAACCTGGAGCAAGACTCTGTAGGTGCCGTTGTATTGGGCGCGTACACCTCTCTTGCTGAAGGCATGAGCGCCAAGTGCACAGGCCGCATCCTGGAAGTTCCGGTTGGTAAGGAACTGCTGGGTCGCGTGGTTGATGCACTGGGTAACCCAGTTGACGGCAAAGGTCCGCTGAACAACACCGAGACTGATGCAGTCGAGAAAGTTGCTCCAGGCGTGATCTGGCGTAAGTCGGTAGACCAGCCTGTACAGACTGGCTACAAGGCTGTCGATGCCATGATTCCAGTCGGCCGTGGCCAGCGTGAGCTGATCATCGGTGACCGTCAGATCGGTAAAACCGCTCTGGCGATCGACGCGATCATCAACCAGAAGAACAGCGGCATTTTCTGCGTCTACGTAGCTATTGGTCAGAAGCAATCGACCATCGCCAACGTTGTTCGCAAGCTGGAAGAAAACGGCGCCCTGGCCAACACGATCATCGTGGCTGCCAGTGCTTCCGAATCTCCTGCGCTGCAATTCCTGGCACCGTACTCCGGTTGCACCATGGGTGAATTCTTCCGCGACCGCGGTGAAGACGCGCTGATCGTTTATGACGATCTGTCCAAGCAAGCAGTGGCTTATCGTCAGATTTCCCTGTTGCTGCGCCGTCCACCAGGCCGTGAAGCTTACCCAGGCGACGTGTTCTATCTCCACTCCCGTCTGCTGGAGCGCGCATCCCGCGTTTCGGAAGAGTACGTAGAGAAGTTCACCAATGGCGCAGTGACCGGCAAAACCGGTTCCCTGACCGCATTGCCGATCATCGAAACCCAGGCTGGCGACGTTTCCGCGTTCGTTCCGACCAACGTGATTTCCATCACTGACGGTCAGATCTTCCTGGAATCGGCCATGTTCAACTCCGGGATCCGTCCTGCTGTGAACGCCGGTGTTTCGGTATCCCGTGTGGGTGGTGCCGCTCAGACCAAGATCATCAAGAAGCTCTCCGGTGGTATCCGTACCGCTCTGGCTCAGTACCGTGAACTGGCGGCATTCGCCCAGTTTGCTTCTGACCTGGACGAAGCGACCCGTAAGCAACTTGAGCATGGTCAGCGCGTTACCGAGCTGATGAAGCAGAAGCAATACGCCCCAATGTCGATCGCTGACATGGCGTTGTCGCTGTATGCCGCTGAGCGTGGGTTCCTGACTGACGTCGAAATCGCCAAGGTAGGCAGCTTTGAACAAGCGCTGATTGCTTACTTCAACCGCGATCACGCCGAATTGATGGCGAAGATCAACGTTAAAGGTGACTTCAATGACGACATCGATGCTGGCATGAAAGCCGGTATCGAGAAGTTCAAGGCCACCCAAACCTGGTAAGCCGCAGCGGGAGCCGCAAGGCTCCCGCTTGCTAACCTGATAGGTGTTACATGGCAGGCGCAAAAGAGATTCGCAGTAAGATTGCGAGCATCAAAAGCACGCAAAAAATTACCAGCGCCATGGAAAAAGTGGCGGTCAGCAAAATGCGCAAGGCACAAATGCGCATGGCTGCTAGCCGTCCTTATGCGGAGCGTATTCGCCAGGTTATTGGGCATTTGGCCAACGCCAACCCGGAATACCGCCACCCATTCATGATCGACCGCGAAGTTAAGCGTGCTGGTTATGTGGTTGTGAGCAGTGACCGTGGTTTGTGTGGTGGTTTGAATACCAACCTGTTCAAGGCCCTGGTCAAGGACATGGCGGTAAACCGCGATAACGGCGTCGAGATTGATCTGTGCGTTGTTGGTAGCAAGGGTGCGGCCTTTTTCCGCAACTTCGGCGGTAACGTCGTTGCAGCTATCAGCCACCTGGGTGAAGAACCGTCGATCAATGACTTGATCGGCAGCGTCAAGGTGATGCTGGATGCTTACCTGGAAGGCCGTATTGACCGCCTGTCCGTGGTATCCAACAAGTTCATCAACACCATGACGCAACAGCCTACCGTGGAGCAGTTGATTCCATTGGTGGCGACCGCGGATCAAGAACTCAAGCACCACTGGGACTACCTCTACGAACCAGACGCCAAAGAGCTGCTTGACGGCTTGATGGTGCGCTACGTGGAGTCGCAGGTGTACCAGGCGGTGGTCGAGAACAACGCGGCTGAACAAGCTGCGCGGATGATCGCAATGAAGAACGCTACCGACAACGCCGGTGATTTGATCAGCGATTTGCAGCTGATCTACAACAAGGCGCGTCAGGCTGCGATCACCCAAGAGATCTCGGAAATCGTCGGCGGCGCTGCCGCGGTTTAACGGTTCAAATATTCAGAGGATCCAGCTATGAGTAGCGGACGTATCGTTCAAATCATCGGCGCCGTGATCGACGTGGAATTTCCACGCGACAGCGTACCGAGCATCTACAACGCGCTTAAAGTACAAGGCGCGGAAACTACTCTGGAAGTTCAGCAACAGCTGGGCGACGGCGTAGTTCGTACCATTGCGATGGGTTCTACCGAAGGCTTGAAGCGCGGTCTGGACGTACTCGACACGGGTGCTGCCATCTCCGTACCAGTCGGTAAAGCGACCCTGGGCCGGATCATGGACGTTCTGGGCAACCCGATCGACGAAGCTGGTCCGATCGACACTGACGAGCGTTGGGGTATTCACCGCGCTGCGCCATCGTTCGCAGACCAGGCAGGCGGCAACGACCTGCTGGAAACCGGCATCAAGGTTATCGACCTGGTTTGCCCGTTTGCCAAGGGTGGTAAAGTTGGTCTGTTCGGTGGTGCCGGTGTAGGCAAAACCGTAAACATGATGGAACTGATCCGTAACATCGCCATCGAGCACAGCGGTTATTCCGTGTTCGCGGGTGTGGGCGAGCGTACCCGTGAGGGTAACGACTTCTACCACGAGATGAAGGACTCCAACGTTCTGGACAAAGTGGCACTGGTTTACGGTCAGATGAACGAGCCGCCGGGTAACCGTCTGCGCGTGGCACTGACTGGCCTGACCATGGCCGAGAAGTTCCGTGACGAAGGTAACGACGTTCTGTTGTTCGTTGACAACATCTATCGTTACACCTTGGCCGGTACTGAAGTATCCGCACTGCTGGGCCGTATGCCTTCCGCAGTAGGTTACCAGCCTACCCTGGCTGAAGAGATGGGCGTTCTGCAAGAACGTATCACTTCGACCAAGGAAGGTTCGATCACTTCGATCCAAGCGGTATACGTACCTGCGGATGACTTGACCGACCCGTCGCCAGCGACCACCTTCGCCCACTTGGACGCCACCGTTGTACTGTCTCGTGACATCGCCTCCCTGGGTATCTACCCAGCGGTCGATCCACTGGACTCGACTTCGCGCCAGCTGGACCCGAACGTAATCGGCCAGGAACACTACGACACCGCTCGCGGCGTTCAGTACGTGTTGCAGCGTTACAAAGAACTGAAGGACATCATTGCGATCCTGGGTATGGACGAGCTGTCGGAAACCGACAAGCAGTTGGTATCTCGCGCTCGTAAGATCCAGCGTTTCTTGTCTCAGCCGTTCTTCGTGGCTGAAGTCTTCACTGGCGCTTCGGGTAAATACGTTTCCCTGAAAGACACCATTGCTGGCTTCAAAGGCATCCTCAACGGTGACTACGACCACCTGCCAGAACAAGCGTTCTACATGGTCGGCGGCATCGAAGAAGCGATCGAGAAAGCCAAAAAACTGTAATCCCGGCGCCCGGCAACGGGCGCTAATCAGGTTGAGGCAAGCAGATGGCTATGACAGTCCATTGCGATATCGTCAGCGCGGAAGGAGAAATTTTCTCCGGTCTGGTTGAGATGGTGATTGCACACGGCAGCCTGGGTGATCTTGGTATCGCTCTGGGTCACGCTCCGCTGATCACTGAACTCAAGCCAGGTCCAATCCGCCTGATCAAACAGGGTGGGGAAGCCGAGGTGTTTTACATCTCCGGTGGTTACCTCGAGGTTCAGCCGAACATGGTCAAGGTTCTTGCCGACACTGTGCAACGTGCTGCCGACCTGGATGAAGCCTCCGCTCAGGAAGCCGTTAAGGCTGCTGAGAAGGCCCTGAATGAAAAAGGCGCAGATTTCGATTACGGATCTGCTGCTGCACGTCTGGCCGAGGCCGCAGCTCAGCTGCGCACCGTCCAGCAAATCCGCAAGAAGTTCGGCGGCTAAGCTGTCTGCTTCATTGTGTGATTGATTAAAAAGGGTAGCCTCGGCTACCCTTTTTCTTTTTCCGCGAAATACTTTTTGGTCACAGTCGCTGACCACCCAGGATTGGTAGCCAGTCATGTCTCTCGATATTGTTATTCTCGCTGCAGGGCAGGGCACCCGGATGCGTTCGGCGCTGCCCAAGGTTCTGCACCCCGTTGCAGGCAACTCCATGCTTGGCCATGTTATCCACAGCGCCCGGCAGCTCAAGCCAACCGGTATTCATGTGGTGATCGGTCACGGTGCCGAATTGGTTCGTGAACGCCTTGCGGCGGATGATCTGAACTTCGTCCTGCAAGACAAGCAATTGGGCACAGGGCATGCCGTTGCACAGGCCCTGCCATTTTTGACTGCTCAGAACGTGCTGATCTTGTACGGCGATGTACCCCTGATCGAAGTCGAGACGCTGCATCGTCTGCTCAAGCAAGTCGGCTCGGAGCAATTGGGGCTGCTGACGGTTAACCTGGAAGATCCAACGGGTTACGGTCGAATTGTGCGAGATGCCAATGGCAAGGTGTGCGCAATCGTTGAGCACAAGGATGCGAGTGAAGCCGAGCGAGCTATCACCGAAGGCAACACTGGCATCCTCGCATTACCGGCCAATCGTCTGGGTGACTGGATGGGCCGGCTGTCGAATAACAATGCCCAGGGCGAGTATTATCTGACAGACGTTATCGCCATGGCGGTCAGCGATGGTCTGGTGGTTGCGACTGAACATCCCCACGACGCAATGGAAGTGCAGGGCGCCAACGACCGTAAACAGCTCTCTGAGCTGGAACGTCACTACCAGCAACGTGAAGCCCGTCGACTGATGGCGCTGGGCGTGACCTTGCGTGATCCGGCGCGTTTCGATGTTCGCGGCGAGGTCACGGTTGGCCGCGATGTGCTGATCGATATCAACGTGATTCTTGAAGGTCGAGTGGTTATCGAGGACGACGTGATCATTGGTCCTAACTGCGTGATCAAAGACAGCACTTTACGCAAGGGGGTCGTGGTTAAAGCCAACAGCCACCTCGATGGTGCTGTTATGGGCGAGGGCAGTGATGCTGGCCCATTTGCCCGCTTGCGCCCCGGCACCGTGCTCGATGCCGGTGCCCATGTGGGTAACTTTGTTGAGCTGAAAAATGCCCACCTCGGTGAGGGTGCCAAATGTGGTCATCTGACGTACCTGGGTGATGCCGAAGTCGGACCGCGTACCAACATTGGTGCGGGGACCATCACCTGTAACTATGATGGCGCCAACAAGTGGAAAACCGTCTTGGGCGCTGATGTTTTCATTGGTTCGAACAACTCGCTGGTTGCTCCTGTGGATATCTCCAATGGTGCAACGACTGCAGCCGGTTCAACGATCAATCAGAATGTGGCCGCTGAGCAACTGGCGGTTGGCCGCGCACGCCAGCGCAACATTGATGGCTGGAAGCGTCCGGTTAAGCTGCCAAAGCCTTGAAGAATGTTATCCACAAGCCAGCAAGCCTTGCTTGTGAGTAATTCAAGTTATCGTATAACTGTTTAAAATCAGTACCTTATATAAAAGCCTTATCCGCTGTCTGTGGATAAGGCTTTTTTGTGTTGTCTCGTTAACTCGTTTGAACGCCCGGTAACACGGCTTTTTATTGAGTTATGCACAGAAAATTATCTCAACAATTTCTTGACGAGAATTTCGAGATAAGGTCTTATTGCTTTCGTTATCTTTCGAAACGAAACTTAAGCACCATGTCGAAACGCAACACGCCTCAACGCAGACACAACATCCTTGCTTTGCTCGCCCAGCAAGGCGAAGTCAGTGTGGATGAGCTGGCCAAACGTTTCGAAACGTCGGAGGTGACGATTCGCAAGGATTTGGCTGCCCTCGAAAGCAACGGATTACTGCTTCGGCGTTATGGGGGAGCAATCAGCATGCCGCAAGAGTTGGTCAGTGATCTTCCTCAGCCTGTTTCCCATTACAAGCAAGCAATTGCTCGTGCGGCAGTTGGACTGATTCGAGAACATGCTCGCATCATTATTGATAGCGGCAGTACGACGGCTGCGATGATTCCACAGTTGGGCCAACAACCTGGCCTGGTGGTAATGACCAACTCTCTGCATGTCGCCAATGCGTTAAGCGAGCTTGAACATGAACCTGTGTTGTTGATGACGGGTGGCACCTGGGATCCCCATTCCGAGTCCTTTCAGGGACAGGTAGCTGAACAGGTGTTGCGCTCATACGACTTTGATCAATTGTTTATCGGCGCTGACGGCATCGATCTGTTGCGCGGTACGACAACTTTTAACGAGTTGTTGGGTCTGAGCCGGGTCATGGCTGATGTCGCGCGTGAAGTAATCGTGATGGTCGAATCCGACAAGATTGGTCGCAAGATACCCAATCTGGAACTGCCATGGAGCAGTGTCCATACCCTTATTACTGATGATCGCTTGCCGATAGAGGCGCGCGAACAGATTCAGGCCCGGGGCATAACACTGTTATGCGCCGCCGTTAGTTAGGAGAACATTATGTGTGGAATCGTAGGCGCAATTGCTGAACGTAATATCACGGCCATTTTGCTCGAAGGCCTGAAACGCCTCGAATACCGGGGCTATGACAGCGCAGGTGTTGCAGTCTTTACTAACAACGGCACGCTAGAGCGCATGCGCCGTAACGGTAAGGTTTCCGAGCTGGAACAAGCGCTGGCCGGTGAGCCTTTGGCGGGCCGTCTGGGTATCGCTCACACTCGCTGGGCAACTCATGGTGCTCCGTGCGAACGCAATGCACACCCGCACTTCTCTGGCTCTGACCTGGCTGTAGTGCACAACGGCATCATTGAAAACCATGAGGCCCTGCGTGAGCAACTCAAAGGGTTGGGTTATGTATTTACCTCTGACACTGATACCGAAGTCATTGCTCACCTGCTCAATCACAAGCTCAAAGACAACAGTGATCTGACCACAGCCCTGAAAGCGACGGTTAAAGAGTTGCACGGTGCTTACGGTTTGGCTGTGATCAGCGCGCAGCAACCGGATCGCTTGGTCGCTGCTCGTAGCGGTAGCCCATTAGTGATTGGTTTGGGGTTGGGTGAAAACTTCCTGGCCTCCGATCAATTGGCACTGCGTCAAGTGACTGACCGTTTCATGTACCTGGAAGAGGGCGACATTGCAGAAATTCGTCGCGACAGCGTGCAGATCTGGGATGTAAATGGCCAGGCTGTTCAGCGTGAATCCGTGCAGTACCGTGATGGTGCCGAAGCTGCTGATAAAGGTGAGTACCGTCACTACATGCTCAAGGAAATCCACGAGCAACCAGCCGTTGTACAACGCACCCTGGAAAACCGTCTCGGTCAGGATCAGGTTCTGGTTCAGTCCTTCGGCCCACAAGCCGCGGAACTGTTTGCCAAAGTACGCAATGTTCAGATCGTTGCCTGTGGCACGAGCTACCATGCCGGGATGGTTGCCCGTTACTGGCTTGAAGCACTGGCGGGCATTCCGTGTCAGGTCGAAGTCGCGAGCGAGTTCCGTTATCGCAAAGTAGTGGTCCAGCCGGACACACTGTTTGTTTCGATCTCGCAATCGGGCGAAACGGCCGACACCCTGGCGGCGCTGCGTAATGCCAAAGAACTGGGCTTCTTGGGTAGCCTGGCGATTTGCAACGTGGGGATCAGTTCCCTGGTGCGTGAATCTGACCTGACACTGCTGACCCAAGCCGGTCGCGAAATTGGCGTCGCCTCGACTAAAGCTTTCACCACTCAGTTGGTTGGTTTGCTGCTGCTGACACTGTCGCTGGGTCAAGTGCGCGGCACCCTGGGAGAGGGCGTCGAAGCTCAATTGGTAGAGGAACTGCGCCGTTTACCTGCGCGCCTTGGCGAAGCGTTGGCGATGGACGGCATCATTGAAAAAGTTGCCGAACTGTTTGCCGACAAGCATCACACCTTGTTCCTTGGCCGCGGTGCTCAGTTCCCGGTAGCAATGGAAGGAGCACTGAAGCTCAAAGAAATTTCGTACATCCACGCAGAAGCTTACCCGGCGGGTGAGCTGAAGCATGGTCCGCTGGCGCTGGTTGATAACGACATGCCAGTGGTGACGGTTGCACCTAACAATGAATTGCTGGAAAAGCTTAAATCCAACCTGCAGGAAGTCCGTGCTCGTGGCGGTGAACTGGTCGTGTTTGCGGATGAGCAGGCAGGCATGGTCAATGGCGACGGGACGCATGTGATCAACATGCCGCATATTCATGATGTGCTGGCCCCGATCCTTTACACCATCCCGCTGCAACTGCTGTCTTACTACGTTGCAGTGCTTAAAGGTACCGACGTAGACCAGCCGCGTAACCTGGCTAAATCCGTTACCGTGGAGTAATCCTCCGGTACCATTCAGCGTTGGATTAAGTTAATCAAAACGGTCGCAGGAGCCGGGCAGGACTGTCCTGCCGCCTCCTGCCCTTGACCCTCCAACGGGCCGCATCAGGCACGCAAAGCGAGGCCCCGTCCTTTGGGGGATCCTCGCGCCTGATGGACAAACATTGAGCAGAAGTCAATTACAGGTGGAAATCGCCTGCAGCCTCCGGCTGGTAAAGCACTTTCCTGATCTCAATCCGTCGGGTCCGATCAGAAATTCGCCAGTTGATGGCGTCCCCCTCCTGATAGCCCAGGATGGCGGCTCCGATTTCGGAGTCCACGGAATGCTTCCCCGCGTTGCTGTCCGCATCTTCAGGGTAGACCAAGGCCACTTCGATCTCTTCGTCGTCCAGCTGCAGCAAGGCTCTGGAGTTCATCGTGACGACATTGCACGCCACCTGCTGCGGCTTGACGACAACGGCTCGCTCAAGCTCATGTTCGAGTTCAACAACGGCCGGGCCTTGCTCGAGCGCGATTAGGCTCTCAAGCCTGGCCTTGTCGATTTCAGTGATGTAGATCCTGGTGGAGTCGTTAACGGCACCTTCGCGCAAGAACTGGCGATAGCGCCCCGCCGTCATGGACAATGATTTCAATGTCGGCGTTTCGCTCTCGAGCAAAAAGCCGCTGCGCAGAAAGGCCTTCAGCGAACGTGCGTTATCCGGGTGGATCTTGGCGATGAGCTTCTCGGCGCGCATGTCGAGGAATGCCAGTTTCATGCCTTCGCGGATTGTGCGGGCGCCAAGGTTCCGGCCCCATTTGTCGCTGTCTCCGATGACCAGGACTATCTCGCAATGTGAGCCGGTCTTGATTAGACGGACAAAGCCCACCGGGGCGTCATGCCGGTCATAAGCCATGAAGAACCGGCCGCCCCGGTTGAATAGATGGGTCAGGATCGGTAATTGAGTCCGATCGATGGCTTGCCCGATGGAGCGGGAGACATGACGCGAATCGCTCAGATAGCAGGTGACGCGCTCATCCTCCAACCAATCCATCAGCTTCAGCGCGTGCGCCCGAGTAATTTCTGGACACAGCGAAATGAAAGGCTTGTTCATCTTCACCACAATTATTTGTAAAGGATGAAAGCCTGTCATGGCTATGACCATGATGGTTCTTTCGGCAACTGGCTATTTTAAGACATATCGCGGACGTATTTCGACTCGACCCGCACTTGTTCTGCGGGTCGAGTCGTTTTTGCCCCCTGATATTGGCCAAGGCTAATCCGAACGCGGCTATACAAGGCGCTGGCTTTATCGCAAGGTGAGTGCGGTCATGAGCTGAAAAGGAACATTCAGTTCAGTGCTTGGCCGAGTCTCGTTCCTTAACTGAGGCGTTTGTATGTTTAAAAATTTATTTAAACCCGCCCGGAAAAGCGCGGTTTTTTTGCTCTCATGTCTGGCGGCTTCCGTAGCCAGCGCTGTGGATAAAAATGCTTATCCGGATGCTGCTGCCAGTGATCCGGCAAAAATGGGCTGGATGGTGGGTGCTCCGCCACCGCCCGATCGTATTATTCGTTTCGCCGACGGCAGTTATTTCAATTTTCCTGCCATGCGCTGGAGCGTTTCAAATTTCCGTCAATTGATGCCCACCACGAATGTGTCCCGGGGGTTAGGGGCGCCAGTTCCGTTGGTGCGAGCATTACGAGCCGATATCGATAAATTGAGTTTTGTGCCGTTGGGCGCCAAGCAACCGATGACCTGGGAACAATCGCTGGCGGCGAATTACACCGATGGCATCGTGGTGTTGCATCGCGGAAAAATTGTTTACGAACGCTACTTCGGTGTCCTGACTCCGGAAGGGCAGCACGGTGCCATGTCTGTCACTAAATCAGTGGTCGGCACTTTGGGCGCCATGTTGGTGGCGGATGGCACGCTGGATGCGAATAAAAAAGTCGCGGACTATGTACCGGAGTTGGCGGCGTCTGCCTTTGGTAGTGCCACGTTGCGTCAGGTACTGGATATGACCACCGGGCTCAAATACAGCGAAGACTATTCCGATCCGAATGCAGAGGTCTGGCAACACGCTCAAGCCGGCAGCCCGTTGCCAAAACCAAAGGACTACACCGGACCGCGCAGTTACATGGAGTTTTTATTGACGGTGAAACCGTTAGGTGAACATGGCAAAGCATTCGCTTATAAAACCGTAAATACCGATGTGCTGGGCTGGGTGATCGCACGAGTGACCGGGCGCAATGTGGCGCAATTACTGTCTGAAAAAATCTGGCAGCGCATCGGTGCAGAACAGGATGCCTATTTCACTGTTGATTCAATCGGTACGCCATTCGCCGGTGGTGGGTTGAATACGGGTCTACGGGATTTGGCACGCTTTGGCGAAATGATCCGTAATGAGGGCCAATACCTTGCTCAGCAAATCGTTCCCAAAGCGGTTGTGGAAGACATACGCAGCGGCGGTGATAAAGACGCCTTTGCCAAGGCTGGATACGACCTGCTCAAGGGTGGCAGTTACCGAAACATGTGGTGGGTCACTCACAATGCGGACGGCGCCTTCATGGCACGTGGAGTGTATGGTCAGCGCATCTACATCGACCCCAAAGCCGAGATGGTCATTGTGCGTTATGCCTCCAATCCGATTGCCAGCAACTCAGCAAATGATCCGGTGACTATTCCTGCGTTCGAGGCTTTGGCCAAACAGTTGATTCATCGCCCATGATGAAACATGCGATCAGCCGCTGAGCTGATCGCATTGACTCTCCGTAACACCTCCGCGCTCAGACGTTTGCCCTCGGAATCGAGAAGCTGAAAGTTTCGGTTAATCGTCTACCCTATCTATAGCTTCGATGCCTGAATGAGGGAGGACCCACTGATGCTCGCGCAATTGCCACCAGCCTTACAAAAACTTCAGCTTCCATTACGTCTAAAGCTTTGGGATGGGCATGAATTTAATTTTGGCCCTGCACCCAGTGTCACGATTGTGGTCAAGGATCCACAGCTTGTGGCTGAGTTTACACATCCGAGCCTCGGACTATTGGGCAGTGCATTCGTTGAAGGACGCCTTGAGCTTGAAGGCTCCATCAGCGAAGTGGTTCGTGTATGTGATGAGTTAAGCCAGGCGCTCGTGGACGATGATGAAGGGTCTGTTTCCCCTACGCGGATCTATCACGACAAGGCCACGGATGCCGCATCCATTTCATATCATTACGACCTGTCCAATGACTTCTATCAGCTGTGGCTCGACCGTGACATGGCCTATTCCTGTGGCTATTTCGAAACCGGTGAAGAGAGCCTTGATGATGCACAACAAGCCAAATTTCGCCTGCTGTGCCGCAAGCTGAGATTAAAACCAGGTGAGTATCTGCTGGATGTTGGTTGTGGTTGGGGTGGGTTGGCGCGTTTTGCCGCGCGGGAGTTTGGGGTCAAGGTATTCGGCATTACTTTAAGCAAAGAACAGCTGACCTTGGCCCGGGAGCGTGTCAACGCCGAAGGCCTGCAAGACAAGGTTGAATTGCAACTGTTGGACTATCGTGATTTACCACAGGATGGTCGATTCGACAAAATCGTCAGCGTGGGTATGTTTGAGCACGTTGGGCATGCGAACCTTCGTGAGTACTGTGAAATCCTGTTCAAGGCTGTTCGGGAAGGTGGTTTGGTGATGAATCACGGCATCACCGCCAAACATACGGATGGGCGCCCGGTGGGACGTGGTGCCGGAGATTTCATCGAGCGCTATGTGTTCCCCAATGGGGAGTTGCCACACCTTTCAATGATCACCGCGCAGATCAGTGAAGCGGGGCTGGAAGTAGTCGATGTCGAAAGCTTGCGCCTGCATTACGCGCGCACCCTGGAACATTGGAGCCAGCGCCTGGAAAACAACCTTGAGGCTGCCGCCAAGCAAGTACCCGAACAAACCTTGCGTATTTGGCGGTTGTACCTCGCGGGCTGTGCCTATGCATTCGCACGCGGCTGGATCAACATCGATCAGATTCTGGCGACCAAACCATTCGCTGACGGCTCGCTTGAGTTGCCGCGTACCCGGCGTGATATTTACAGCTGAGTATTATTGCGAAAGACAAAAGGCCGTGCCGCTAAGAGCGACACGGCCTTTTTTACAGGACCGGCGAAACCAGGCGTGCCACGCGCATCCCCAGTTGTTGCAAGCGGTGGGTCGCCTTGATATCGGCTTCGGTGATTTCCAGTGACAGGGCGAAGTCGTCGAGCAACATGTGTTCGACCTGTTTGGCAAACGCTCCGTCGACAGTGAGCAGCATCACTTCAAAGTTGAGACGGAAAGATCGGTTATCCATGTTGGCACTGCCAATGGCGCTGATTTCATCATCGATCAACACTACTTTTTGATGCAAGAAGCCGGGTTGATAACGAAAGATTCGCACGCCGGCACGCACGGCTTCAAAGGCATACAGGCTGGAAGCTGCGTAAACAATCTTATGGTCTGGTCGGGAAGGAATGAGGATTCGTACATCAACCCCACGCAATACGGCGAGTCTTAGTGCTGCAAAGACTGCTTCATCGGGAACAAAGTAAGGGCTTGTGATCCATACCCTGTGATTGGCGGCATGGATGGCTTCGACGAAAAACAGTGAACAGGTTTCATATGAGTCTGCCGGGCCGCTTGCGAGGAACTGACATAGCACGCCACCCTCTGGATAGCTTTGCGGCAGAATCAGCGGCGGGAGTTTGCGTGAGGCCCAGAACCAGTCTTCAGCAAAGGATTCTTGCAGGCACGCGACCACTGGACCGCAAACGTCGACGTGAGTATCACGCCACGGCGACAACGGAGGTTTGGCTCCCAGGTACTCATCACCCACATTGTGCCCGCCGACAAATCCACGGACACCATCCACCACGACCACTTTCCGATGATTACGGAAGTTGATCTGAAACCGACTGATCCAGCCGGCACGGGTTGCAAATGCATGTGCCTGAACACCCCCCGCGCGCAAGGTCTCAGCATAGGACTTGGGCAGGGAGTGGCTGCCAATACTGTCGTACAGCAAATACACGGCAACACCTTCGGCAGCTTTCTCTAGAAGTAAGGCATGTAACTTCATGCCTAACTCATCGTCATGCACGATAAAAAACTGCACCAGAACCACTTCTTTGGCCGCGCGAATCGCTTTGAAAATGGCATCGAAGGTTTCGGTGCCATTGATCAATAAGCGTACCGTATTGTTCGCCAGGCAAGGCATGCGTCCCAACTTCGGCATGGCTCGCAGAGAGGTGTAGGCTTTTGAGTTGCGAGCGGCGAGCGCTTCCTCAACCCAGGGTCTCCAGTTCATGTCCGCAATGGCTTCACGCATTTCTTGGTTGGCTACGCGCCGGGCACGAATGTAATCATCGTACGAACTGCGACCGAAGATGAGATAGGGGATAAGGGTTAAGTAAGGAATAAAAAATAGCGACATCGCCCAAGCGATCGACCCCTGCGCCGTTCTGACGGTTAAAACCGCATGCAATGCGGCAATTAAGCCTAAGCTGTGAATCAATAAAATAAGGTAGCCAATAATGTGTGGGGCTAGATATTCCATGCGTATCCTTGCTCCTGAAGGGTCCTGCGTTGAGTACTGACAGACCAGGTCTGTTTGTGATGTCCCTTTTAATTGTTGTGCAACGCCCATCTATTTTTGACGTCTAACACGGACACTTTCGAAGGAGTTACTTGATGAATGTTCGTCTTCTTGGGCTATTCATAGCCTGCGGTTTATCGATCCCCTTGGCCCAAGCACAAGTGCTGCAACCAGGACTTTGGGAGCTGACTTCCAGCAACATGCAAGTCGATGGTCAGCAGCTTCCAGATCTGCAGGTAATGTTAGGCCAGTTGCAGAATATGCTAACTCCGGAACAAAAAGCTCAATTGGAAAGCCAAGGGCTCACCATGGGCGGTAAAGGTGTTCGAGTGTGCCTGACACCTGACCAAGTGAAATCTGAAGAGGTTCCGCTGACTGATCCTAAGTCAGGTTGTAACCAACAGATCACTGAGCGTAGTGGAAATCAGTGGAAATTTCGCTTTAGTTGTCCAAAAGCTCAGGGCGATGGTGTGGCCACCTTCCTCAGTGATCGTGAGTTCACCACTCAGGTGAACGGCACTTTCAATGCTACGGGCATCCAGCAGAAAGGCAGCATGGATACCCGCGCTGTGTGGCTGGGACAAAACTGTGGAACCGTCAAACCACGCGCTTGACCAATTAACCTGACGCAGTGATTGTTGCCGGTCATTGCGACTCCCAGTTCCAGCGGCTCTCGGCAACGGCGTCATGGCTGTGCAGACTTTCTGCATGGACGACTTTCAAGTCGAAGCCTATGACACCAGGAGACGCTTTAAGCGCGACATTCAATCGCCGCGCTGCATCCTCACAGAACATCAAGTTCTGCCCGTTCGCTAGCGCGAAGGCTTGTTCATCTGCGCGTTTTACGGCGGTTTGTACTGCGGTACCTAATGCACTTTCGGCCATGTCGATGATCGGAATCAACGGAATGTCAGGCAGTTCTGTGTTCATGCGAAGCTGCAAATAGGCAGTACTTCTTTGGCTATGAGGCGTTGCAACGATGCCTCGCGAACTGCCCAGCCAGCTTAAAACCTCTGCGTGCTGAAGTGATTTATTGGCAAAGTCATCCATGAATTTTTGCTGAATTAACTGTCGGGCCAATGCCGCCGAACAGGGGCAGGTTGAGGAATAGATCACTTCAGTTTTTAGTTCCACGTGGAACATTCCGTTTTTCACAGCAGCATCGATGCTCACTGGGTAGCTCTTCCAGCCACTCAAAGGGCTGACCAATGCGGGGCGTTTGAGTAGCACATGGGTATGAATTCGCAGGTAGGCACTGATTGATAAATCATCATGACTGTCCAAAAAACGCTGCAAAATTTTCTTCAAAAGTAGCGGGTTCAGCTCCTGCGACTCGAGTACTTCCAGCGCTAAATATAAGCGCGACATATGAATACCACGTGCCTCACTGTCATCCAGGCTGACTCCCGCATCGGCTGTGGCGGACAGTCGCTGCCCATCAATCACAACGGGCAAAGCGATACCGCACATTCCGACCCATTCAAGCGGTAGAGCTTGAAGGGTGTTTTGTGACGCAACATCGGGAAGGGTCAAGGCATTCATAAAGGCTTCCATCATATAAACGGGGTGATGTTACAAGATAACAATTTAATGGTGTGTATTGTTATAATGTATCATTATCGGCGATCGATATCGGTCATGCCAACAAGCGGGCGCTTTGACCTGCCAACCCTGATGAGGAACTTCCATGCCTGAACGTCTACCGGTGACTGTGCTTTCCGGATTTCTCGGCGCAGGAAAAAGCACCCTGCTGAACTATATTTTGCGCAACCGTGACAACCTGCGTGTGGCAGTGATTGTTAACGATATGAGCGAAATAAATATTGATGGCGGGGAGGTTCAGCGCGATGTGAGTTTGAATCGTGCGGAAGAAAAACTGATCGAAATGAGCAATGGCTGCATCTGTTGCACCCTGCGCGAAGACTTGCTCATGGAAGTTGGCAAGTTGGCCCGCGAGGGTCGATTTGATTACTTATTAATCGAGTCGACCGGTATTTCGGAGCCTCTGCCTGTCGCTGAAACGTTCACTTTTCGTGATGAGTCCGGCCAAAGCCTGGCGGATATTGCTCGTTTGGACACCATGGTGACGGTGGTCGATGGCCTGAATTTTTTACAGGATTACCAGGCGGCAGACAGTCTTGCTTCACGGGGTGAAACCCTCGGGGAAGATGATGATCGTTCAATCACGGACCTTTTAATTGAACAAATTGAATTCGCTGACGTTATTTTGATCAGCAAAATCGATCTCATCAGTCGTTCAGATCGCGAGGAATTAATCGCCATTTTGGAGCGCCTGAACGCCCAGGCTGAAATCATCCCGATGGTCATGGGTGAAGTCCCGCTGAAAAAAATTCTTGATACTGGCCGTTTCGACTTTGATCGGGCAGCGCTTTCGCCTGGCTGGTTGCAAGAGTTACGTGGCGAGCATGTACCTGAAACCGAGGAGTATGGAATCGCCTCGGCGGCTTATCGCGCGCGTCGTCCTTTTCATCCCGAGCGTTTTTTCAATTTTATTGACCGTCCTTGGACCAATGGCAAATTGCTGCGCTCCAAGGGCTTTTTTTGGCTGGCCAGCAAATACGAGGAAGCGGGCAGTTGGTCGCAGGCGGGTGGGTTGATGCGCTATGGATTTGCCGGGCGTTGGTGGCGCTTTGTTCCTAGAGAACAATGGCCGCAAGACCCGGAAGCCAAGGCTGAAATCCTCCAAAAATGGTTGCCGGACACTGCGGACTGTCGTCAGGAGTTGGTGTTTATCGGTCAGCACATCGATTTCACTCAACTGACGTCCGAGCTCGATGCCTGTTTGCTGAATGAAGATGAAATGGCCTTGGGAGCTGTAGGCTGGTCACAACTTAACGATCCGTTTGGTGACTGGCACGAAGAGGTGACAGCGTGATGAAGGCACAGGTCATGCCCGCTCTACCTACGGTTCAGCAGGCCACAGGGCCAACGCCTGACGTGCTGGCGCGAATACTGGACGATGGCGTTAATCTGGCGATCTGGCAGCGTCAGCTACCTGTGCATATCTCGGATTTCGGGGCTTTATTACTCTCTTTTGATGAGCCCTTGGCTGATTCAATCAGCATTGAAATGTGCAATGAGCACGCATCGCCCAACCTGCAAGGTCTTGCATCGAGGTTTAACGACCTGGAAGGCTATGCAGGCTTCATTTCGGATATTTCCTGGCTGGTCAGCGCCTACAGCTGCCTGTTGGGCGCAAAACGCATTGGGCTGCGTCTCAGGGCCCTGGATAAGGCCATGTGTCCACGTTTTCACGTTGATCATGTGCCAGTGCGTCTTATCACCACTTATGCAGGGATTGGCAGCCAATGGCTTGAAGAGGGTGCGATGGAACGACGTTGTCTGGGGCAATTACAGGCCGAGCCAACGCAAGCAACCGTGATCCAGCAAATAAACCAGGGAGAAGTCGCTTTACTCAAAGGAGAGAAATGGCAGGGTAACGAAGGCGCGGGCTTGATCCATCGTTCCCCCGCCCTGGGGCAGGGTGAGCGGCGCTTGATTTTGACCCTGGATTGGCTGGCCTGAGGCATATTGTTTGCTTCGATCAACACAGAAGCTGGCGATGATGTTGCAGAACATTCCTACTCATATGATTGCCGGGCCCCTCGGTGCCGGCAAAACCAGTCTGATTCAGCACCTGATGGCGCAGAAGCCCGTTCAGGAGCGCTGGGCTGTGCTCGTCAATGAGTTCGGTCAAATTGGCCTGGACGCGGCCCTGATGAGCCAGGGAGATGAGGCTGTCACGATTGCCGAAGTGGCGGGCGGATGTGTGTGTTGCGTCAATGGTGCACCCTTTCAGATTGGCTTGAGCCGCCTGTTACGCAGGGCAAAACCCGATCGATTATTTATCGAACCTTCCGGTCTTGGACATCCTGCACAAATCCTGAAGCAGCTCAGCGAAGCCCCTTGGCTGGGCGTTCTGGCGGTACAGCCCTGTGTCGTAGTGCTGGATGCACAGGCAATGGCTCACGGTAAACCGTTGCCTGATACTCAAAAAACGGCCCTGAAAAGTGCCGGTTTAGTGGTCATGAATAAATCTAATAGTGTGCAAAATGAGCAACGTGAGGAGATTGCATGCGGTCTGCCAAAGTGCCCTGTTTTGTGGACCGAACATGGCTGCATCCCGCTAAATACGCTGCCTGCAGCCAACGTGAGCGTTATTCATGCTGTGGATAACTCATTGATTTATAAGGATTTTAATCAATCAGGAAGCCTAATTATCAACCCGAAAATCCCACTGGTAATGCCCCAGTTGCAGCCTGAGGGGTGGAGTGTGGGTTGGCGTTGGCATGCCTCGATGCAATTCGAGCCGGACGCTCTTCAGCAGTGGCTAAAAAGCCTGGATTGGCGTCGTGCAAAGCTGGTTATCCATACGCCAGCAGGGTGGCTTTCAAGTAATTCTGTGGATAACTCCATCGCAGAGTGGAAACTCAGCGAATGGCGTGCCGATTCACGAATTGAGTTGATCTTTGATCGGGTTCACGACCTGGATGCGCTCCAGTCAGGGATGAAAAACTGCCTTTTTGAGCGGCCAGATGAGGCTTGATGCAGTAGCGGATGCCAACTGTGCTGGAAAAGAGCACTTGGCTTGGGGGTTTCAGGGGCCGCGCAGGAGAAAAAGCTCGAAAACAGGGCGTTTTAGGCTGATTCTGTGCTGGTAAAATTGTCCTACAATTACAAATTGTATATGAGGATAACGACCGAAATAAACCCGAAAACGTCTCTAAGTCGCGGGTTTACAGTGTTATCAGGTCGAAGCGAAAAGAAGTTATCCACAGGCACAGCATGGGGGGCGCGAAACAACCGATAGCGTGGACTTTCTTGCGGCGGACAGGAGGGTAAGCAGCCAGCAGAGCTTTATAGCTGCTTAAAAGGGCTCAATGACGCGTCTTGCGGTGTTCTTCACGCCACTGATTGAGCTCAATGATCTGAGCGCTGGGGACTTCTTGCGGCTCGGGCTCGGTTTTGAACGGGTAGGGCGGCAATTCTATTTTTGCGCTATGGGCACCGAATTGCGTGATGGTCCCGGTGTGACGTTGATCACCCGTCACGGTAAATTCAAAGTTATATACACGTGCCAGACGTTTGCGGTCGTTGCCATCGCGGATGAACCCGATTTTTTTAAGTGCGACATTTTCATCCAGAAGCTCGATATCGAGTTTTTTGCAGTGTTGCTTAACCCGCTCCAGCGCCCGCTCGCGCATACCGTGGTTATGCCACAGCCAGGCAGCGCCAGTGGCCAGCAGCATCAGCACAAACATATTTCCAAGGGTCAGCATTCCGTGTGCTCCAACAGGTTCAGCCCAGCTTAACTGCGTCTTCAGTCTGTCGTACAGGCTGCTTTTCATCGCATACTGCGTGGCTTGAATCCACCCGTAGTCTGGAATCCGGCATGAAACGTACACCTCATTTACTCGCCATCCAATCCCACGTGGTTTTCGGCCATGCCGGCAACAGCGCAGCCGTTTTTCCTATGCAGCGCCTCGGGGTGAACGTGTGGCCTTTGAACACGGTGCAGTTCTCTAATCACACCCAGTATGGCCAATGGACAGGCGAAGTACTGGCTCCTGAGCACATTCCTGCGCTGGTGGACGGGATTGCTGCGATTGGTGAGTTGGGCAATTGTGATGCGATCCTGTCGGGCTACCTGGGCAGCGCCGCCCAGGGTCAGGCCATATTGAGAGGGGTGGCACGGATCAAGGCGATCAACCCTCAAGCACTTTATCTGTGTGATCCGGTGATGGGGCATCCCGAAAAGGGCTGCATCGTGGCCCAAGAAGTCAGCGACTTCCTGCTCGACGAAGCCGTCGCGATGGCGGATTTTTTGTGCCCAAATCAATTGGAGCTGGACAGTTTTTGTGGCCGCCATCCGCAATCATTGTTCGATTGCCTGGCGATGGCGCGCAGCCTTTTGGCGCGCGGCCCAAAGGCGGTGCTGGTGAAGCATTTGTCTTATCCCGGCAAGCCGGTAGAGAGCTTTGAGATGCTGTTGGTGACGGCTGAGGGCAGTTGGCACCTGAGGCGCCCTCTGTTGGCTTTCCCGCGTCAACCGGTGGGCGTGGGTGACTTGACGGCCGGTTTGTTCCTGGCACGCGTGTTATTGGGTGACAGCCTGGTTGCGGCCTTTGAGTTCGCGGCCGCGGCGGTGCATGAAGTCCTTCTTGAAACGCAGGCCTGTACCAGTTACGAGTTGCAACTGGTGCGAGCCCAGGACCGCATTGCTCATCCGCGTGTGCGGTTTGAGGCTGTGCCGATCGATTTTTAGTCGTTTCGCCCGCAGAGGGCGTTACATCGATTCGTCTTTCAACTCACGGTAGCGCTGTTCCAGCTCCTGGCGGATCTGGCGGCGTTGCTTGCCCTGGATGAAGCGACGCTTGTCTTCACTGTTGAGCGGCTGCAAAGGCGGGACAGCGGCCGGTTTACGAGCGTCATCGACAGCGACCATCGTGAAGAAGCAGCTGTTGGTGTGGCGCACCGAGCGTTCACGGATATTCTCGGTAACGACTTTGATCCCTACTTCCATTGACGTGTTGCCGGTGTAGTTGACCGACGCCAGGAAGGTCACCAGCTCACCGACATGAATCGGCTCACGAAAAATAACCTGATCCACTGACAAAGTGACCACATAGCGGCCCGCATAGCGGCTGGCGCAAGCGTAAGCGACTTCGTCGAGGTACTTGAGCAATGTTCCACCGTGAACATTGCCAGAGAAGTTGGCCATGTCCGGGGTCATCAAGACCGTCATCGATAGTTGGGCGTTTCCGGGTTCCATAGCAGCAGGCTCGCGGTTGTGTTGCAGCAGTGAAATGGGCATCTCTACGGATACTTGTCGATTTTTGAAACAGTATTTAACGGGACGCTGCGGTTTCGACTGCCGTCACGCTTGGATGCATCTGTTTCCATATATTGCACTGCCTTTTTAGAGTAAGTCGCGGTGTTAACCTGCAAAAGCCCGACAAGCGGCTAATTCCTACATTTAAAACGGTTTGTACATACAGCCTAATAGGCTGTGCCTGACGTTCTGTTGTTGTGTAACCATTGAGCAAGGAGCCCCACGCCATGCATGCCATCAGTTTTATTCAGGATCTGGCAGTCATCATGCTGGTCGCGGGTGTAGTGACCATCCTTTTCCACCGTTTCAAGCAGCCGGTGGTGCTTGGTTATATCGTTGCGGGTTTTATTATCGGCCCGCATACCCCGCCTTTCGGCTTGATCCATGATGAAGAGACAATCAAAACCCTCGCCGAGCTGGGGGTGATTTTTTTGATGTTTTGCCTGGGACTGGAGTTCAGTCTGCGCAAGTTGTTCAAGGTGGGGGCCACGGCTTTTATCGCAGCGTTTATGGAAATTACGCTGATGATCTGGATCGGCTACGAAATTGGCCGCTGGTTCGACTGGAACACCATGGATTCGCTGTTTTTGGGGGCGATCCTGGCCATTTCGTCGACCACCATCATCGTTAAAGCGCTTAACGACCTGAAGATGAAAAACGAACGCTTTGCGCAGCTTATTTTTGGCGTATTGATCGTTGAGGACATCTTGGGTATCGGAATCATTGCGCTGCTGTCGAGCATTGCAGTCAGCGGCAGTGTCAGTCCTGAAGAGGTGTTTTCGACGGTCGGCAAGCTGTCACTCTTTATGATCGTAGCGCTGGTCATCGGCATTTTGCTGGTACCGCGAGTGCTGGCTTATGTGGCCCGGTTTGAGAGCAATGAAATGTTGCTGATTACCGTGCTCGGGCTGTGTTTTGGCTTTTGCCTGCTGGTGGTAAAGCTGGAGTACAGCATGGTCCTTGGGGCCTTTTTGATCGGCGCCATCATGGCCGAATCTCGGCAGTTGCTGAAAATAGAACGCTTGATCGAGCCAGTGCGTGATCTGTTCAGCGCTATTTTTTTCGTCGCCATCGGGCTGATGCTCGATCCGGCAATCCTTTGGGAATATGCGCTGCCGATCGTGGTGATAACCATCGCCGTAGTACTGGGGAAAATGCTTTCCTGCGGTATTGGTGCGTTTATCGCCGGTAATGACGGACGGACTTCATTGCGCGTAGGGATGGGGCTTTCTCAAATAGGCGAGTTTTCATTCATTATTGCGGCGCTGGGTATGACTCTTCAGGTCACCAGCAGCTTCCTGTACCCCGTAGCCGTCGCGGTATCGGTGTTGACGACCCTGATGACGCCTTACTTGATACGCGCCGCAGACCCGCTCTCGCTGAAGCTGGCGAAAGTGGTTCCTAGCCGTTTGTCACGGGTATTTGGGCTGTATGGAGAATGGTTGCGCAGTATTCAGCCTCAGGGAGAAGGGGCGTTATTGGTGGCCATGATCCGAAAAATCTTGCTGCAGGTTGGCGTAAACCTGGCATTGGTTATCGCTATTTTCTTTGCAGGTGGTTATTTCGCCCCCAGGATCGGGCGCTATTTACAGGGCTGGATTCTGGAGCCGAGCTGGCAGAACGGGATGATTTGGGGAGCCGCGTTATTACTGTCGCTGCCGTTCTTGATTGCGGCATACCGCAAGCTCAAGGCGCTATCGATGTTACTGGCAGAGATGGGGGTCAAGCCTGAAATGGCCGGACGTCATACACAACGTGTGCGCAAGGTGATCGCTGAAGTGATCCCGCTGCTGTCGTTGCTGGTGATCTTTTTGCTGCTCTCGGCATTGTCCGCGAGTATTTTGCCTACCAAAGAGCTGCTGATGGTCATTGCAGTGGTAGCGGCGGGTGTCGTTGCGGTGCTGTGGCGCTGGTTTGTCCGCGTCCATACGCGCATGCAGGTTGCGCTGTTGGAGACGCTGGACAATCACAAGGATAATGGCCAATGACCGCCCGCTGACCAATGGCTGGAAAGCGGGCTTGCCGAGGCAGGTATCAGCTTTCCAGCCAGACGTCCCGCGCCCAGTGCCAGACCGATTCCCAGGTTTCTTCGGTAACCAGCTCTTCTTCACCAGACCATAAAACGACGGTGCCGTCTTCTTCAACACAGTAGTAGTCGTCGCCGTCCTGACAGATCGGGATCAGCTCGCGGGGGACGCCCAGGTCCCAAGCGGTCGCGGCAACTTCTGGCAGATAGGTATGGGACTGTGGATCGGTCACGGTGACCGGTTCCAGGCTGCCGTACACCACATCACTGACGGTCAGCAAAAATTCTCTGAAGACAAACGGGATGTCGATGAACAGTTGTTCTTCGATTTCCACCAACTGGTCTTCCTCAGGCAGTTCCAAAGGAACCGGCACAGGCTCGTTTTTTTCGCGTAGTTCTTCGATGATCTCTTCCACGACCTCAATCCTCATACTCTATGGCGCGGTTTATATGACGCGCTTTATACAGTAGCTCGTTATAAGTGCAATCGTGAAATGCAAAGCCCCGGACAAGTCCGGGGCTTTGGGTATGGCAGATGATGCTTGCAGGATCAGCCGTTCTGGCGAATACCGGCGACCAGCCACGGCTGGTTTTCACCTTGCTGGCGTTCCATGTTCCAGCTTTCGCTGAAGACTTCACCCTGATCAAAGCGCGAGGACTTCGATACGCCGCTGAAGGTCAGCGTGGCGATGGTTTTGTCTGCGCGATCATCCAGGCCGTCCAGTTGCACGGTCAGATTGTCGATGTAGGTGGATTGGAATCCATCACCCAGATCGGCACGCTCGCGCTTGAGGAAGTCGAGCATTTGCGGAGTTACGAACTCGGCGATTTTGTCCATTTCATTGGCATCCCAGTGCTGTTGCAGGGATTGGAAATGGTTGCGCGCAGCTTCCAGGAAGTTTTGTTCGTTGAACCAGGCCGGTGCGTTGATCACCGGACGTGCTGCCGAACTGCCGCCGAAGATCGACGCAGCTGCAGGTTTGGCATCGAAGGCTTCACGTTGCATCGGTGCGTGACCAGCAGGCGCCATGAAAGTCTGCTGTTTACGACGACGCGCGGCGATGAAGCGGAAGATCAGGAAGGCAATGACTGCCATGATCAGAATGTCGAAGATCTGCATGCCCTGGAAGCCGTCGCCCATGAACATGGAGGCCAGCAGGCCACCAGCAGCGAGGCCGGCCAAAGGGCCTAACCAGCGCGAAGCACCACCGGCCTTGGCTGCTGCGCCCGCAGCAGCAGGAGCGGCGGCTGGAGCGGCTTGGCGAGTTTGGTGGCTAGGGGCCGAACCAAAACTCTTGCCACCGCCGAAGCGTTTGGCGTTTGCGTCGAGGCTCATCGTCAAGCCGATGCACAACGCCATGGCGATGCTAAGAAAACGTTTCATAAAGGGTTCCCATTTGTGGATGACACGCGCGCCATGTTGCACAGGTGAGGTGTGTCTGGCTAGCGCTAGAGTGTTTCGGGCTTTTGCCTGGTTGTAGGTAGGACGTGTCTCTATATTCTGTAGGTATAGATGAGCGTCTCGATGGCAAAGGCACTGCGGCTATTGCCTGACAGTCAGCATCACGACCCCAGCGGTAATCAGGTCAATGCTCCCGGCAAGGTGGTAAAGCCCGGGATGAAGTACTCGAGCCGACTCTGGCAAAGAGGGCGGACAACGCCGCAAAGGTAGCTGGCAACAGGGCCCAGAATGTTCAGGAGGAAAATACACCTGAGCCCATGTTGCTCACTTTATCGTCTGAAGGCTGTCGTGTTGCTGTCAGACAGCCTCAAGTTTGGCATAGCCCATCATCAGCCACTTGCTGCCTTCGGAGAAGTTGACTTGCACCCGCGCTTGAGCGCCAGCGCCCTCAAAGTTGAGGATAACGCCTTCACCAAACACGGCATGCTTCACCATCTGACCGAGTTTGAATTCGGTTTCAGGGATCTCTGATCCGCCAAACAAAGTGCTGGCGCTTTGCTTTTGGCCGCCGCCGAAAGGACGGCTGACGCTGTTGGAAAGCCGAACTTCCTGAATCAGACCTTTGGGTACTTCGCGTACGAAACGCGAAACCTTGTTATAGGTTTCGCTACCGTACAAGCGTCGGGTTTCAGCATAAGTCATGACCAGATTGTGCATGGCCCGAGTGATGCCCACGTAGGCCAGACGGCGTTCTTCTTCAAGGCGGCCGGGTTCTTCCAGACTCATCTTGTGAGGGAACAGACCTTCTTCCATGCCGACCAGGAACACATATGGAAATTCCAGCCCTTTGGCGCTGTGCAGCGTCATCAACTGGATGCCGTCTTCATGTTCTTCAGCCTGGGTGTCACCGGCTTCCAGCGAGGCGTGACCGAGGAAAGCCGCCAGAGGCGACAGTTCTTCGTCTTCGTCATTGCTTTCGAAGTTGCGCGCCGCGCTGACCAGTTCCTCAAGGTTCTCTACCCGGGCCTGGCCCTTTTCGCCTTTTTCCGCCTGGTGGTAGGCAATCAGCCCGCTTTGTTCGATCACGGTTTGGGTCATCAGATGCAGAGGCATCTCCATGACTTTTGCCGACAGGTTTTCGATCAGTTCGATAAAGCCGGCGATGGCACCCGAAGCGCGACCTGGCAGGGCTTTATTGGCGATCAGTTGGCGCATCGCTTCCCACATTGACACATCGCTGTGTCGAGCGTGTTCGCGAATGGCTTCGACGGTTTTTTCACCGATGCCGCGAGCCGGTACGTTGATGACCCGCTCCAGAGCGGCGTCATTGCCTCGACCTTCCAGCAGGCGCATATAAGCCATGGCATTTTTGATTTCCGCCCGCTCGAAGAAGCGTTGGCCACCGTAAATACGGTACGGAATACGCTCACGCAGCAGCGCTTCTTCAAGCACACGTGATTGGGCGTTGGAGCGGTACAAAATAGCGATATCGCTGTGAGCAAGACCGGTTTTCAGGGCGCTTTCGATGGTTTCGACAACGTAACGTGCTTCGTCATGTTCGTTGAAGGCCGCGTATAGATTGATTGCTTCGCCTTCGCCGCCGTCGGTCCACAGCTCTTTGCCCATACGTCCGCTGTTATTGGCAATCAGGGCGTTGGCCGCTTTGAGGATACCGGCGGTGGAGCGATAGTTTTGCTCCAGGCGGATGGTTTCGGCATCCGGGAAGTCGGTCGAGTACTGGTAGATGTTCTCAATCTTGGCGCCGCGCCAGCCATAAATCGATTGGTCGTCATCCCCTACGACCATCAGGCTGTCGCCGCCCTTGGCCAGTAATCGTAGCCACGCATACTGAACGGCGTTGGTATCCTGGAATTCGTCCACCAGAATATGCCGGAAACGCTTCTGGTAATGCGCCAGCAAGCCCGGATGGTCACGCCACAGGTCCAGGGCACGCAACAGCAGTTCAGAGAAGTCGATTACGCCTGCGCGTTGGCATGCAACTTCGTAGGCTTCGTAGATGTTGCGCATGGTGGCCAGGAACAAGTCGCCGCTGGCTTGAATATGTTTAGGGCGCAGACCTTCGTCTTTTTGACCGTTGATAAACCATTGCGCCTGACGCACTGGCCAGCGTTGTTCGTCCAGCCCGAGTTCACGAATCACACGTTTGACCAAGCGTTGCTGGTCATCGCTGTCGAGAATCTGGAAGGTCTGGCTCAGCCCGGCTTCTTGCCAGTGCGCCCGCAGCAGACGATGTGCGAGGCCGTGGAAGGTGCCTACCCACATGCCGGCCGGGTTGATGCCCATGAGCTGTTCGATGCGGTGGCGCATCTCGGCAGCGGCCTTGTTGGTGAAGGTCACCGACAGCACAGAGTGCGGGGAGGCGTTTTCGACCTGGATCAACCAGGCGATACGGTGCACCAACACACGGGTTTTGCCGGAACCTGCGCCGGCCAGAACCAACTGACGCCCGACACTGGCCGTGACGGCCTGACGTTGGGCATCGTTGAGGGAATTTAACAAGAGAGAGAGATCATCGCGCATCGGCGCATTCTAGGGTGCTGGCTCAAACCGGGCAAACCCCAATGCCGCTTAGTGTTGTCCTCTGCTTGTCCGTCCGTCGCGGTCTTGGGTTGAGTGCTTTAAAACGGAGCACGCGGTGCGGACTGATTCAGCATATTTATTTCATCTATTTAATGACGCGTCACCGTTTGGCCGCAGGCATTGCTTGTGTATGCTCGGGCAACTTTTGGTTGATCCACTGATAAGAATTTTGCCGATGATTCAGAGTTTCAGCTATCAGGGTGTTTTTTTCGGCATTGGGCTGGGAGTTTTCCTGGCTCTGCTGGGCGTTCTCGGCTGGCAAGTGAGTCGCCGTCAGGCGCGTCATGCACACCCTCAGGCATTATTCGAAGACTTGCAGCTCGCTAATGTACGCAGTGAGCAACTGAATGCAGAGCTGGTGGGGGAGGTGGAACAGCGTCGCCTGGCCGCCACCGTATTTGAAGCGGCCAGTGAAGGCATTGTCATTCTCGATCCGTCTTACGCCGCATTGGCTGTCAATCGGGCTTTTAGTCATATCAGCGGTTACACCGTAGAAGAGTTGATCGGGCGTCGAATGGATGAGCTGGCCTGTTGCCGCGATGCCAGTCGACATTTTCCGACCATTCAAATTTCGCTTGATCAGTTGGATCGCTGGCAAGGCGAGCTGGTTGAGACGCGAAAGAACGGCGAGCTGTATCCACAATGGCTTCAGCTCAAGGTGGTGCGGGATGATAACGAGCACATCAGCCATATTGTGGCGTTTGTCAGCGACCTCTCGGCGCGACGAGAATCCGAAGCACGTGTGCGTCACCTCACGCATTTCGATGAACTGACCGGCCTGGCCAATCGGCTGTTATTCAGAGAGCGTCTGGAGGAGGCCAATTTGCGTGTGCGGCAGGGCTCGCGCAGCCTGGCATTGCTGCATATCAACCTTGACCGCTTCAAACTGCTCAATGACAACCTGGGGCATGAGCTGGCTGATCAAGTTCTGCAAGAAGTTGCGAAACGGATGGTCAAGGCCATGCCTGAAGCCTACACAATCGCGCGCCTGTCGGGTGATGAGTTCGCGGTGTTGTTCGATGCCTATGGCAGCCTGACCAGCCTGGCGCGAGTCGCAACCCGACTGCTGAGCAAGCTGAGCCGGCCGCTGGTAATTGAAGACCATGAACTGGTCGTCAGTGCCTCCATCGGTATCAGCCTGCTGTCTGACATCGCGCGGGACGCTGGCACGCTGGTCAATCAGGCAAACAAAGCCATGCAGCAGGCCAAGCATCTGGGCGGCGGTCGCTTTCAATTTTTTAGTCATAGCCTGCAACACAGCACCTTTGAGCGGTTGCAGTTGGAAAATCAGCTGCGTAAAGCCATCGCCGAACATCAGCTCAAGGTTTTTTACCAGCCCAAGTTATGCCTGGCGACAGGGAGGCTGCAGGCTGCCGAAGCACTGGTGCGTTGGGATCATCCGCAGTTGGGTCGCATCCCCACAAGCGACTTTATCGGTCTGGCCGAAGAGACAGGGCTGATCGGCGCAATCGGCGAGTTTGTGCTGCGTGAAGCCTGCCGCCAGGCGTGTGAATGGCAGCGCGAAGGGCTGGCGCCCATTCGGGTGTCGGTGAACCTGTCGGGGCATCAGTTGCGTCAAGGGACGCTGGTAAGCCTGGTGCGTCAGGTATTAGAGGATACCGGTCTGGCGCCGCATTTCCTGGAGCTGGAGTTGACAGAAAGTCAGTTGCTCGAAAATGTTGAATACGTCATTGCGACGTTCCAGCAATTGCACAGGCTGGGGGTGAAGTTGTCGATCGATGATTTCGGTACTGGTCATTCATCGCTCAGCTACCTCAAGCGTTTTGCGGTGGACTACGTGAAGATTGATCAGACGTTTATTCAGGGTGTTGGTCGCTGCAGCGAAGACGAGGCCATCACGGTGGCGATCATTGCAATGGCTCGCAGCCTTGATCTAAAAGTGGTGGCCGAAGGTGTCGAAGATGACGTGCAGCTGGCATTTCTCAAGGCTCAACACTGTGACGAAGTGCAGGGGTACTTGATCAGTTGCCCGGTTAACTCATTGGATTTGGGTGAATTATTACGTAGAAATGTAGTTTTTTTGTAGTGCGGGGAAGGGCTACATAGAGCAAAAGCTGCGTGATTGTGGGGCAGGAAGGGCTTGGTTCGTGTGGATTGACTGGGCAGAAAGCGAATTCTTGTAGTATAACTACAAGATTGCTACATCCCCGGTAGCCAACCTTTCCAGACCGAGTCCTGCCCTTTGAACTTGCTGCAACATATTGCCCAGTCGCGCCACTTGTTACGTAAATCGGAACTCAAGGTCGCCGATCACGTGCTGCTTGATCCTGCGGCTGTTATGCACAGTTCCATGGCCGACCTCGCCCACAGTGTTGGCATCAGCGAGCCGACCATCGTGCGCTTTTGTCGGGCGATCGGGTGTTCAGGATTTCAGGACCTTAAACTCAAGCTGGCACAAAGCCTTGCGGCAGGTGCCAGTTTTGGTCAGTTTGCGATCCATGAAGACGATTCTGTGGCTGACTACAGCCTGAAGATTTTCGATACCACGCTGCACACCTTGATGGATGTGCGCGAAAAACTGGATCCGGTTGCGCTGCAGCGTGCCGTGACAGCCATGTCACAAGCACAGCGGGTCGAATTTTATGGTTTTGGAGCGTCGGGCGCGGTGGCGGCTGATGCCCAGCACAAGTTTTTTCGCCTGTTGCTGACCGCAGCTGCTTATTCCGACCCGCACATGCAGGCCATGTCGGCTGTCACCTTAAAGCCCACTGATGTGGCGATTTGCATCTCTCAGTCCGGGCGCTCCAAAGATTTGCTGATCACCGCCAATCTAGTGCGTGAAAGCGGCGCGACCCTGATCACCTTGTGCCCGAGTCAAACCCCGCTGGCCGAGCTCGCTACCGTCAATCTGGCGATTGATGTCCACGAAGATACCGAAATCTATACCCCTCTGACTTCGCGCATTGCCCATCTGGTGGTGATTGACGTGCTGGCTATGGGCGTAGCCATGGCTCGCGGTCCAAGCCTGGTCAACCACCTCAAAAGCGTTAAACGCAGCCTTCGTAGTTTGCGCCTGTCACCCAAGTCATTGAAAAATATCGAAGATTAAGCATCTTCACGTCCGCTGTAGTCGTACCTGTAATCCGGCTTCATGAGGGTCTGCGGTTTTAATTGCAGCCTTCGGGAGTGGTTTCACGATTGGGTTCGAACTATAGCGTTCATGTTTTTGTCATCCTGCCTTCGCCAAGCCGTCATAAACAAAGTCCATCGTGAAGCTCCCGTATACGCCTTGGGAGACTCGAAATGGCTCAGTCCTACGAAGAACGCAATAGCGCCGTCAAAACTCGCCGTCAGCAGGAAGATCAGCGCCGCATGGCCTTCCGTCGCGCGATTGAAGACCATACGAGCCAGCGCCAACTGCGCCTGGAAACGGCTGATTACCCCGATCTCAATGGGATCAACTATTGGCAGGCCGCGCCGGCAAGTGACCGGCGAAGCGCTCGACCAGTGCGCTGATTAACAGACGCTCACTGCGAATAAACCCTAAAAATGCATGGGCTACCGGTGACAGGCGCTTGGCTTTGGCCTGCACCACGCACCAACTGCGATACAGCGGCAACTCTTCGATCGGCAGCTCGCGCAGCAAGCCGGTCGCCAGCTCCAGGCTAACGGCGTGGCGCGTCAACAAGGCCACGCCCAACCCGGCCACTGCACATTCACGCTGAGCATCGGTGGAAGCCACTTCCAGAGTTTGGCTGAAGTGCACACGCTTTTCTTTGAAATACTCTTCGCAGGCAAGGCGTGTGCCTGAACCCTGTTCGCGCATGAGCAACGTAAAGGGTTCCAGATCTCTTAAATGCAAAGGGCTCTGCGCGCATAGTGGATGGTCGACCGGTGCAACCGCGATGATCGGGTTATTCAAAAAGGGCAAAAACTCCAGGCCCATGTCCTGCGGCACCATCGACATGATCACTAGGTCATCGCGGTTATCAGACAGTCGGCGCACGGCCTGTGCCCGATTCACCACCGTGAGTTGCAAATTGACCTCCGGGTGCTGGCGTTTGAAAGCCGCAAATAAATGCGGAATAAAATATTTAGCACTCGATTCGACCGCTAATTTCAGTTGCCCCTGCAGTGACCCCAGCATGTCCGACAGCTGCATATCGAGGTTTTCCAGCCGCCCGAAAATATCTCGGCTGGCGCGCTGAAGCGCTTCAGCGGCCTCGGTCATGTATAGCTTTTTGCCGACGTAATCGAATAAAGGTTGCCCAATCAGCTCTTCAAGCTGGCGAATTTGTAGGCTCACGGCTGGTTGTGTCAGAGACATTTCTTCAGCTGCGCGGCTGTAAGAGCGTAAATCGCAGACTTCATTGAAGATTTGAAGCTGTCGTAATGTGATACGCATCAATGACTTACGCATTTTTATGCTCTTTTTTGAGGCGTTGAGTTCTTCAACTATAAGTCTTTGCTTATGATCATCCCAAGAATTATTGATTTTTATTAATCACTACACAGGACTAGTGTGACAACGCAACGGTTCAGACACATTTGGACACGTGCCGACTTGGTCTAGCAGGTCGTTTGTTCCATGGGCTTTAGGAAACCTCCAAGTGATAAAAAAGATCCTGATCGCCAACCGCGGAGAAATTGCCGTCCGTATCGTGCGCGCTTGTGCCGAGATGGGTATTCGCTCAGTTGCGGTCTATTCCGAAGCTGACCGGCATGCTTTGCACGTAAAGCGTGCAGATGAATCACACAGCATTGGTGATGACCCGCTGGCCGGTTACCTCAACCCGCGCAAGCTGGTGAACCTGGCAGTTGAAACCGGTTGTGATGCCTTGCATCCCGGTTACGGCTTTTTGTCAGAGAATGCCGAGCTGGCTGATATCTGCGCTGAGCGCGGGATCAAGTTCATCGGGCCGGCGGCTGAAGTCATTCGCCGCATGGGTGACAAGACCGAAGCGCGCCGCAGCATGATCAAGGCGGGTGTACCGGTTACCCCGGGCACTGAAGGCAACGTTGCCGACATCCATGAAGCATTGCTTGAAGGCGAGCGCATTGGCTATCCGGTCATGCTCAAGGCTACCTCGGGTGGTGGCGGTCGTGGCATTCGTCGCTGCAACAGCCGTGAAGAGCTTGAACAAGCGTTCCCGCGAGTGATCTCTGAAGCCACCAAAGCTTTTGGCTCGGCTGAAGTGTTCCTCGAAAAATGCATCGTTAACCCCAAACACATCGAAGCCCAGATTCTTGGCGACAGCTTTGGCAACGTGGTGCACTTGTTTGAGCGCGATTGCTCGATCCAGCGCCGCAACCAGAAGCTTATCGAAATCGCCCCAAGTCCTCAGTTGACCCCGGAGCAGCGCGCCTACATCGGTGACTTGTCTGTGCGCGCAGCCAAGGCCGTGGGTTACGAGAACGCCGGTACCGTGGAGTTCCTGCTCGCCGAAGGCGAGGTGTACTTCATGGAGATGAACACTCGAGTGCAGGTGGAACACACCATCACCGAAGAAATCACCGGCATCGATATTGTTCGCGAACAGATTCGCATCGCCTCCGGCCTGCCGCTGTCGATCAAGCAAGAAGATATCCATCACCGGGGTTTTGCCCTGCAGTTCCGAATCAACGCTGAAGATCCGAAAAACAACTTCCTGCCCAGCTTCGGCAAGATCACCCGTTATTACGCGCCCGGCGGTCCTGGCGTGCGTACCGACACGGCGATCTACACCGGTTACACCATTCCACCGTATTACGACTCCATGTGTCTGAAACTGGTGGTATGGGCGCTGACTTGGGAAGAGGCGATGGACCGTGGTTTGCGCGCCCTCGACGACATGCGTCTGCAAGGGGTGAAGACCACCGCCGCGTATTACCAGGAAATTCTGCGTAACCCGGAATTCCGTAGTGGCCAGTTCAATACCAGCTTCGTAGAGAGCCACCCTGAACTGACCAACTACTCGATCAAGCGCAAACCCGAAGAGCTGGCTCTGGCCATCGCTGCTGCCATCGCCGCCCACGCAGGCCTGTGAGGAATATTTCAATGTCCAAGAAGATTTTCGTAACTGACACCATCCTGCGTGATGCTCACCAGTCGCTGCTGGCCACTCGCATGCGCACTGAAGACATGCTGCCGATCTGCGACAAGCTCGACAAAGTCGGCTACTGGTCTCTGGAAGTGTGGGGCGGTGCCACCTTTGACGCTTGCGTACGTTTCCTTAAAGAAGACCCGTGGGAGCGCCTGCGTCAGTTGCGCGCCGCCTTGCCTAACACGCGTCTGCAAATGCTGTTGCGTGGGCAGAACCTGCTGGGCTATCGCCATTACAGCGACGACGTGGTCAAAGCGTTTGTGGCCAAGGCGGCGGTTAACGGGATCGACGTGTTCCGCATCTTTGATGCCATGAACGACGTACGTAACCTGCGTGTCGCTATCGAGGCGGTCAAAGCTGCCGGCAAGCATGCCCAGGGCACTATCGCGTACACCACCAGCCCTGTGCACACCACTGAAGCGTTTGTGGCTCAAGCCAAGCAAATGGAAGCCATGGGTTGCGACTCGGTAGCAATCAAGGACATGGCCGGCCTGCTGACGCCGTTCGCGACGGGTGAGCTGGTCAAGGCGCTGAAAGCTGAAATCAGCCTGCCTGTTTTTATTCACTCCCACGACACCGCCGGGCTGGCTGCCATGTGCCAGCTCAAGGCGATCGAAAACGGTGCCGACCATATCGACACCGCGATCTCCAGCTTCGCATGGGGCACCAGCCACCCGGGTACCGAATCGATGGTCGCAGCCCTTAAAGGCAGCGAATACGACACCGGTCTGGACCTGGCGCTGCTGCAGGAAATTGGCATGTACTTCTACGCTGTGCGTAAGAAGTATCACCAGTTTGAAAGCGAGTTCACGGCTGTCGACACCCGTGTTCAGGTCAACCAGGTACCGGGCGGGATGATTTCCAACCTTGCCAACCAGCTCAAAGAGCAAGGCGCTCTAAACCGCATGAGCGAGGTGTTGGCTGAGATCCCGCGCGTGCGTGAAGACCTGGGCTTCCCTCCGCTGGTGACGCCAACCTCGCAAATTGTCGGTACCCAGGCGTTCTTTAACGTGCTGGCGGGTGAGCGCTACAAGACCATCACCAACGAAGTGAAGCTGTATCTGCAAGGTGGCTACGGCAAGGCACCGGGGGTGGTGAATGAGAAGCTGCGCCGTCAGGCCATCGGTAACGAAGAGTTGATCGATGTGCGTCCGGCTGACTTGCTCAAGCCTGAAATGGTCAAGCTGCGTGGCGAAATTGGTGCGCTGGCCAAATCCGAAGAAGACGTGCTGACCTTCGCCATGTTCCCGGACATCGGTCGCAAATTCCTTGAAGAGCGTGCTGCAGGTACTTTGTCTCCAGAAGTGTTGCTGCCAATCCCGGAAGCGGGTGGTGTCAGCAAGGCGGGCGGCGAAGGGGTGCCAACCGAGTTCGTGATCGACGTGCACGGTGAAAGTTACCGCGTCGACATTACCGGTGTTGGCGTTAAGGCGGAAGGCAAGCGCCACTTCTACCTGTCCATCGACGGTATGCCGGAAGAGGTTGTGTTTGAACCACTCAACGAATTCGTCGGCGGCTCTGCAAGCAAGCGCAGGCAAGCCAGCGAGCCGGGTCATGTCAGCACTGCCATGCCGGGCAACATCGTTGATGTACTGGTCAATGTTGGCGACATCGTCAAGGCAGGCCAGTCGGTACTCATCACCGAAGCCATGAAAATGGAGACCGAAGTACAGGCCGCGATCGCTGGCAAGGTCGTCACCATTCACGTGATCAAGGGTGACCGCGTCAACCCGGGCGAGATTCTTATCGAAATCGAAGCCTGATACGCCTTTGATCCAAACGCTTTAAACCTCGGGGGAGCATGTGCTCCCCTTTTTTTTACCTTGAATTTGATATCTGCACTTTAGTGCAGATATCAAGGTTAAAAGGGCAACTTATCTGCAATAAAATGCATGAAAGCAAAGGAAATATCGGTATGCCTGCACTATATTGCAGGTATGTGTTATTTCTCGGTCGTGAAAGTGCATTAAATTGCAGGTGACGTTATGTTTCAGCTGACCCTTCAGCTCTACAGTGCCGGCCAATGGCTGGATGCGATGACGCTGGCTTTTCCTGAGCCGGAAAAAGGCCTCGATGGTCCGTGTCGCTTTGGCTATAAACAGGATTATCTGCTGGATAATCTGGGCGCCATCGACAGTCCTTTCGCCGCATCGGTGAGCGCGTGTGTTCCTCTTGAGTGGGATGCCAGACACACGAAGCAGGCCCCGGCGTTTTTGCATGACATCGCGCCTGCGGGTGCGGCGAAAAAAGTGCTGATCAAACAAATAGGCCGTGAAAAGCCGGAGCACCTGAGCGATGACTTGTTTTTGCTGGGGCGAAGCACGCCCGCGCCTATTGGGCATCTGCGAATAAAAGAATCGTTTGAGCAGCTCGATCAGCGTCAGGCGATGGGTTTTTCGCGTGAGGATGTCATCGTTCGTGACAATAGCTTTCTGGAGTACGCCCACGAACAGGGTGCGGCGATTGGTGGTGCAACGGGTGCGGGTGGCGAGGCTCCCAAGCTATTGATGGCTGAGGGTGCTGACGGCTTGCTGTACCCGGACGCCACCCTCGCAGACGCTCAGGTTAAACAGCACTGGTTTATCAAGTTTGCCCGCAACCAGGCCTTCGAGCGTGATCAGGTCATTTTGCGCAGTGAGTTCCTTTACTACCAGGCCTTGCAGGCGCTAGGAATTGAAACTGTTCCGGCCCAGGGCCTGGCGTTGGAAGAGGGGCGCAAGCCAAGCCTGTGGATGCAGCGTTTTGACCGTCACATCGAGGCTCAAGGCGTTCAGCGCTACGCCGTAGAGTCGATCTACTCCTTGGCCCAAGTCACGGAACCTGGGAGCACCATGACTCATCTGGAAGTTGTCGAGTTGCTGGCCACCCTTTGGACACAGGCGGGGCAGCAAGCGCAAATCCCGGATTTGGTCGCTGAATATCTGCGCCGCGATCTGCTGAACAAAATTCTGGGCAACAGCGATAACCACGGGCGCAACACTGCGATCATTCGTGGCTCGGATTCGTTTCGCCTGGCGCCGATTTATGACCTGGCGCCGATGGTGATGGATGACGAAGGCATTACCCGAACTACTAAATGGCCTTTGGCTATCGAGCGAGCGGGGGCGGTTGATTGGCGCGCTGCGTGTGATTCATTGCGCGGCGTTATCGACCCGCAATTGGCCTTTGATCGCTTGCGCCACGACGCGCAGCAACTATTGGCATTGCCCGATCTACTCAGCGCCAGCGGCTTACCGGATGTGACGATGAATCATCCGCAAATTGCGCTGAGGAATCTCGATCAGCGACTGCAGGAATGGGGCTTGAAATGACGCTCTCTATCGACGTTCGCCAGGCAAAAATCCAGAGCATTGAAGATGACCTGGCCCAAGGCAAAATCACCTTGGGCGAGGCGGTGAAGCGCTTTCGGGTGGATGTCACTCAGTTGCAGCAAACCCAGTACGCCCGCATGTGCAAAATCTCGGTGCGTACGTTGATTCAAATCGAGCACGACGAAGGTAATCCCACGCTTAAATCCCTGAATGCAGTCTTTAAGCCTTTTGGGTTGCAGATGGGTGTCGTGCGCCGGCCTCGAAAGTTTTAACCCCTGCCTGACACAAAAACGCCCGACAGTTCTTGTCGGGCGCTCTGATCATTTTTTATACAGTTGAGTCTCTGCATTCTTCCAGGGTTCTTATTTGGCCGCTTTCTGGTTGGTTATCCAATGCCAGCCATTTTTCGAAGCCTGCGGCTATAGGCGGCCATTGTGTACTGATAATGCTGTACCACGTGGTATCACGATTTTTGCCTTTTACCACCATATGCTGGCGAAAAACCCCTTCAAACGTGTACCCCAATCGTACTGCGGTACGCTTGGATCTGGCGTTGTCGTTATTGCACTTCCATTCCAGACGACGGTAGCCCAGTGCGAAGGCTTCCTTGGCCAGCAGGTACACGGCTTCGGTGCTTTTCGGCGAACGCTGCATAGGGGCACCAAAGGTCACGTGGCCGATCTCGATTCGCCCATGATCCGGAACGATGGACATCAGGCTGAGCAGCCCTTGTGCCTGGCCATTGGATTTATCGATAACGCTGTAGAAATGCGGGTCAAGGCTGGCGGCGTGGTTCTTGAGCCATGCATCGAATGTGGTGCGCTCGTGGAAAGGTCCGTAGGGCAAGTAGTCCCACAGCTTGGGGTCGCTGTCCGGCCCTTGTAAGGCTAGCCATAATTCATCGCCGTGACGTATCGGGTCTAGCTTTTCCAGACGAATGAAGCGCCCTTCGAGGGACCTGTTGTCGGGCGCTTGGGCCGGTTGCCAGTGTTGTAGAGATTCCGACATTGCGCGTTCCTTTTTATGACAAGGATTTGCGAAACTGAATAAACCCGGGGCGTTCGGCAATACGTTCATAAAGCCGAATCGCCGTGGCATTGGTTTCCTGGGTCAGCCAGTGGACTTTGGCACACTGCGCGGCGCGGGCGGCGGCGTAAACATGTTCGATCAACTGTCGGCCGACACCTGTACCGCGCACCTCCGGGCTGGCAAACAGGTCTTGAAGGTAGCAGGAGTTACCAATGCTCCAGTTAGAGCGGTGATAGATGTAGTGCACCATGCCCACGGCTGTATCACCCTTCCATGCCAGCGCCAGGTGAGTGGGCTCGGTGGGGTCGAGAAAGCGCTGCCAGGTAGATTGACTGACCTCGGCCGGCAACTCGGTTTTATAGAAGTGCAAATACGCCTGCCACAGAGGTAGCCAGTGATCATGATCGGCGGCAGTGGCAGGTTTGATCTGGAGTGGCTGGGGCACGGTGCTATTCCTTAGCGATTAAAAGTGCGAGTGCGTGGTCTTGCGGGTTGCTGTTGGCCAAAAGCCCGGATCGCACGCCGGCCTGATCGGCAGCATTGCGGTTTTGGCTGAGTTTGCGTTTGCCGTCCAAGCGGGTGATTGGCAGACGAAAACCAACAATCGCCTTGAGCATGCTGTCGATGTAGTCCGTAGGCGCGTCACTGACAGCCCAAGGTTGGGAGCGACTGGACTCGTGCTTGTTGCTCAACTCGCTGACCAGCGCCAGCAGGCGTTCGGCATCGTCGAATACTTCGGCCTGGCCGTAGGCGTGGACCGCCACGTAGTTCCAGGTAGGGACCGCTTTGCCGTGTTCAGCTTTGCTGGGGTAGAAGGACGGGCTGATGTAAGCCTGCTCGCCCGTGAAGATCACCAGCGCTTCAGCGCCTTCGGCCAGGGTCTGCCACTGCGGGTTGGCGCGAGCAAAGTGTCCGTACAGCGTGCCGTAGTCGCCTTCGTGCGGGTTTAGCAGCAAAGGAATATGGCTGGCGAACAGGCCTTGGCTGTCGTGAGTCACGAGTACCGGTAAAGGCGTGGCTTGCATCTGTTCATGCAAGGTGGGCGTGTGCAGTTCTTCGAAGGCGCGGGGGATATACATAGAAGTTTTCCTTGGCGAATGACTGCATCCTAGGCAGGCTATTGGCTTGTTGTAAGAGCCATTAATGGTCATTTTCACAGGTCCAATTTATGTCCGACTCAGCGCTGTCGATTGCCTTCAACCCGGCCGGTATTGAGCTAGACCCTAAACTGGGGTTGAGCCGCCAGCTCTATCAGGCATTACGCCAGCGTGTATTGGATGGTCGTTTGAGCAGTGGCTCGCGGTTGCCTGCCAGTCGCGATCTCGCAACAGCCCTCGGTATTTCGCGCAATAGCGTGGTGCGGGCCTATGACCAACTGTATGCCGAGGGCTTTATTGAAGGGCGGATTGGTGATGGCACTTACGTTGCGCAATTACCGGAAAAAGCCCTACCGCTAAAAAAGTTGTCCACTAACTTGTCCACAGGGTTTTCAACAAGCTTATCCCCAGGGTTATCCACAAAATCGGCAAAAATACCTGTAATTACATCCAGTAAAGTTATCCACAGCACTGCCTTGAACAGGGTGGCTACGCACTCGCTTGACCTGCCTCCAAGTGGTCCTCCCAGGGCATTTCGGGTGGGGGTACCTGCTTTTGACTTATTTCCTTTTGAGGTATGGAGCAAGCTGCAGGCGGCTTTTTGGCGTAAGCCGGACTTGCAGCAGCTGTGCTATGGCGACCCGGCGGGGGATGAGCGTTTGCGAGGGCTCATTGCGGCCTATTTGCGAACTTCCCGGGGTTTATCGTGTACAGCTGATCAAATTTTGATCACAAGTGGTGCGCAGCAAGGAATTAGCCTTTGTGCACAGCTGCTGGTTGAGCCGGGTGAGGGGGTCGCTGTGGAAAACCCGGGCTACCGTGCTGCCGCTTATGCCTTTGCGATTGCCGGGGCTCAAGTACAGGGTGTGGCGGTAGATCAGGACGGTATGGATTGTTCTGCACTGGCGCATTTGAACAACTGTCGCCTGGCCTATGTCACACCGTCCCATCAATACCCGACCGGTGTCACCATGAGCCTGGCCCGGCGACTGGAGCTGCTGGCCTGGGCAGAGCGGACCCAAGGCTGGATCGTCGAAGACGACTACGATGGCGAGTATCGCTATAGCGGTGCACCGCTGGCACCTTTGGCAGCGCTGGATCGGCAAGGACGGGTGATTTATGTCGGTACCTTCGGCAAGGTCGCCTTCCCGGCATTACGGTTGGGGTATTTGGTATTGCCTGCGGATTTGATCGAGCCATTTGCCCGTCGACGCTCGCTGGATATGCGTCATTCCGAGGTCAGTACTCAGGCGGTGATGGCTGAATTTATGGCAACGGGACATTTTCAGCGTCATATCCGGCGTATGCGTCGGGCCGCATTGAGCAGGCGTAACGCGTTAATGGCCGATTGGCCATCCGGACTGGCGGGCGTGGGGGCTTTGCCGAGCATTGCGGCGGGGCTACATGTTGCCGTACCGGTAGCAAGCCTTGAACGTGAGCAGCAACTTCTGGCCCAGGCCGGGGCAGTCGATGTAGAAATCAACGGGCTAAGCCGTTATTGGCAAGAAGACTCAGTTGAGCCTGTGGATAACCGCGCCGGGCTAGTACTGGGCTTTGCTGCCGTGCCGGAAAGGGACATCAAGGCGGCATTGAAACGATTGGGCGCGGCCTGGGCATGACGTCACCCTTGTAGACGCGAGACAAGCCCGCGTCTACAAGGTGGTGCGCTGCGTTAAGTTCCGGATTTTATCTTGGTCCATATCCGCGTCCGGACACGCTCGGCTTCGCGTGGCAGCGGAGTGAGGGTGTAGAGCGAGCTCATGGCTGTTTCGGTGGGGTACAAATTAGGGTTGTTGCGAATGGTTGGGGCCACCAGATCAGTAGCGTCTTTGTTCGGATTGGGATAGCCGACAAAATCGCTGATCGGCGCAATCACTTTGGGCTCAAGCAAGTAGTTGATGAAGGTGTGGGCGTCTTCCGGATTTTTGGCCCCTTTAGGGATCGCCAGCATGTCGAACCAGATCGGCGCACCTTCTTTAGGCAGGCGCATGTCGACGGTCACACCATTGTTGGCGTCTTTGGCCCGGTTGGCTGCTTGCGAGAAGCTCCCCGAATAACCTACCGCTACGCAGATATCGCCATTGGCGATGTCGGCCATGTATTTGGAGGAGTGGAAGTAGGTGATGTACGGGCGAATTTTCATCAGCAAGGCCTCCGCTTTGGCGTAGTCCTTGGGATCGCTGCTGTTAGGCGGCAAACCCAGGTATTGCAGCGCCAGCGGCACTATTTCGGAGGGTGAATCCAGCAGCGCAACACCGCATTGCTTGAGCTTGCTGATGTTCTCTTCTTTGAAAATAAGGTCCCAACTGTCGACCGGTGCATGTTCACCCAATGCAGCTTTGACCTTGTCCGGGTTGAAGCCGATCAGGATGGTGCCGTACATATACGGCACAGCGAATTGGTTACCCGGATCATTGGCCTCGATCAACTTCATCAGCTTGGGGTCCAGATGATTCCAGTTGGGCAGCTTGCTGCGGTCCAGTGGTTGAAAAACCCCGGCTTCGATTTGCTTGGCCAGAAACACATTAGACGGAACCACCACGTCGTACCCCGAATTACCGGTCAGCAGCTTGGCCTCCAGCGCTTCATTGGTGTCGAAAATGTCGTAGATCAGCTTCACCTGGGTGTCTTTTTTAAAGTCGACCAAGGTTTTCGGAGTGATGTAATCGAACCAATTGTAGACCCGCAGGGTACGCTCCTCGGCCTGTACGGCGCTGCTCAGCAGAGCGCTGGCGCACAGGGCGGGAGTCAAGAATCGCGTGAGAGTGCTCATTGTTTTCATTCCTCGGTAGCACGCTGGAAGCCTTCAAGTACATTGACGGCATTGATGCCGATTTCCTCTACGGCGTAACCCCCCTCCATCACGAACAGAGTGGGTTTCCCCAGACCCGCGATGCGTTCGCCCATGCGCAGGTAGTCCGGGCTATCAAGCTTGAACTGGGAGATCGGGTCGTCCTTGAACGTGTCGACCCCCAACGAAATGACCAAGACATCAGCGTCGTAGCGTTCGATCTCGGTGCAGGCCTGTTCCAGTGCGGCGCTCCAGTGGCTCCAGGCTGAGCCTGCTGCCAGCGGGTAGTTGAAGTTGAAGCCTTCGCCCGGGCCTTCGCCATGTTCATCGTCGTAACCCAGAAAGAACGGGAACTCGGCTTCAGGATGGCCATGGATCGAAGTGAACAGCACGTCGTTGCGCTCATAGAAAATCGACTGCGTACCATTGCCATGGTGATAGTCGACATCGAGGATCGCAACCTTCTGGCGGCCTTGATCGAGGAAGGCTTGAGCCGCAATGGCAGCGTTGTTCAGGTAGCAATAGCCGCCCATCAAGTCGCCTGCGGCGTGGTGACCGGGTGGCCGGCACAAGGCGAATGCACTGCGGGCGCCGCGCTGGATTTCCGCCTGAGCGGTCAGGGCAACCTGCGCTGCGCTATAGGCTGCCTGCCATGTGCCTGCGGTAATCGGTGCTCCGCCGTCAAAGCTGTAATACCCCAATTGGCCATGCAGGCTGGTGGGTAATACTGAGCGCAAGGTGCGGGCAGGCCAAGTGTAGGGCAGCAAATCGCCGTCTCGGCCCTGTTCGCTCCAGCGTGCCCAGGCGCCCTGGAAAAAATCCAGGTAGGCGGCGCTGTGGATACGCTCCAGAGGGGTGCGGCCAAAGTCTTGTGGAGCATGTACAGGCCCCAGTTCACGGTTTATTACGCGTTGCAAAATATGGTCGGCGCGAGAGGGCATTTCAAAGCAAGGCATCAATTGGCCGTCCATCAACTCGCAGCGGCCGTGATGTAGATGGTGATCATCCGAGTAGATTGTCAGCATTTTCTTATTCTCCGCAGGCTTAACTGGTGGGTAACAGTCTTGCGGGGTTGGATCTTTCAGAGAACGGCCAGAGCGGCCAAAAGGGGATAAATATGGCCAAAATGATTGACCGAAATTCGCCTCTTTCAAGCGCACGAGTGCCCCTTTTTTGAGCAACAAAGAATACGGGGCGTTCGGTCATGGCCAGCTGAAACGACCGATGGGCAAGATTTTTCAGGCGCGAAACTGACTGGGTGATACGCCGCTCCAGCGGATAAACGCGTGTCGAAAGCTGGCCGTCTCGCTGAAACCCAGCGTGTCGGCGATCCGGTAAATCGGCCATTCGGTTTCGTTTAACAGGCTCTTGGCGCGCTCAAAGCGCAGGTCATCGAGCAAGGCCTGGTAGCTGCAGCCCACGGCATGCAGATGCCGGCGCAGGGTGCGAGGTGAGCAGTTCATTTGTTCGGCCAGCCCCTCAACGCCCGGTGCGGCGTGAAGTTGGTCGGCCAGTAGTTGGCGGATCCGGTCCAGCCATGTCTGGCGACCGGTAAATTCCCTGTTTTGTCTTCGACAACGCTCGGCCATCGCTTGGTGAGTGACGGCATCTGCCAATGGCAAAGGGTGCTCCAGCCAGTGTCTGGCAAAGGCAAATGCATTGTCCGAAGCGTCGAAACGGTGTGGGCAGTCGAGGCTCTTCCCGTATTGAGCCCGGTAGTCCGGGGCGCTATGGGCGAACCGCGCAGCTAGCAAGGGCAAAGGCTGACCGAGCAGGTCATTGCAAATAGTCTTCAGTGAAACCAGACACAGTTCGGTGTTGAAAACAGCCAGTTGCGGGTTCTCTCGGTAGCCATTGGCGCAAAACCAGACAATGTCGTCCTGAACCTCAAGGCTTAAATCAAACAACGTTCCCAGTAGCGCCGGGTAGCGCAGGGCCAAGCGTAAAGCGTCACCTAAGGTGGCACTGGTGAGCAGGGCATAACCGAGCATGCCGTATGAAGACACGTGCATGCGTAGCCCCAACTCCAGCCCGATCTCGCGCCGTAACGCAACGGCGTTGGCACACACGCGCATCTCTTGGTCGGTTGTGATTCGGCTGTCTGCGCGGCTCAAGTCCGCAGCCCGTATGCCGCTACCGGCTAACAGCACCTCGTTGGGCATGCCTTCGGCCTTGAAGGTGCTGAGCACCAGCGAGACCGCATTGAGCGTTGTGAGATGGGAATGGGGCATGCTCGCTTCCTGCCTAAAGGTGCTGGAAGCGAGCAAGTTATGTGCCGAGGGGGAATGTACTTAAGCCAGCTCTGAACACAGGTCCAGTTCGATCAGGCGTCGCACTTCAGCCAAGGGCAAGTCTGCACCCAGCAAGGCGTGCAATTTGCCGAATACGGCTTCGCGGGTCATGCCGCCGCCCGAGAGTACACCTGCTCCACGTAAACGACTGCCCGCTTCGTACACGTCCAGCTCCACGCCGCCTTCATGGCATTGGGTAATGGCGACAACTACGATGCCGTCCTTCTGCGCCTGTTGCAGGCTGGCCAGGAATGCCGGGTTGTCGCTTGGGCCGGTGCCGCTGCCGAAGCACTCCAGCACCAGCGCCTGAATGCCACTGCTCAGCATGGCATCCAGCTGTGCGGCGTTGATTCCCGGCACCAGCGGTAATACGCCCACGCAGGCTTCGCGTCGGGGCTGGTTGTAGTTCAGTGCGACGGGGAGCGTCTCGGCCTTGGCAGCACCGCCATTGCGATTGAGCGCCATGAACGGGTTACGTCCAAAGCTGCGCACTTTGGCACAGCGGGTTGGCGCCAGCAGCGCGCCGTGAAAGTACAGCTGCACACCGTGAGGCTGACCTTGTGCGAGGGCCGTCAATGCACCGCTGATGTTTTCCCAGGCATCGCTGTCGGGCACACCTGCGGGCAGCATGGAGCCGGTAAATACCACCGGTGCTGGTAAGCCCAGCAGTTGAAAGCACATAGCCGCCGCACTGTAGGCCAAAGTGTCAGTGCCATGCAGGACCAATACCGAGTCGCAGCCGTCCTGTTCGATAGCTTCGACAATCGCGGCACGCAGACGCAGCCAATAAGCAGGCGTCATGTTGGCGCTGTCGATCAGCGGGCTCATCTCGCGAAAGCGCCATTGCGGCACTTGCAGTTGGGGTTGGCTGGCGAGGAATTCACCCATGCGCGCTTCGAAGCCGGACGCGGGCGCCAGGCCGTTGGCGCTGGCTTGCATGCCGATGGTGCCGCCGGTGTAGAGCACCATGACGCGTTGGGCGATGTGATGAGTGGTCATTTATGAGTCCCCATAAGCAAAAACGCAGCGGTTCTGGTCAGAACCGCTGCGTGAGTGTCAGCGTTTGGTCTCTGTGGCCTTGGCGACCGATCTTGGCGGCCAGGCTTTCAGATCCAGATCCAGATCCGGAAATTTACTGGAATCGAACACAGGTGTCTTGATCCCCGCACAGCGCTGGTCGTCGTAGTCCTTGAGTACACGCATGCAGATTTTGAACAGCATCGCCAAGGCAACCAGGTTGACGAAGGCCAACATGGTCATGGCGATGTCGGCGAACGCGAAGACGGTCTGCAGGTTTTCGATCGACCCCCAAAAAATCAACACAAGCACCAGCACGCGATAACCAATCAGCGCTTTGCGGCTTTCACCGACCAGAAAGCGCAGGTTGTTTTCACCCAGATAGTAGTTGTAGAGCATTGAGGTGAACACGAACAGCGCCAGGGCCACGCTGATAAATACACGGCCCCATTCGCCCACAACGGCCGCCAGGGAGTTTTGGGTCAGGGCAATGCCATCGCCTTCAAAGCCCGGAGTGTAGAAACCAGACAGCAGAATCAGCAACGCGGTGCAGGTGCAGATTACGAAGGTGTCGAGGAATACGCTGAATGCCTGAACCACACCTTGAGCAATCGGGTGATCAACATCGGCCACGGCAGCGACGTTCGGGGCACTGCCCAGACCGGCTTCGTTGGCGAATACACCGCGTTTGACGCCCATGACAATGGCACTGCCGATCAGGCCGCCAAACACCGGGTCGATACCGAAGGCGCTCTTGACGATATGGCCCAGCATGGCTGGCACGTGATCGAACTGCAGCACAATCACGTACAAGGTGACTGCGATATAGGCCAGGGTCTTGACCGGTACCAGAAGGTCAGCCACCGAAGCGATACGCTTGATGCCACCGATAAACACCAGGCCTAGCAGCACGGCGATGGCCAGGCCCGAGTAGTTGGTTTCAAAGCCGAAAGCATCTTGCAGCGAGTGGGTCACGGCATGGGCTTGCAGGCCCATAAAGGCAAAACCGAAGGTGATCAGCAGCAAGACGGCCATCAGCTGGCCCATCCACTTTTTGCCCAGGCCGTATTTCATATAGAAGGACGGGCCACCACGTAGCTGACCTTCAGCGTCACGACGCTTGTACAGCTGGCCGAGAGAACATTCGATCAGGCTGCTGGACATCCCGACCAGGGCTGTCACCCACATCCAGAACACTGCGCCAGGTCCGCCGAGGGTTACGGCGATGCCGACACCGGCAATGTTGCCTGCACCTACACGGCCCGCCAGGCTCAGCATCAATGCCTGAAACGAACTCAGTTCACCGGCGCTGCTGCGCAAGCTGTCTTTGAATACCGAAAACATGTGCAGGAAGTAACGGAACTGAACGAAACGCGAGCGAATCGTGAAGTAGCCCCCGAGCCCAACCATGAGCACGATGAGCACTTTCCCTGAGAGGAAGTCATTGATGACTTCAAGCATGATTATTCCTCGCTGTTTTTATCTGATGGCAAAACGGCCGGATCGAAATATCGCGTTACATCCCAGGCGAGGGGCGTAAAAGTAGGCGATGGACCCTGGCCATGTTGCTGCTTGGTTTACGATGCTGTTTTCGCGTTGCCAGTGGCTGCTATTGCAGGCCTACACACGCAAGAGGGGCGGCACTATACCTATACGTGTAGGAAGCGTCTCCATAAGTGACTGATTTTTCATGTGTCTCCCGCCTCTACACGATGCCGCAGGTCGTGCTGGCGTTCTGTTTACGGAAGGTCTTTCGGTCTTTGTTGCTGCCTTCGCCCGCGACTGACTAGAGAAAGAAACTCTCAAATTACGGGCAAAAAAAGGGCTCGCAGATGTATCTGCGAGCCCTCAAAAGGTGAGAGGTGTCTAGTCTCTCGACCTGGTGAGCGTGTTACAGCGTTAGGCCTTCAAAGGCACCAGACGCGGGGCAATCATGTTTTCCGGGCGCAGGATGTCGTCGAGCATGGCATCGTCGAGCAAGCCTTCTTCACGCACCAGTTCCAGCACGCCACGACCGCTTTCGAGGGCGATTCGGGCAATGCGGGTGGCGTTTTCGTAGCCGATGTACGGGTTCAGTGCAGTGACCAGGCCGATCGAGTGCTCGACCAGTTCGCGGCAGCGTGCTTCGTTGGCAGTGATGCCGACGATGCAATGTTCGCGGAGCATGTCCATGGCGCGTTGCAGCAGGCGGATCGAGTCGAAGATCTTGAAGGCGATCAACGGTTCCATCACGTTCAGTTGCAGCTGGCCGCCTTCGGCTGCGATGGTCAGTGCCAGGTCGTTACCGATGATCTGGAAGGCCACTTGGTTAACGGCTTCCGGGATAACCGGGTTGACTTTGCCAGGCATGATCGAGCTGCCAGGCTGACGCGCAGGCAGATTGATCTCGTTGATGCCGGTGCGTGGGCCGCTGGACAGCAGGCGCAGGTCGTTGCAGATCTTCGACAGCTTGACTGCGGTACGCTTGAGCATGCCGGAGAACAGTACGAAGGCGCCCATGTCCGAGGTGGCTTCAATCAGGTCAGCTGCCGGAACCAGCGGGTGGCCGCTGATGGTCGCCAGACGTTGAACGGCCAGGTGCTGGTAACGCGGGTCGGCGTTGATGCCGGTACCGATGGCGGTACCGCCCAGGTTCACTTCGGTCAGCAGTTCAGGTGCCAGCGTTTTCAGGCGCGCCAGGTCTTCACCCAGGGTTGTGGCGAAAGCACGGAACTCTTGGCCCAAGGTCATTGGCACGGCGTCTTGCAGCTGGGTACGGCCCATCTTCAGGACGTGGCTGAATTCTTCACCCTTAGCGGCGAATGCCTGGATCAGGCTATCGAGGCTGGCAAGCATGGCGTCGTGCCCCAGCAGCAGACCCAGGCGGATCGCGGTCGGGTAGGCGTCGTTGGTCGACTGCGCCATGTTGACGTCGTTGTTCGGGTGCAGGTACTGATATTCGCCTTTCTGGTGGCCCATGGCCTCCAGCGCGATGTTGGCGATAACTTCGTTGGCATTCATGTTGGTTGAAGTGCCAGCGCCGCCTTGAATCATGTCGACCACGAACTCATCGTGGAAATCGCCGCGGATCAGGCGGGCACAAGCTTCGCTGATGGCAGCGTGCTTGGCATCGCTCAGATGGCCCAACTCGCGGTTGGCGTCAGCAGCGGCCTGTTTGACCATTGCCAGCCCTACGACCAGTTTTGGGTAGTGCGAAATCGGGACGCCGGAGAGACGGAAGTTATGCACCGCTCGCAGGGTCTGGATGCCGTAATACGCTTGAGCGGGTACTTCGAGTACGCCAAGCAGGTCTTTTTCGGTACGGAAAGATGCAGCGGAGGACATGATAGAAATCATCTCGATAAGGACCCGGTCTGAGCCGGAACGCTGTGAATCCTAGGCCTGCGCCCAATTTAGGGCCAATGCCTTTAAACACTATCCTATGCATAAACGGCATAATGGCGACGTGACGCGGAGAGCGCGTCGAGCGTGTGACCCAAATTGGTGCGCGTCCGGGAGGACTCAATGAACCTAGAAAGTAAATGGCTGGAGGACTTCAGTGCCCTGGCCGCCACTCGTAGTTTTTCCCAGGCGGCAGAGCGTCGTTTTGTCACTCAGCCGGCCTTCAGTCGACGCATTCGAAGTCTTGAAGCGGCACTTGGACTGACCTTGGTGAATCGTTCCCGCACCCCGGTGGAGTTGACTGCGGCCGGGCAGCTTTTTTTGGTGACGGCACGTACGGTGGTCGAGCAGCTGGGTGAAGTCTTGCGCCATCTGCATCACCTCGAAGGCGGGCAAGGTGAGGTCATGCAAGTGGCTGCTGCGCACTCTCTGGCACTGGGTTTTTTCCCGCGCTGGATCGCTCAATTGCGTAACGAAGGGTTGAACATCGCCACACGGCTGGTTGCGACTAACGTCGGAGACGCTGTGCATGCGCTGCGTGAAGGTGGCTGCGATTTGATGCTGGCATTTTATGACCCTGACGCGGCGTTGCAGATGGATCCGGAAATTTTCCCGTCATTGCACCTGGGTAATACCGAAATGCTTCCGGTCTGTGCTGCCGATGCTGACGGCAAGCCATTGTTCGACCTGGAAGGGGAAGCCAGTGTGCCGCTGCTCGCCTACAGTGCGGGTGCGTTTTTGGGGCGCTCGGTCAATTTGTTGCTGCGCCAGCGCAGTCTGCGCTTCACCACTATTTATGAAACGGCGATGGCCGACAGCCTTAAAAGCATGGCGCTTGAAGGGCTGGGCATTGCCTGGGTGCCGCACCTGAGTGTGCGGGCCGAGCTGGCGCGGGGTGAGCTGGTGGTATGCGGCGGCCCGCAGTGGCATGTGCCGCTGGAGATTCGCCTGTATCGCTGCGCCTTGGTGCGCAAGGCGAACGTACGGTTGTTGTGGCGTAAACTGGAAAACCCTTCAACCCCAGCTCCGGCGCTTGCATAGCCAGCCCTTGCGGAGGTTGTTGGCTTGACCTGAAAGTCAGTAAAACCGGGCTCCGGGCCAGTTTTTACAGTGAAAGGCAGATGGTCGGGGGAATATGCGTTTTGTTTGCCTTTTTGGGTATACTGCGCGGCCTTCGGCTGGCTTGACCGGCCTTAATTCCTATAACAAGCCACGTCGGATTCTCCACGTGGCTTGTTGTTTTTTGACGCGCCTGCGGGCGCCCAAGAGAAGAGGCGCGACGATGAGTGCACTGGTAGGCGTGATCATGGGCTCCAAGTCCGATTGGTCCACCCTCAGCCACACCGCCGATATGCTGGAAAAACTCGGCATTCCTTACGAAGTTAAAGTGGTCTCAGCCCACCGTACTCCGGATCTGCTGTTCCAGTATGCCGAAGAGGCCGAAGGCCGCGGGATTGAGGTCATCATCGCCGGTGCCGGTGGCGCAGCCCACCTGCCAGGCATGTGTGCAGCCAAAACCCATTTGCCGGTACTCGGTGTTCCCGTACAGTCGGCCATGTTGTCGGGCGTTGATTCGTTGCTGTCGATCGTGCAAATGCCTGCTGGCATTCCGGTGGCGACCCTGGCCATCGGCAAAGCGGGCGCTATCAACGCTGCCCTGCTGTCGGCGAGCATCCTGGGTGCCAAGCACCCACAGTTCCATACCGTACTGAAAGCATTCCGTGCTGAGCAGACAGACAGCGTGCTGGACAATCCAGACCCGCGCGAAGCCTGAGGTTTTTGACGATGAAAATCGGTGTAATCGGTGGCGGCCAGCTGGGTCGCATGCTGGCCCTGGCGGGTACTCCGCTGGGAATGAACTTCGCTTTCCTGGACCCGGCTCCGGACGCCTGTGCCGCCGCATTGGGCGAGCACATTCGTGCCGATTACGGCGACCAGGATCACTTGCGCCAACTGGCCGACGAAGTTGATCTGGTCACGTTCGAGTTTGAAAGCGTCCCGGCCGAGACGGTCGCCTTCCTGTCGCAATTCGTACCGGTTTATCCGAGTGCCGAAGCCCTGCGTATTGCTCGCGATCGCTGGTTCGAAAAAAGCATGTTCAAAGACCTCGGGATCCCGACGCCGGCGTTTGCCGACATCCAGTCCCAGGCTGACCTTGATGCTGGCGTAGCCACTATTGGTCTGCCGGCCGTACTCAAGACCCGTACCCTGGGTTATGACGGCAAGGGCCAGAAAGTGTTGCGTACGCCTGCTGATGTCGTGGGCACATTTGCCGAACTGGGCAGTGTCCCGTGCTTGCTCGAAGGTTTTGTTCCATTCACTGGCGAGGTATCGCTGATTGCGGTGCGCGGTCGTGATGGCGAAACCCGGTTCTACCCGTTGGTCCACAACACCCATGACAGCGGCATCCTCAAGTTGTCAGTAGCCAGCACCGATCACCCGCTGCAGGCCTTGGCTGAAGACTACTCCAGCCGTGTGCTCAAGCAGCTGGATTATGTAGGTGTGATGGCGTTCGAGTTCTTCGAAGTCGACGGCGGCCTCAAGGCCAATGAAATCGCTCCGCGCGTGCACAACTCCGGGCACTGGACCACTGAAGGGTCCGAGTGCAGCCAGTTCGAAAACCATCTGCGAGCCATTGCCGGCCTGCCGCTGGGGTCGACGGCCAAGGTCGGTGAAAGTGCCATGCTTAACTTTATCGGCAGCGTACCGCCGGTTGAGAAGGTCGTTGCGATTGCAGACTGCCATTTGCACCACTACGGCAAGGCCTTCAAGGTCGGTCGCAAGGTTGGGCACGCTAACCTGCGTTGTGCCGACATGGCGACGCTGCAAGCGCAAATCCTGCGCGTTGAGACGTTGATCAACGAAGCCTGAATCGGTAATCGGCGGGAACCATTCGGTTATCGCCGCTCTCTGATGGCGTGATGCCAAAGTGCTGACTAGGCTTTGGCTTTACGTCATCAATAGAGAGGAAGCGCCCATGGGCATCATTGGAACCATTTTTATCGGCTTGATCGTTGGCCTCCTGGCTCGTTTCTTGAAACCAGGTGACGACAAGATGGGATGGATCATGACCATCCTGTTGGGTATCGGTGGCTCGCTGGCGGCTACCTATGGTGGTCAGGCAGTGGGTATCTACAAGGCAGGCGAGGGTGCCGGCTTTATCGGTGCAGTCGTCGGCGCGGTCATCTTGCTGGTGATCTATGGCCTGGTGTCGAAAAAGAGCTGATTGAGCGCTGGGTCCTCTCTGCGCCCGTCGTAGAGAGGGCTAGAATGCGCAGCGTCATAAGCCCTATTTCTATTGAGCCTGTCATGCGCCGTCTTGTAGTGACTTTTCTTTTGCTGGGCTGCGGCCTGGTGCACGCGGCAGAACTGCCGGAAACCGACTGGCTGGACCTCATGCCCAAGTCGGATCAGATTGCCCTCGAACAAATGCCTGAAATCGACCATGACTCGCCCGAGGCCAATGGAACGTTTACAGACAAGGGTGGCTTGAAACAAAGCAAAGGCCTGCCGGCCGTGATGTATTCCAACAAAACCGTCGCAGCCATGAATGGCAAGCAGATCCGTTTGGGCGGTTATCCCGTACCGTTGGAAACCGATACCCAGGGGCGCAGCACTCTGTTCTTTTTGGTGCCATACCCGGGCGCCTGCATTCACGTACCCCCACCACCGCCTAACCAGCTGGTGCTGGTGCGCTATCCCAATGGCCTGAAGCTGGACGATATCTACACACCGCTGTGGGTGACGGGGGCGCTGAAGGTCGAAAGCGTCAGCAATGATCTGGCGGATGCTGCCTATGCATTGGACGCGAGTAAGGTGCGGGTCGTGGAAGAGGCAGATTTGTAGCCACTGCACACAGTTTGCAGGCGCAAACGGCCTGCAGACGGTGTGGCGGGTTAACCGTGCAGGCGCTGGCTGCCGATACTCACACCCAGGGTGTGGCTGGCGCCTGGTTCAAGCGTGATGATGTCATTCATCACGTTCGCGGTTTCGATGCACAGCATGCGTTGCCAGCCGTCGTCCGCCATGTCGTCGAACTGCCTGGCGCGTTCGATCCACGGATTCCAGATGACGGCGCTGCGTGAGCCGCGGCTGCTCAGCTCAATGCTGCGGGCCCAATCAGGATCAACGATGCTCAGTTGCTGTGGGGTATCGAGGTAGATGCGGTCGGTTTCACCGCTAAAGGTCAAATCACCTGTTTGCCTGACGTGTTTCCAGTCATCCAGCGTCTCGATGTATGTCAGACCATCCACACCTTTCACTTGAACCTTTCGCACATCGCTGACAGCGAAATAGCTGTGCAGTGCCTGGCTGATACTGACTGGAATATCGCTGCGGTTATGGCTGGTGAGACTGATATGAAGCTGTGTATCAAGGCGGATACTCAAGGTCAGTGCCACATCGTGGGGCCAGCCGGGAAGGCCGCCTTCGAGGTGGGGCAGGCCAAGCTCGATATGCAGTGCTTCACCCGCATCATCGATTTCAAGGATTTCCCACTCAAGGGTGCGTACCAGACCGTGGGCGGTGGCAGGTTCATCGCTGTGACGCATGGCCTGCACGCTTTGCGGATTCATGGCCAGGTTGCCAAACCACGGCCAGCACACCGGTACGCCGGTGCGAATGCCTTTGCCTGCCTTGTACTGTGCTTTTTCATTGAGCCAGATAACCGGTGGCTCATCGCCAACCTGGTAACTGAGTACCTGAGCGCCTTGTTTGGCGATCAACAGTTGTGCCTGACCATGCTGGAAGTGCCAGCACTCCAGTTCGTCCAGGGTGACCGACTCAATGTGGTGCATGGCAGGCTCTCTATTTCAATGACTGGGGCAGCATTCGGCAGGTGATGTGCCGTGGGGTTTAACGGCGGGGTGGAACGGAGCGCGTGCGGCCGCTGCCATCAATGGCGACGAACACGAACACGGCCTCTGTCACTTTGCGCCACTCGCTGGACAGCGGGTCGTCACTCCAGACCTCAACCATCATCTGGATTGAGCTGCGGCCGATTTCCAGTGCCTGGGTGTAAAACGACAACTGTGCGCCGACGGCCACAGGAACCAGAAACGCCATACGATCAATAGCGACAGTGGCGACACGTCCGCCCGCTACCTTGCTGGCCATTGCGGTACCGGCGAGGTCCATCTGTGACACCAGCCAGCCACCGAAAATATCGCCGAAGCCATTGGTTTCGCGCGGGAGGGCGGTGATTTGCAAGGCGAGGTCGCCTTGCGGGATTGGATCTTCTTGTTCGAGCTCTAGCATGCCGAAGGGCCTCTGACCCGTGATTCATCATGTGTACTGCGGGTGAATAAGCGTCTATAGAAAAACGATTCAGCCCGAACATACTACGTTCGTCACGTTCTTCATAAGCCGCGCCAAGAGAAACTCTGCGAAATCGGCTGGGACTCCCCAGCGGGCGTTTTCGCACAGCAACCTTAAAAGCATCCTTCGGCCAGCGAGTATATCGGGCGACAGCGTAGCCGACGACCTTCAGATTCTGCTTTTTAAATGGGGCATGCGTCTAGCTCTGTGCTTTTACAGGCAATTTGTTATCTTTCCATGTCTGCCCAGCATCTGCCGGCGTAGTTGCAGCTTTTTCGCCGAATCTAATAAGAGAAGCAATTCCCCATGATCACAGAGTCTTTCAGCGCAGCACCGCCTGCGCGGCCGTTAACCCGTAACGACTATAAAACTTTGTCGCTGTCTGCCTTGGGCGGCGCGCTGGAGTTCTACGATTTCATTATTTTTGTGTTTTTCGCCACTGTGGTCGGCAAGCTGTTTTTCCCGGCGGACATGCCTGAGTGGCTACGACTAATGCAAACCTTCGGCATTTTTGCCGCAGGCTATCTTGCTCGGCCATTGGGCGGCATCGTGATGGCGCACTTCGGTGATCTGTTGGGGCGCAAAAAGATGTTCACTTTGAGCATCTTCATGATGGCTGTTCCTACCCTGATCATGGGCTTGTTGCCGACCTATGCGCAGATCGGCATGTGGGCGCCGATTCTTTTGCTGCTGATGCGTGTGATCCAGGGCGCGGCCATTGGCGGTGAAGTACCCGGGGCATGGGTATTCGTGGCTGAACACGTACCGGCTCGCCATGTGGGCTATGCCTGCGGCACGCTGACTTGCGGGCTGACTGCGGGTATCTTGCTGGGCTCGCTGGTGGCCACCGCCATCAACTCGATTTACACCCCGGTCGAAGTCTCTGATTACGCGTGGCGGATTCCTTTCCTGCTGGGCGGTGTATTCGGACTGTTCTCGGTGTACCTGCGTCGCTGGTTGCACGAAACGCCGGTGTTTGCCGAGCTGCAACTGCGCAAGGCCCTGGCCGAAGAAGTTCCGCTCAAGACCGTATTGCGTGATCACCGTGGGGCGATTGTGATCTCGATGCTGCTGACCTGGTTACTGTCTGCCGGCATCATCGTGATCATTCTGATGACGCCGACTGTTCTGCAAACCGTGTACGGCTTTTCGGCTACTACCTCGCTGCAAGCCAACAGCCTGGCCATCGTCTTTTTGAGCCTGGGCTGTATTGCCTCAGGGGCGCTGGCAGACCGCTTTGGTGCGGGCAAGGTGTTTGTGGTGGGCTGCACTGCATTGCTGGTGACCTCATGGGTTTTCTATCACAGCTTGTTGCAGCATCCAGATTGGCTGTTTCCGTTGTACGCCTTGAGTGGTTTGTTTGTAGGAACCATCGGTGCTGTGCCGTATGTGATGGTCAAGGCCTTCCCGCCTGTCGTGCGTTTCAGTGGTCTGTCGTTCTCCTACAACCTGGCTTACGCCATCTTCGGTGGTCTGACGCCAATGGCTGTGACCATGCTGCTCAAAGAAAGCGCGATGGGGCCGGCGTATTACGTGGCCATCATTTGTACAATGGGTTTGCTGGTCGGCGCCTACCTGTGGAAAAAGGGCCGCTGATTAGGTTCTATTGCGTATAACCCACCCCGACCCCCTTCTCTTTAAAGGCCAGTCATTCGCTCCCGGATGCTGGCCTTTCATCTAATTGTCACAATCGGTTCATAGAGTAGTCACATGGCCTGCAGATACTGGCCCCCGATTCATCTAACCCCGTTTGCTAGGAGTAAGGCATGAAACTGAAGCGTGTGATGGCGGCTCTGACTTTTGTCGCCGCAGGCGTTGCGACTGCTAACGCAGTTGCCGCTGGTGTTGACCCGGCTATTCAGCCCTACGTGAAAACAACCGGCGTGTCGGGCAACTTGTCCAGTGTTGGTTCCGACACCCTGGCGAACCTGATGACGCTGTGGGCTGAGGCGTATAAAAAAGAATATCCGAACGTAAACATTCAGATTCAAGCTGCCGGCTCTTCGACAGCACCACCTGCGATTACTGAAGGCACCGCTAACCTGGGCCCGATGAGCCGCAAGATGAAAGACAACGAACTGGCTGCTTTCGAGCAGAAGTACGGCTACAAGCCTACCGCCATCCCGGTAGCGGTTGATGCCCTGGCCGTGTTCGTACACAAGGACAACCCGATCAAGCACATGACCATGGAACAGGTCGATGCGGTTTTCTCTTCGACGCGCCTGTGCGGCGGCAAGAGCGATGTGAAAACCTGGGGTGACCTGGGTGTGACCGGCGATCTGGCCAACAAGCCGGTGCAGCTGTTCGGTCGTAACTCGGTGTCTGGCACCTACGGTTACTTCAAGGAAGAAGCCCTGTGCAAAGGTGACTTCAAGCCGAACGTAAACGAACAGCCAGGCTCGGCCTCGGTGGTTCAGTCGATCAGCAGCTCGCTGAACGGTATTGGCTACTCGGGCATTGGTTATAAAACCGCCAGTGTAAAAACCGTACCGCTGGCCAAAAAAGGCAGCACCGAGTTTGTTGAAGATACCGAAGAAAACGCACTGAACGGCAAATACCCGCTGTCGCGTTTCCTCTACGTGTATGTGAACAAGGCGCCGAACAAGCCGTTGAACCCGCTGGAAGCCGAGTTCATCAAGCTGGTGCTGTCCAAGCAAGGTCAGGAAGTGGTTGTGAAAGACGGCTACATTCCGCTGCCGGCCAAAGTGGCTGCCAAAGCCCTGGCTGATCTGGGCTTGAAAGAAGGCGGCGCAGACGTCGCCAAGAAGTAACGCCTTCACTCCGGGATTGATTGCGGAGTGGTGCAGGAGCGAGTTATTCGCTCCTGCACGCCCTTATTTTCCACCCCGCTCCCAGCACCACTGGGCGGCGGCTTTTCTGCGTCACTGCTTTGTCATCTTTTTGTCATACAGGATCGCTAGGGTGTGCGCATGAATGATCTGGCCAACTCTCCAATGACTACGACATCCGCTCCCAAGCGCATTGATTTCAATACGCCTGAATTACAACGCAAGCGTCGCATTCGCGCGCTCAAGGATCACCTGACCCGCTGGTATGTATTTATCGGCGGTCTTGCCGTGCTCGGCGCGATCACCCTGATTTTCTTCTTCCTCGGTTACGTCGTGTTCCCGCTGTTCCAGGGTGCAGACCTGAATGCCAAGCAGGCATTGACGCCGGTCTGGATGCAGGATGCGGGCAAACCGCTGATGATCTCCGTCGAGGAGCAGAATCAGGTCGGTATGCGGGTATCGGACAAAGGGATGGTGCTGTTCTTCAACGTGAAGAATGGCGAGGAGCTTTCGCGGGTTGACTTGCCGCTGCCAGCCGACACCCAAGTCACCTCGCTGGGTGAAGACCAGCCCGGCAATCCCGTAGTAGTGGTGGGCCTGTCCAACGGCCAGACCCTGGTGTTCCGCCATACCTATAAAGTCAGCTATCCGGATGGTAAAAAAACCATCTCTCCAGCCATCGAATATCCCTACGGTGAAACGCCGATCGTCCTCGACCCGCAAGGTCGTTCACTGGATCACGTGAACCTCAGTGTGAACGATTCGACGCTGGTGCTGGCGGGCTCGACCGGTGCTCAATTGCACGTGCTGTCGTTGGCCAGCGAAGAGAACATGATGACCGGCGAGGTCACAAACTCTGAGACCCGTATCGACCTGCCGCAGATGACCGAACAGGTCAAAGAACTGTTTATCGATCCGCGCCAGCAATGGTTGTATGTCATCAATGGTCGCGCTCAGGCCGACGTCTTCAACCTGCGTGACAAAAGCCTCAATGGACGCTACAAGCTGGCTGACGATGCCACCACCGAAATCACTGCCAGCGCGCAGTTGGTGGGCGGGATTTCGCTGATCTTCGGCAACTCGAACGGTGGATTGAGCCAGTGGTTCATGGCCCGTGACCCGGATGGCGAGCAGCGTTTCAAACACATTCGCAGCTTCCAGATGGGCACCACGCCTATTGTTGAAATAACCGCAGAACAACGTCGCAAGGGCTTCCTGGCCCTGGATGCTGCCGGTGAGATCGGCGTGTTCCACAGCACGGCGCATCGCACCCTGCTGGTTGAAAAAGTTGCAGAAGGCCCGGGCGTCATGGCGTTGTCGCCACGTGCCAACCGCGTCATTGTCGAGGAGGGTGGAAAGCTGCTGCCGCTGACCTTGAAGAACCCGCACCCGGAAGTGTCCTGGAGCGCGCTGTGGAGCAAGGTCTGGTACGAGAACTACGACGAGCCCAAGTACGTTTGGCAATCGACCGCGGCCAACACCGACTTCGAACCCAAGATGAGCCTCGCGCCCTTGACCTTCGGCACGCTTAAGGCGGCGTTCTACGCCATGTTGCTGGCGGCCCCGCTGGCAGTTGCCGCTGCTATCTACACGGCTTACTTCATGGCCCCGAGCCTGCGCCGCAAGGTCAAGCCGGTTATCGAACTGATGGAAGCAATGCCGACCGTGATTCTGGGCTTCTTCGCCGGCCTGTTTCTGGCGCCGTATGTCGAAGGCCATTTGCCGGGGATTTTCAGTCTGCTGATGTTGATGCCGATCGGTATTCTGGTGGCGGGCTTCACCTGGAGCCGTTTGCCTGAGTCGATCCGTCTGCGTGTGCCGGACGGCTGGGAAAGCCTGATTCTGATTCCAGTAATTCTGTTTATTGGCTGGTTGTCGCTGTACATGAGCCCGTTCATGGAGGCCTGGTTCTTCGGCGGTGATATGCGCCTGTGGATCTCTCACGACCTGGGCATCACCTACGACCAGCGCAACGCCTTGGTTGTGGGATTGGCAATGGGCTTTGCGGTTATTCCGAACATCTACTCGATTGCCGAGGATGCGGTGTTCAGCGTGCCTCGCGGTCTGACTCTGGGTTCGCTGGCACTGGGTGCAACACCTTGGCAGACCATGACCCGTGTGGTGATCCTGACGGCCAGCCCGGGGATTTTCTCGGCGCTGATGATCGGCATGGGGCGCGCTGTGGGTGAAACCATGATCGTGCTCATGGCTACCGGCAACACGCCGGTCATGGAAATGAACCTGTTCGAAGGCCTGCGCACCTTGGCGGCGAACGTGGCCGTGGAGATGCCTGAATCGGAAGTTGGCGGCAGTCATTACCGCGTCCTGTTCCTCTCCGCATTGGTACTGCTGCTGTTTACCTTTGTCATGAACACGCTCGCCGAGCTGATCCGTCAGCGTCTGCGCAAGAAATATTCGTCGCTTTAAGGAAGGTAGAAGTCTGTGAAACAGAATTCCCTCAAAGGTTGGTTCAAGAGCGGCGCTCCGGGTGTCTGGATCAGCGGTGGTGCAGTTTCCATCGCGGTCATCATGACGATCGGTTTGCTGTCAGTGATCGCGGTGCGCGGCTTGGGCCACTTCTGGCCGGCTGATCTGGTGCACGCTCAGTACGGTGTGCCGGGTGATGCCAATCACGTGGTGATCGGCGAAGTGGTGCAAAAGGAAGAAGTGCCTCGCGAACGCCTGAAAAGTGCAGGCTTGCCGGTGCCTGAGCAAGGCCCGGAGTTCATGACCCGTGAACTGATCAAGGTCGGCAACCGCGACCTGAACGGCAACGACTTCTCGTGGGTAGTGGGTGAGTGGCTGACGGACCAGACCACGCCACCGGAGCTGATGGCGATTGAGCGCCGCGAGTGGGGTAACTTTTACGGTTACCTGGTCAATGTCAAAGAAAACGGCAAAGTCGTCGCTGAAGGTGCTGCTGCCTGGCCAGAGCTGCAAGCCCGGGTTAAACGGGTCAATGATCTGGCAGCGCAACTCAGCCAGCTCGAAAAGAAAGACATTGGTGCCATCAACTACGGGCTTGAGCGCATTCGCTTGCAGGGTCGCAAGCTGGAGCTGGCAGGTGAGCTGGATGCTGCCGCCCAGGCTGACATGGAAGTTGAGCGTGCCGAGTTGAACGCCCGCTACAAGGCTATCGAGGATCGCTTGAGTGAACTGCACGCACAGTTCAACCGCGACAGCCTCACGGCCCGTGATGCCAACGGTAAAGAGCTGGAAATCAGCATCGGCAAGGTGGTCAAGGCCTACCAGCCGAACGCGATGAACAGCTGGCAAAAACTGGGTATGTATTTCAGTAACATCTGGGAGTTCCTCAGCCAGGATCCGCGTGAAGCCAACACCGAAGGCGGGATCTTCCCGGCGATTTTCGGCACGGTGATGATGACCCTGATCATGGCCATTATCGTGACGCCGTTTGGTGTACTGGCAGCGGTGTACCTGCGTGAATATGCCAAGCAAAACACCCTGACCCGTGTGATCCGTATCGCGGTCAACAACCTGGCGGGTGTCCCGGCAATTGTTTATGGCGTATTTGGTCTCGGCTTCTTTGTGTATGTGCTGGGTGGTTCGGTAGACCGGTTGTTCTTCGCGGAAGCCTTGCCCGCACCGACCTTTGGTACGCCGGGCCTGATGTGGGCTTCGCTGACCCTGGCGCTGCTGGCTGTGCCGGTGGTGATCGTGGCAACTGAAGAAGGGCTGGCGCGGATCCCGCGTACCGTCCGCGAAGGTTCGCTGGCGTTGGGGGCAACCAAATCTGAAACGCTGTGGAAGATTGTGCTGCCGATGGCCAGTCCGGCCATGATGACCGGCATGATTCTCGCCGTGGCCCGTGCCGCGGGTGAAGTGGCACCGCTGATGCTGGTGGGTGTGGTCAAGCTGGCGCCATCGCTGCCGCTGGATGGAAACTACCCTTACTTGCACCTTGATCAGAAGATCATGCACTTGGGCTTCCATATTTATGACGTCGGTTTCCAGAGTCCGAACGTCGAAGCCGCACGACCGTTGGTATATGCCACCGCGTTGTTGCTGGTTCTGGTGATTGCGACCCTTAACTTGTCGGCGGTGTGGATCCGTAACCACCTGCGCGAGAAGTACAAGGCGCTGGAAAGCTGATAACGAAATACCTGTAGGAGCGAGCTTGCTCGTGAAGGCATCGGTAGGGTTTCAAGGTGGGACCGAGGTGTCTGGATCGAGAGCAAGCTCACTCCTGCAGAAGATAAAAAGCCCGGTCAGAACGAAACGACCGATACGAATTTTTAGCGTATGGAGCAACCCATGCAGCATGAATCCTCCTCCCACGGCATCAACATGTCGGCCTTGGGTCGCAGCAAGCAGAGCTTGAACCTGGCTGATGAAGCCGTTGCCATCGAAGTACCGGGCCTGAACCTTTACTACGGTGACAAGCAGGCACTGTTCGACGTCAGCCTGAATATCCCGAAACAACGGGTAACGGCGTTTATCGGGCCATCGGGTTGCGGTAAATCCACACTGCTGCGCACTTTCAATCGCATGAATGACCTGGTGGATGGCTGCCGCGTAGAAGGCGAGATCAACCTGTACGGCAACAACATCTACCGCAAGGGCGAAGACGTGGCTGAGCTGCGTCGCCGAGTGGGCATGGTGTTCCAGAAGCCAAACCCGTTCCCCAAGACCATCTATGAAAACGTGGTCTACGGCCTGCGGATTCAAGGCATCAATAAAAAGCGCATCCTCGACGAAGCGGTCGAATGGGCTCTCAAGGGGGCGGCGTTGTGGGAGGAGGTCAAGGACCGCCTGCATGATTCGGCACTGGGCCTGTCCGGTGGTCAGCAACAGCGTCTGGTGATTGCCCGGACCATTGCCGTCGAGCCTGAGGTGTTGCTGCTCGATGAACCATGTTCGGCTCTCGACCCGATCTCGACGCTGAAGGTTGAAGAGCTGATTTACGAGCTCAAGTCCAAGTTCACCATCGTCATCGTGACTCACAACATGCAACAGGCGGCGCGAGTTTCCGACTACACCGCGTTTATGTACATGGGCAAAATGGTTGAGTACGGCGACACCGATACCTTGTTCACCAACCCGGCCAAAAAACAGACCGAAGACTACATCACCGGTCGATATGGCTAGTTGGCCGCCGCCAGTTTTCAGCTTCTGCGGCAAGTAAGGCAGTTTGGCGTAACGACACAATCAGCTTGCAGCTTTTGGCTTGCAGCTCACAGCTTTTGCGGAGCAAAACCATGATTTCAAAGGATGGCCTCACCCATCACATTTCCGCGCAGTTCAACGCGGAACTCGAAGACGTGCGCAGCCACTTGCTGGCGATGGGCGGCCTGGTCGAGAAACAGGTCAACGATGCGGTGACGGCGTTGATCGAGGCCGACTCCGGGTTGGCTCAGCAAGTGCGCGAGATCGATGACCAGATCAATCAAATGGAGCGCAATATCGACGAAGAATGCCTGCGCATTCTGGCCCGTCGTCAGCCTGCGGCCTCTGACCTGCGTCTGATCATCAGCATTTCAAAGTCGGTGATTGACCTTGAGCGCATTGGCGACGAGGCAACCAAAATTGCCCGTCGGGCGATTCAGCTCTGCGAAGAAGGCGAGGCGCCGCGGGGTTACGTTGAGGTGCGCCACATTGGCGACCAGGTGCGCAACATGGTGCGCGATGCTCTGGACGCGTTTGCTCGTTTCGATGCCGATCTGGCTCTGTCGGTGGCGCAATACGACAAAATCATCGACCGCGAATACAAGACCGCTCTGCGCGAGCTGGCCACGTACATGATGGAAGACCCGCGCTCGATCACCCGTGTGCTGAGCATCATCTGGGTACTGCGATCACTGGAGCGCATCGGTGACCACGCACGGAATATTTCAGAGTTGGTGATTTATCTGGTGCGCGGAACTGACGTGAGGCACATGGGCCTCAAGCGCATGCGCGAGGAAGTTGAAGGAACAGCCGGTGATAAGCCTAATGTTGAGCCTCGGTCTGACGATAAGTAAGACTGCCTGAGACAAAAAACGCCCGGCTCATGTCGGGCGTTTTGGTTTTCAGCGTTCACATTCAGGTGCTCTGCGGACGTTAATGCAGTCGGGGTGCCCATCGATCTTGGCACATGGCCACTATTTGGCGCATGGTTGTCAGGATTTTAAAGGAGCAGTCGATGAGCAAGGTCAGTGTGCTGGTGGTAGATGATGCGTCGTTTATTCGCGACCTGATTAAAAATTGCCTGCGTAACTATTTTCCGGGCATCAGGATCGAAGACGCGGTCAACGGTCGCAAAGCACAGTCCCTGCTGATCCGCGAATCGTTCGACCTGGTGCTGTGCGATTGGGAAATGCCCGAGATGTCAGGCCTTGAACTCTTGACCTGGTGCCGTGAACAGGATCATCTGCAAACGCTGCCATTCATCATGGTCACTAGCCGGGGTGACAAAGAGAATGTGCTGCAGGCGATACAGGCTGGTGTTTCGGACTTTGTAAGCAAGCCTTTTACCAACGAACAGCTACTGACCAAAGTGAAGAAGGCCTTTACCAAAGCCGGCCTGCTGAATGCGGTGATGGCGAGTTCACCGTCACGGGTCAATTCGGCCTTTGGTAACGACTCACTGAATGCATTGACTGGCGGCAAGGCGCAGGTTGTTGCCTCTGCCTCTGCCTCTGCCTCTGCGCCGGTCCCGGAGCCAGTAGCTCGCCAGTCATCGGCTCCGGTTACACCGGCGCTGACAAACCGTAGCCAGGGGCAACTGCGGTTGCCCAGTGGTACCCAGCTGTGTGTGATCAAGGCGCTGAGCCTTAAGGAGGCGCTGCTGGTGGTGCGTCGCGGGGATGTGTTGCCTCAGGTGCTGGACAGCGCGGTACTGGACCTTGAGCAAGGCGAGAAGGCGGAAGTGGCGCGTTTGAATGGCTACTTGCATGCCATCGTGGCGTACGAGCCCAAACCGGACAGCGACTGGCTGCAACTCACCTTTCGTTTCGTCGATCAGGATGCCGAGAAAATGAACTACCTCTCACGGCTGATCGCCCACGGCACAGCGCAGAAGCACTTTGTGCCGGGGGCGTAACGCCTTGCTACGGCAGCTGTAACCCGCCTGCCGCTTTGTGGAGCGCCCGCAGGTGTTCGCCGATCTGCTTGGTGTTGGCTTCGGTGGCGGCGATCTCTGCAGCGCGGGCGGGTTCCAAGAGGGTACGCACTTCTTTGTCCAGATCACCGGTCAGGCGTAGTAGCTGCTGCTGGCGCTGGCTGCTTTCTGACTCGAGCAAGGCCCATTCCTTGGCCTGCGGCAAGCCGTAGCCGCTACTGCCCAGCAATTCGGCCGGGCGGCTGAGGTAGCCGCTGCTGGCGAGAATTTCCTGAAGGGTTTTGTTGGCTTTATCCATGCCCCCATCCTTGAGTCCGCGGGCGCCCAGATACTTCTGCTTGACCTCATCCTGAGCCAATAGCAGCTGTCTGCGAAAACTGGCCTGCTCCAACAGCAGCAGAGCGGCGCTGGTGCGCAGGTCGGCCTTTTCAAACCAGGGGCGGCGCTCGTCAGCGCTCAGGGCCATCCAGTCTTCGACCGAGGTTTGCTTGATCGGCAAACGGGTTTTCAGGACATCGAACATCGCCTGGTAGCGATCTCGGTACGAATCAAAGCGATAACCCAGGCGCAGTGCCTCGCGGGGATCATCCAGCACACTGGTATCTGCCAGATTGCGGGCTTTGAGCACCTCCAGCAAACCATTGGGGACGATACTGTCCAGGCCCTTTAGTTGGCTGTTGTCACTGCCGCTGCGCAGCAGTTTCAAGGTCTCCACGGCGCAGTTATTGGATACGAAGTAATAATCACCGTCGTAGCTCCAATGCATCTCTGCCGCGTGCTCAACCACTTCTTCGATTTCCGGGCGACTCAATTTGAGCGGTACCGACGCCAGGCTGCGCAGTTCAGTTTTGGTGTATTCGTCGATCACCTGCGCCAATGGCAATACAAACAAGCGCGAAGGATAGGCCCCGGTCAGGCCATCCCAGCTGGAGAGCTGTACATCATTGACGAACGCCCGATAGGACAGCACCAGGTGCTCTTGCAGATCGAGGCGGCAGTCGGGGCCGCGTGGTCGCCCTGGTGCGCAGATGACCAGGCGCAGCATGCTGTGACCCCAGCGGCTGGCCCACTCCTGGTTAGCCTCAGCCAACAGGTAATCAACGGCATACACCCGTTCCGGGTCGACGGTGCCCAGCGGCTGTTTGGCGAAGTCGTTGCCGGCATTTAAAAAGGCGAAGCCTTTGGGGCATTCGTCTTTGGCTGCGGGGGCCCAGCCGAAGTGTTGCTGGTAGTAGCGGTACAGTGCCGGACGGCGGCAGGCGTAAGCGGGGTCGAGGAGGAAGTACTCCATGTTGACCGCGACAAACTCCTTGGGACTGCTGACTTCGTATAGATCCGGGCTGCGTACGACCTGATGGTTGTCTTGCTCGCGCTCACCCCGGCGGCCCACATATTGCTGCCAGCCCGCGAGGTCGAGCAGGCGCGGGTCGTCACTGAGGGTAAAACGACGATCGGTCTGGCCCCGGCATTGATCCGGCAGACCAATAATCCCTGCACTGCCAGCTTGCCGGGTACAGCGCTGGATCAGCGTACGCTGTGCGGCTGGCCAGAGGCGGGCGCGGTCGTAGAGATGGGTGAGCTCATGCAACACCGTGGCAAGCATTTCACGCCGTACTGTGCCGTGAGGGCGTTGGGTCTGCTGGGTAGCGGCAGACCCATCGACCAGCCCGGCCAGCAATTTGCGATTGAGGTCCAGTTCTGAAGTCAGCGACGCTTGCCCATAGGCATTGCCTGGCATGTCATCCGTCCAGCCGACCAGAATCTGGCGATCCAGTTGCTCAATAAAGCGCGGTGGCAAACGCTGCATGGCCTCGTCCAGCAGGGCTTGGCTGGCCTGTTGTTCAGCCGGACTCAGACCTTCGGTCTTGAGTTGCAGGTGCAGCGCGGCCTGGGCACTGTTGCCGATCAGCAGCAGGCCACAGGCGGCGAGCCAGCAAGTTAACCGCCTCACAGAGCGAGGATGGCTTCGGCGAGGTCTTGATCACTGGCATTGCGGGCTTCAGGTACGCGGTCACGCAGGGTGCTGAAAGCCGATTCCAACTGCACGCCACGAATGTTGCCTTGGCTGGCGACAAATGTAGCGGCGTCATCGTGGGCTTCACGTACCACTTTTGAATCGCGTATGGAGGTGGTGGTGTCCGAGGTGAAATCGATGGTGCGGCCAAAAGCCCGGACAATGATGTTACTGGTCTGCACGACAGTTTGTGCCTGCGCTACATCGGCGAGCAGAAACAGGCCAAGGGTGGCGACAATCAAAGGGCTACGCATGAAACATCTCCAGATAACGCGGGTATTTATTGGACGAGAATTGCTTGTGCCAGTTCAAGATCGTTGGCACTGATTTTTGGCTGGGACTGGCGCAGGTAGCGCAAGGCAGACTCCAGCTGTGCTCCTCGTAGTTGTCCATCGCTGGCAACGAAGGCTGCGGCGTCATCCTGGGCGGCAAGTATCAGTTTGTGATCGAAAGGCGCGGATGTCACTTTACTGGTGACGTAACCGCTGATCACTACATTTTGCGTGGTCATATCGAAGGCGTTTGCTGTGTGTGTCCAGCAGAGGGCAAGTAGAGCTAAAGAGAAAAAACGCATGGGTCTCGTGGGCTGATGAGCGAGGCCCAAGGCTAGCGCAATGCCCGGGGCAGAGCCAGCGCGGGGTGAGGCACGACGCCTGCAGGAGCGCGCTTGCTCGCGATAGCATCACAGCGCCTCTGCAGAGACGCCGCGTCGTTGCATCGTGATCAGGCTTGCCCTGCAGGCGAGCGATGTACGTTAGATAGTCAGGATGGCCTGGGCCAGTTGAGTATCGGTAGCTTGCAGCGCGGGTGCTTGTTGGCGGATAGCTTCGAATGCACTTTCGAGTTTCACGCCACGAATGGCACCTTCACTGGCAACAAAGCTGGCGGCGTCGTCACGTGCGGCACGCACGATTTTGTTGTCACGAAACGAACCGGTCGCATCGGATGTCAGGTCAGACGTTGCTTTAAGGGAGCCTACCAGAGAGTCGGTGGTAACAATAAAGCTTGAAGCATTAGCGCTCGCAGCAAGCGTCAACAAGGCAGCAGCAGTGAGTAGGCGAAATGTGGACATGGTGTTACTCCAGGGCATGAGCTATTACAAAATAGACGGTTATGGTGTGAATAGTAGGCGCAGACCACGTATGGCGCATAGGCTGTTTTTGCAGCTTGCTACGCTGCACTGCTCTAGATCAGGGCTTTACGAAACTGTACTGGCTATATTTTTATATTTTAACAACTGTACCTGTCAGCTGTCTCTCTTCAAAAAACAGGCTTATAAACGACAAAACCCGTCAACGGCTGACCGTGACGGGTTTTGTTTTTTCAATTCAGGGTGCTGGCGATGGACCGATGGTCAGGGCCAGCGAGCGCTCTTTAGCGCCAGAACGGCTTGCTCAGCTCTTCGTAACGCTGTGCTTCGCTAATCCCGGCATCAGCCAAAAGACGCGAATCCAGTCGAGCCAATTGATGGCGGCTGGAGATACGGCGCTGCCACAGCATAAGGTTGGCAAGTACGCGCAAAGGCATGGCTGCCTGGTTTTTTACAGTGTTGCTTTCGCTGAACAGTTCGGAACTGAGTGTACGTTCCATGACGGCATCCTTCCGCTTGTGGCGGCATTGGCTAGTGGTTTAACTGATGCCAATGATCCTCCTCTTTGTCCAGGGTCTCTAGATACAGTTCACCTGTATTGCGCTGGGCCAGTTAACTGTTTATTAGTGCTGTACGGCCATAAATGAGCACAACTGTACCTGTCGGCCCCAATATGGTGCATTTTTGATCAAATTGGTGGGTTGGACAGGGGAAGTAGGCTGAAAATGACCAGTACAGCAGTACAGTTTTTGAAAAATTGAGGCGAAAAAAAGCCGCCGCTGAAATGAAATTTCAGCGGCGGCTGTCTAGTCCGCGTGTTACGGCAGCATTTTCCCGGTTTCTTCCAGGTTGATATGCCAGCTCAGGGCCTCACGCAGGATATGCGGTGTATGACCGCCAATTGCGCAAGCGGCAGCGAAGTACTCGTTCAGTGCCTCACGGAAGTCCGGGTGGACGCAGTTGTCGATGATGACGCGTGCGCGCTCACGCGGGGCCAGGCCGCGCAGGTCGGCCAGGCCTTGCTCTGTGACGAGAATGTCGACGTCGTGCTCTGTGTGGTCGACGTGGCTGACCATAGGCACAACGCTGGAGACTGCCCCGGCCTTAGCAATGGATTTGGTCACAAAGATCGCCAAGTGAGCGTTCCGTGCGAAGTCACCCGAGCCGCCGATGCCATTCATCATCCGCGTGCCGCAGACATGAGTGGAGTTGACGTTGCCGTAGATGTCGAATTCCAGTGCGGTATTGATACCGATGATGCCCAGGCGACGAACCACTTCCGGGTGGTTGGAGATCTCTTGGGGACGCAGTACCAGTTTGTCTTTATAGCGTTCCAGGTTACCGAACACGTCCGTATTGCGGCGGCTGGACAAGGTGATGGAGCTCCCTGAAGCGAAACTCATCTTGCCCGCGTCGATCAGGTCGAAGGTTGAGTCCTGCAGTACCTCGGAGTACATGGTCAGGTCTTCGAACGGTGAGTCGATCAGACCACACATCACCGCGTTAGCAATGTTTCCGATACCGGCTTGCAGTGGGCCGAGCTTGTTGGTCATACGCCCAGCGTCCACTTCCTGCTTGAGGAAGTTGATCAGGTGGAAGGCGATGCCCTGGGTTTCGCTGTCGGGCTCGAGCACCGTGGACGGCGAATCCGGTTTGTTGGTGATGACAATCGCGACGATTTTTTCGGCGGGGATCGGAATCGCGGTGCTGCCAATGCGGTCATCGACCTTGGTCAGCGGAATCGGTGTACGGGTCGGACGGTAGGTCGGGATGTAAATATCGTGCAGACCTTCCAGGTTCGGATTGTGCGCCAGGTTGATTTCGACGATGACCTGTTTGGCGAAGATCGCAAAGCTGGCGGAGTTACCTACGGAGGTCGTTGGAACAATATGACCTTGCTCGGTAATGGCAACGGCTTCGATAACGGCAATGTCCGGCAGTTTGAGCTGATTGTTACGCAGTTGCTCAACGGTTTCGGACAAGTGTTGATCGATAAACATCACCTCGCCGGCATTGATTGCCTTGCGCAGGGTGCTGTCGACCTGAAAGGGCATGCGACGAGCGAGTACACCGGCTTCGGTCAATTGCTTGTCGAGGTCGTTGCCCAGGCTGGCGCCGGTCATCAGGGTGATTTTGAGCGGTGACAACTTGGCGCGCTCGGCCAATGCTTGTGGGACTGCCTTGGCTTCGCCGGCACGGGTAAAACCGCTCATGCCGACGGTCATGCCGTCCTGGATAAGGGCGGCGGCTTCTTCGGCGCTCATGACCTTATCGTGTAGAGAAATCAGGCGAATACGTTCACGGTACATGGATTGTTATCTCGGGCAACGGAAGCAAGAGGCGCAGTCTATTCATTTTCACAGCCTTACGTCCCGCTACCATGGTCGAATGCCAGACGGCGATTTAGAGCCATTGGTCGGGATCTCTAGAAATAGAAAACCCCGGCCAATCCAGCGCCGGGGTTTGAGTGTTGCTGGGGGGCGGGGATGTTACTCGACCGCTTTCACCATATCTTCAATAACTTTCTTGGCGTCGCCGAAAACCATCATGGTTTTATCCAGATAGAACAACTCGTTATCCAGGCCGGCATAACCGCTGGCCATCGAACGTTTATTCACGATGACGGTTTTGGCCTTATAGGCTTCGAGGATCGGCATGCCGGCAATCGGCGATTTCGGATCGTTCTTGGCTGCCGGGTTGACCACGTCGTTGGCGCCAAGCACCAGTACGACGTCGGCCTGGCCAAACTCGGAGTTGATGTCTTCCATCTCGAACACCTGGTCGTAAGGCACTTCGGCCTCGGCCAGCAAGACGTTCATGTGACCTGGCATCCGGCCTGCAACCGGGTGAATCGCGTACTTCACGGTCACGCCGCGGTGAGTCAGCTTTTCGGTCAGCTCTTTCAGGGCGTGTTGTGCCCGTGCCACGGCCAGGCCGTAACCTGGAACGATGATCACGGTGTCGGCGTTGGTCAGCAGGAAGGTGGCGTCATCGGCTGAGCCCGACTTCACCGGGCGCGCTTCTTTCGAGCCGGCAGGCCCGTCCGACTCGACTGCGCCGCCGAAACCACCAAGAATCACGTTGAAGAACGAGCGGTTCATTGCCTTGCACATGATGTACGAAAGAATCGCACCCGAAGAACCTACCAGCGAGCCGGCAATAATCAGCATCGAGTTGTTCAGCGAAAAGCCAATGCCAGCCGCTGCCCAGCCCGAGTAGCTGTTCAGCATCGAAACCACGACCGGCATGTCGGCGCCGCCAATCGGGATGATGATCAGTACCCCCAATACGAACGCCAAAGCCAGCATCAGTGCAAAGGCATTGAGGTTGCCAGTCAGCATAAAGGTGATGCCCAGGCCCAGCGTGGTCAGGCCCAGTACCAGGTTCAGCTTGTGTTGGCCGCTGAACTGTACGGGTGCACCCTGGAACAGGCGGAACTTGTATTTGCCTGAGAGCTTGCCAAACGCAATCACCGAGCCGGAGAACGTGATGGCGCCAATGGCTGCACCCAGGAACAACTCCAGACGGTTACCGGCAGGGATGGCCTCGCCCAGATGTTTGACGATGCCCAGCGATTGCGGTTCAACCACGGCAGCGATGGCAATAAATACCGCCGCAAGGCCGATCATGCTGTGCATGAAGGCGACCAGTTCAGGCATTTTTGTCATTTCGACGCGCTTGGCCATGATAGAGCCAGCGGTGCCGCCGACCAGCAGGCCGACAATCACATAGCCGATGCCAGCCGTAGCGATCTCTGCGCCCAGCTTGTAGATCAAGCCGACGGTGGTAATGATCGCCAGGCCCATGCCGAGCATGCCGAACAGGTTGCCACGGCGTGATGTAGTGGGGTGCGACAGGCCTTTAAGGGCTTGAATGAAGCAGATCGATGCAACCAGATACAGAACGGTGACCAGGTTCATGCTCATGACTTACGCACCTCTTCTTTGGCTTTCGGTGCTTTCTTCTTGAACATTTCCAGCATGCGCCGGGTGACCAAAAATCCACCAAATACGTTTACGGCGGCCAGCGCGACCGCGAGGGTACCCATGGTTTTACCCAGCGGGGTGACTGTCAGGGCTGCAGCGAGCATGGCGCCCACAATCACAATCGCGGAAATGGCGTTGGTTACGGCCATCAAGGGGGTGTGCAAGGCAGGTGTAACGTTCCAGACCACGTGATAACCGACATATATAGCCAGTACAAAGATGATCAGGTTGTAGATGCCGGGGGAGATCAGCTCTTCCATTGTTTTTATCCTCAGCCGTTTTTGCGCACGACTTGACCGTCGCGGCACATCAGGCACGCGGCGACGATATCGTCTTCAAGGTTGATCTGGAATTGACCTTCAGGGGTGAAGACCAGTTTGAGGAAGTCCAGCAGGTTGCGGGCGTAAAGCGCCGAAGCATCTGCGGCAACCAGGGCGGCCAGGTTGGTGTGCCCAACGATGGTTACGCCGTGCTCAATCACGACCTGATCGGCCACGGTCAAGGGGCAGTTGCCGCCTTGGGCTGCGGCCAGATCGATAACCACCGAGCCGGGCTTCATCTGTGCCACGGTTTCGGCGCTCAGAAGCACAGGGGCTTTACGGCCCGGGATCAGTGCTGTGGTAATGACGATATCAGCCTGCTTGGCACGCTCGTGAACGGCTAGCGCCTGGCGCTGCATCCAGCTGGCGGGCATTGGACGCGCATAACCGCCAACGCCAACCGCACATTCGCGCTCTTCGTCGGTTTCATACGGCACGTCGACAAATTTGGCGCCCAGGGATTCGATCTGCTCTTTAACGGCAGGGCGCACATCGGAAGCCTCGATGACTGCACCCAGGCGTTTGGCCGTGGCGATGGCCTGCAATCCGGCAACACCTGCACCCAGGATCAGCACGCGAGCGGCTTTTACCGTGCCGGCAGCAGTCATCAGCATCGGCATAAAGCGTGGATAGTGATGGGCGGCGAGCAGGACGGCTTTATAGCCGGCAATGTTGGCTTGAGATGACAGCACATCAAGGCTTTGTGCGCGAGAGGTGCGCGGGGCCGCTTCGAGAGAGAACGCCGTGATCCCGCGTTCGGCCAGCTTGGCAATGGTTTCATTGCTGAACGGGTTAAGCATGCCAACCAGCACTGTATCGCTGCTGATCAAAGCCAGCTCGCTGTCATTGGGGGCTACAACCTTGAGAATCAGTTCGGCGCCGAAGGCATCGCTGACGCTCCCAATGTTCGCACCTGCTGCTTCATAAGCACTGTCAGTGACGCTGGCATTAATACCTGCGCCGGTTTGAACAGTCACTTTATGGCCTTGGCCGATCAGCTTCTTGATGGTTTCCGGGGTAGCAGCGACCCGGGTTTCACCCGTATGGGTTTCGAGAGGAACACCAATGTGCACGTCATATCTCCTGCGTGATCTTTTATAAGAAAGCCAGCGCACTACGGATGGTGCGACTGGGGCGGCCGATCAGCACGATCCCACCAAAATCTGGGTGGGGCGCCGCATAATGCAGGCGATTTTTTAGGCCTTCAAGAACTTATGGAGGGTGACGGAATTTTAACTACAAGTCATGCAGTGACCGAATGTCGCAACGACAGGCTGCAGGCCTTTATTGGCGTGGCCTGTAGCGTTTTGTTGTGGTTTTTAAAGTTTTCTCACATTTCTTTTGGTTATCGCTGCATAACTTTCAGAAATACCCTGCAGGCCGCGTGGTTACTGGGTTTAAGGTTTGTCTAGTTAGACATAAGTAAGGACTGCTTAAAAGCGACATTTACGTATATATGTAGTGCGTTTTGTAGTGACTACATAATCCTTCCGGACGATGCGGGACTTCAACTCAGGCTGTAGCACTGGGCCTGATCGATCAGCCAGTCGCGAAAGGCTTTGAGTGAAGCGGACTCAATTTTGCGCTCTGGAATCATCAGGTAGTAAGCCTTGGCACTCGGCAAAGTGCAGGGGTTGGCGACCACCAGTCGTTTCTCGGACAGTTCTCGCTGGATCAGAAAAGGCGGAATGAGCGCCACGCCCATTTCGTGCATGGCGGCTTGCGCAAGCATCGAGAACAGTTCGTAACGAGGACCTGTCAGGTCTCGTGGTACGTTCAAGCCTTGTGCGTTAAACCATTGGCGCCACGCGTAGGGGCGGGTGGTTTGCTGCAGCAGTGGCAGCTCGGAGAGAGCTTGAGGGCTGAGGTTCTGGTTTGTGCCCAGTAGCGAGGGGCTGCATACCGGGACCGGGTTTTCTCCCATTAGGCGGTACGACGCTGTACCAGACCAGTCGGCATCGCCGAAGTAGATGGCGGCATCAAAATCGGTGTCAGCAAACAGGAATGGACGCGTACGGTTTGTCAGGTTAACGGTGACGTCCGGATGTTGTTGCTGGAAGTCCTTGAGTCTTGGAAGCAGCCATTGCGTGCCGAAGGTGGGTACGACGGCCAGCTCAATGACATTGGCACCCTGTTGGCCCATGACGGACAGCGTGTCCCGTTCCACTGCATCGAGTTGGGTCGCAATTCGACGGCTGTAAGAAAGGCCTGCTTCAGTCAGTTTCACGCCGCGCTTGGAGCGTCTGAAGAGCTCTACGCTCAGGAAATCTTCCAGGCTAGCAATTTGTCGGCAAATAGCGCCTTGCGTGAGGGAAAGCTCCTCTGCCGCTTTGGTAAAGCTTTCATGGCGTGCGGCAGCTTCAAAGCTGATCAAGGCTGTTGTGCTGGGTATTTTGCGGCGCATGTACAGCTTCCTCACTAAAGATCATCAAAGATGGCTTTTTTGGGTGCTACGGAGTGAGAAATTATCACAAGAGCGTGCTGAATCCTCGTTTGTCCTTATATAGAAGGCGACCTAGGATCGGCTTACGACATTTGTTCTATTTCTCGAGGGTTCACTCATGGCGGGTAAAGCAAGCTTCAACTGGATTGATCCATTGCTGCTGGATCAGCAACTGACTGAAGAAGAGCGCATGGTGCGCGACAGTGCTGAGCAGTTTGCCCAGGATAAGCTGGCGCCACGTGTGCTTGAAGCTTTCCGTAATGAGAAGACCGACCCTGCGATTTTTCGCGAAATGGGTGAGACCGGATTGCTGGGTGCAATGATTCCTGAGCAATACGGTGGTAGCGGCCTTAACTACGTCAGTTATGGACTTATTGCCCGTGAAGTGGAGCGGGTGGACTCTGGTTATCGCTCAATGATGAGCGTGCAGTCGTCCTTGGTGATGGTGCCGATCAATGAGTTCGGGACTGAGGCGCAAAAACAGAAGTATCTGCCCAAGCTGGCCTCCGGCGAATGGATTGGTTGCTTTGGCCTGACTGAGCCCAATCATGGCTCTGACCCGGGTGCGATGATCACTCGTGCTCGGTCTGTCGATGGCGGTTACAGCCTGACGGGCAGCAAGATGTGGATCACCAATAGTCCTATCGCTGATGTCTTTGTGGTATGGGCGAAGGATGACGAGGGTGACATTCGTGGGTTTGTGCTTGAAAAGGGCTGGAAAGGCCTGAGCACTCCGGCGATTCACGGCAAGGTCGGTTTGCGTGCATCGATTACTGGCGAAATCGTCATGGATAACGTCTTCGTGCCGCAGGAAAACATATTTCCTGATGTGCGCGGCTTGAAAGGCCCTTTCACCTGTCTCAACTCCGCGCGCTATGGCATCTCTTGGGGGGCGCTGGGGGCTGCTGAGTTCTGCTGGCATACCGCTCGCCAATATACGCTGGACCGTCATCAGTTCGGTCGGCCTTTGGCTGCGACGCAGCTGATTCAGAAGAAACTGGCTGACATGCAGACCGAAATTACGCTGGCGCTGCAAGGTTGCCTGCGGTTGGGTCGAATGAAGGATGAAGGAACTGCAGCTGTTGAGATTACCTCGATCATGAAGCGCAACTCGTGCGGTAAATCTCTGGATATCGCGCGTATGGCTCGCGACATGCTGGGCGGTAATGGCATTTCGGATGAGTTCGGGGTGGCGCGGCACTTGGTCAACCTTGAAGTGGTGAATACCTATGAAGGAACGCATGACGTGCATGCCTTGATTCTTGGGCGTGCACAAACCGGTCTTCAGGCGTTCTATTAACAGGAGTTCGCCTCATGGGTGCTTTATCGCATTTGCGGGTGTTGGATTTGTCGCGGGTATTGGCCGGCCCATGGGCTGGGCAGATCCTGGCGGACCTCGGGGCTGAAGTCATCAAGGTAGAGCGTCCAGGTAATGGGGATGACACTCGAGCCTGGGGGCCGCCTTTTCTTGCAAATGCCCGTGGCGAGAGTACCGGTGAGGCGGCCTATTACTTGTCGGCCAATCGCAACAAGCAATCGGTGACCATTGACTTCACCAAGCCTGAAGGGCAGCGACTGGTGCGTGAGCTGGCGGCGAAGTCCGACATCCTCATCGAGAACTTCAAGGTCGGGGGGTTGAAGGCTTACGGATTGGACTACGCGTCGCTCAAGGATCTGAACCCTGAGTTGATCTACTGCTCGATCACTGGATTTGGTCAGACGGGCCCTTATGCCAAGAGGGCGGGCTATGACTTCATGATTCAGGGATTGGGCGGTCTGATGAGCTTGACCGGTCGGCCGGAAGGAGAGGAGGGGGCGGGCCCGGTTAAGGTGGGGGTTGCTCTGACGGATATCCTGACCGGACTTTACTCGACCGTAGCAATTCTGGCGGCCCTTGCTCACCGTCAGAATGATGGCGGTGGGCAGCACATTGATATGGCATTGCTGGATGTGCAGGTGGCATGTCTGGCCAATCAAGCAATGAACTACCTGACAACAGGCGTGCCTTCGCAGCGTTTGGGTAATGCCCACCCGAACATCGTTCCGTACCAGGATTTCCCAACGGCGGATGGCGACTTCATCCTTACTGTGGGTAATGACAGTCAATTCCGTAAGTTCGCAGAGGTGGCAGGCCGGCCTGAGTGGGGGGATGACCCGCGGTTTGTGAGTAACAAGCAGCGGGTGGCCAACCGTGCGGTGCTGGTGCCGTTGATACGGCAGGCGACTGTCTTTAAAACGACCGCTGAGTGGGTGGCGCAATTGGAGGCGGTCGGTGTGCCATGCGGGCCGATCAATGATTTGGCGCAGGTGTTTGCCGATCCTCAGGTGCAGGCGCGGGGCCTGGCCATAGAGATGCCGCATGCGCTGGCGGGAATGGTGCCGCAGGTGGCAAGTCCGATTCGGTTGTCGAGTACGCCGGTGGAATACCGTAATGCGCCGCCATTACTGGGGGAGCACACTCAGGAGGTGCTGGAGCGGGTACTGGGGCTGCGGTCTGGCGCTATTGAGGCTTTGCGGCAGTCGGGAGTTCTGTAGCTATCTAATAGAGGGGGCGTTAGCCCCCTTCTATTAGATAGGTGGTTTTGGATTAATTGATAGAGTCACTCAATTAGGGCTTGACTCGGAATCTTAACCGCCTATAATTCGCCCCACTTCCGGCGCAGTCGAAACGGAAAACTCCTTGAGCTTCAATGAGTTGGATTGGTTTTCGACGGTGTCAGCTTCAAGTCATCGAAGCAGGAAATGAGGTGTTGACAGCAGCGTGTAACGCTGTAGAATTCGCCTCCCGCTAACGAGCAATCGATAGCGCAAGTGGTTGAAGTTACAGAGGAAACTTTGAAAACTTCTTAAAATAACCGCTTGACAGCAACAGAGGCTGCTGTAGAATGCGCGCCTCGGTTGAGCGAAAGCTTAACCAACCGCTCTTTAACAACTGAATCAAGCAATTCGTGTGGGTGCTTGTGGAGTCAGACTGATAGTCAAAAAGATTATCAGCATCACAAGTTACTCCGCGAGAAATCAAAGATGTAACCAACGATTGCTGAGCCAAGTTTAGGGTTTTCTCAAAACCCAAAGATGTTTGAACTGAAGAGTTTGATCATGGCTCAGATTGAACGCTGGCGGCAGGCCTAACACATGCAAGTCGAGCGGTAGAGAGGTGCTTGCATCTCTTGAGAGCGGCGGACGGGTGAGTAATACCTAGGAATCTGCCTGGTAGTGGGGGATAACGTTCGGAAACGGACGCTAATACCGCATACGTCCTACGGGAGAAAGCAGGGGACCTTCGGGCCTTGCGCTATCAGATGAGCCTAGGTCGGATTAGCTAGTTGGTGAGGTAATGGCTCACCAAGGCTACGATCCGTAACTGGTCTGAGAGGATGATCAGTCACACTGGAACTGAGACACGGTCCAGACTCCTACGGGAGGCAGCAGTGGGGAATATTGGACAATGGGCGAAAGCCTGATCCAGCCATGCCGCGTGTGTGAAGAAGGTCTTCGGATTGTAAAGCACTTTAAGTTGGGAGGAAGGGCATTAACCTAATACGTTAGTGTTTTGACGTTACCGACAGAATAAGCACCGGCTAACTCTGTGCCAGCAGCCGCGGTAATACAGAGGGTGCAAGCGTTAATCGGAATTACTGGGCGTAAAGCGCGCGTAGGTGGTTTGTTAAGTTGGATGTGAAATCCCCGGGCTCAACCTGGGAACTGCATCCAAAACTGGCAAGCTAGAGTATGGTAGAGGGTGGTGGAATTTCCTGTGTAGCGGTGAAATGCGTAGATATAGGAAGGAACACCAGTGGCGAAGGCGACCACCTGGACTGATACTGACACTGAGGTGCGAAAGCGTGGGGAGCAAACAGGATTAGATACCCTGGTAGTCCACGCCGTAAACGATGTCAACTAGCCGTTGGGAGTCTTGAACTCTTAGTGGCGCAGCTAACGCATTAAGTTGACCGCCTGGGGAGTACGGCCGCAAGGTTAAAACTCAAATGAATTGACGGGGGCCCGCACAAGCGGTGGAGCATGTGGTTTAATTCGAAGCAACGCGAAGAACCTTACCAGGCCTTGACATCCAATGAACTTTCCAGAGATGGATTGGTGCCTTCGGGAACATTGAGACAGGTGCTGCATGGCTGTCGTCAGCTCGTGTCGTGAGATGTTGGGTTAAGTCCCGTAACGAGCGCAACCCTTGTCCTTAGTTACCAGCACGTAATGGTGGGCACTCTAAGGAGACTGCCGGTGACAAACCGGAGGAAGGTGGGGATGACGTCAAGTCATCATGGCCCTTACGGCCTGGGCTACACACGTGCTACAATGGTCGGTACAAAGGGTTGCCAAGCCGCGAGGTGGAGCTAATCCCATAAAACCGATCGTAGTCCGGATCGCAGTCTGCAACTCGACTGCGTGAAGTCGGAATCGCTAGTAATCGTGAATCAGAATGTCACGGTGAATACGTTCCCGGGCCTTGTACACACCGCCCGTCACACCATGGGAGTGGGTTGCACCAGAAGTAGCTAGTCTAACCTTCGGGAGGACGGTTACCACGGTGTGATTCATGACTGGGGTGAAGTCGTAACAAGGTAGCCGTAGGGGAACCTGCGGCTGGATCACCTCCTTAATCGACGACATCAGCTGCTCCATAAGTTCCCACACGAATTGCTTGATTCATTGAAGAAGACGGTAGAAGCGACGTTAAATCGTGGCTTCTCTATCGTAAAGCTTAGAAATGAACATTCCATCAGATGGTGGTGAATGTTGATTTCTGATCTTTTGATTAGATCGTTCTTTAAAAATTTGGGTATGTGATAGAAAGATAGACTGGATAACACTTTCACTGGTGTTTATTCAGGCTAAGGTAAAATTTGTGAGTTAAATTGCGAATTTTCGGCGAATGTCGTCTTCATAGTATAACCAGATTGCTTGGGGTTATATGGTCAAGTGAAGAAGCGCATACGGTGGATGCCTTGGCAGTCAGAGGCGATGAAAGACGTGGTAGCCTGCGAAAAGCTTCGGGGAGTCGGCAAACAGACTTTGATCCGGAGATGTCTGAATGGGGGAACCCACCTAACATAAGTTAGGTATCTTAAGCTGAATACATAGGCTTAAGAAGCGAACCAGGGGAACTGAAACATCTAAGTACCCTGAGGAAAAGAAATCAACCGAGATTCCCTTAGTAGTGGCGAGCGAACGGGGACCAGCCCTTAAGCTGTATTGATGTTAGCGGAACGCTCTGGAAAGTGCGGCCATAGTGGGTGATAGCCCTGTACGCGAAAACATCTTTGCAGTGAAATCGAGTAGGACGGAGCACGAGAAACTTTGTCTGAATATGGGGGGACCATCCTCCAAGGCTAAATACTACTGACTGACCGATAGTGAACTAGTACCGTGAGGGAAAGGCGAAAAGAACCCCGGAGAGGGGAGTGAAATAGATCCTGAAACCGTATGCGTACAAGCAGTGGGAGCCCACTTTGTTGGGTGACTGCGTACCTTTTGTATAATGGGTCAGCGACTTATTTTCAGTGGCGAGCTTAACCGAATAGGGGAGGCGTAGCGAAAGCGAGTCTTAATAGGGCGTCTAGTCGCTGGGAATAGACCCGAAACCGGGCGATCTATCCATGGGCAGGTTGAAGGTTGGGTAACACTAACTGGAGGACCGAACCGACTACCGTTGAAAAGTTAGCGGATGACCTGTGGATCGGAGTGAAAGGCTAATCAAGCTCGGAGATAGCTGGTTCTCCTCGAAAGCTATTTAGGTAGCGCCTCATGTATCACTGTAGGGGGTAGAGCACTGTTTCGGCTAGGGGGTCATCCCGACTTACCAAACCGATGCAAACTCCGAATACCTACAAGTGCCGAGCATGGGAGACACACGGCGGGTGCTAACGTCCGTCGTGAAAAGGGAAACAACCCAGACCGTCAGCTAAGGTCCCAAAGTTATGGTTAAGTGGGAAACGATGTGGGAAGGCTTAGACAGCTAGGAGGTTGGCTTAGAAGCAGCCACCCTTTAAAGAAAGCGTAATAGCTCACTAGTCGAGTCGGCCTGCGCGGAAGATTTAACGGGGCTCAAACCATACACCGAAGCTACGGGTATCACTTAGGTGATGCGGTAGAGGAGCGTTCTGTAAGCCTGTGAAGGTGAGTTGAGAAGCTTGCTGGAGGTATCAGAAGTGCGAATGCTGACATGAGTAACGATAATGGGTGTGAAAAACACCCACGCCGAAAGACCAAGGTTTCCTGCGCAACGTTAATCGACGCAGGGTTAGTCGGTCCCTAAGGCGAGGCTGAAAAGCGTAGTCGATGGAAAACAGGTTAATATTCCTGTACTTCTGGTTATTGCGATGGAGGGACGGAGAAGGCTAGGCCAGCTTGGCGTTGGTTGTCCAAGTTTAAGGTGGTAGGCTGGAATCTTAGGTAAATCCGGGATTCCAAGGCCGAGAGCTGATGACGAGTGTTCTTTTAGAACACGAAGTGGTTGATGCCATGCTTCCAAGAAAAGCTTCTAAGCTTCAGGTAACCAGGAACCGTACCCCAAACCGACACAGGTGGTTGGGTAGAGAATACCAAGGCGCTTGAGAGAACTCGGGTGAAGGAACTAGGCAAAATGGCACCGTAACTTCGGGAGAAGGTGCGCCGGTGAGGGTGAAGCATTTACTGCGTAAGCCCACGCCGGTCGAAGATACCAGGCCGCTGCGACTGTTTATTAAAAACACAGCACTCTGCAAACACGAAAGTGGACGTATAGGGTGTGACGCCTGCCCGGTGCCGGAAGGTTAATTGATGGGGTTAGCTAACGCGAAGCTCTTGATCGAAGCCCCGGTAAACGGCGGCCGTAACTATAACGGTCCTAAGGTAGCGAAATTCCTTGTCGGGTAAGTTCCGACCTGCACGAATGGCGTAACGATGGCGGCGCTGTCTCCACCCGAGACTCAGTGAAATTGAAATCGCTGTGAAGATGCAGTGTATCCGCGGCTAGACGGAAAGACCCCGTGAACCTTTACTATAGCTTTGCACTGGACTTTGAATTTGCTTGTGTAGGATAGGTGGGAGGCTTTGAAGCGTGGACGCCAGTCTGCGTGGAGCCAACCTTGAAATACCACCCTGGCAACTTTGAGGTTCTAACTCAGGTCCGTTATCCGGATCGAGGACAGTGTATGGTGGGTAGTTTGACTGGGGCGGTCTCCTCCTAAAGAGTAACGGAGGAGTACGAAGGTGCGCTCAGACCGGTCGGAAATCGGTCGTAGAGTATAAAGGCAAAAGCGCGCTTGACTGCGAGACAGACACGTCGAGCAGGTACGAAAGTAGGTCTTAGTGATCCGGTGGTTCTGTATGGAAGGGCCATCGCTCAACGGATAAAAGGTACTCCGGGGATAACAGGCTGATACCGCCCAAGAGTTCATATCGACGGCGGTGTTTGGCACCTCGATGTCGGCTCATCACATCCTGGGGCTGAAGCCGGTCCCAAGGGTATGGCTGTTCGCCATTTAAAGTGGTACGCGAGCTGGGTTTAGAACGTCGTGAGACAGTTCGGTCCCTATCTGCCGTGGACGTTTGAGATTTGAGAGGGGCTGCTCCTAGTACGAGAGGACCGGAGTGGACGAACCTCTGGTGTTCCGGTTGTCACGCCAGTGGCATTGCCGGGTAGCTATGTTCGGGAAAGATAACCGCTGAAAGCATCTAAGCGGGAAACTTGCCTCAAGATGAGATCTCACTGGAACCTTGAGTTCCCTAAAGGGCCGTCGAAGACTACGACGTTGATAGGTTGGGTGTGTAAGCGCTGTGAGGCGTTGAGCTAACCAATACTAATTGCCCGTGAGGCTTGACCATATAACACCCAAGCAATTTGCTGACTCGAAAGAGCACCAGATTGCGGTGTGTGAAGACGATACAAACCGAAAGTTTGCAATTCACAAAGCACCGACTCTATTACATACCCATTCGCTGGAGCGTGAACCGAAAGGTAAACGACCTGGCTACCGAATTTCTTGACGACCATAGAGCATTGGAACCACCTGATCCCATCCCGAACTCAGTAGTGAAACGATGCATCGCCGATGGTAGTGTGGGGTTTCCCCATGTGAGAGTAGGTCATCGTCAAGATTAAATTCCAAAATCCCTGTCTGCTCGCGCAGACAGGGATTTTGTTTTTGTATAAGTACAAGCTTTGTTTAAAGCTTGTCCAGTTAGCCGGGTCGTTTACCTGGTTAGCGAATCGATTGAAAGTTGCAGGAAATAAGGTGTTGACAGCAGCGTGTAACGCTGTAGAATTCGCCTCCCGCTAACGAGCAATCGATAGCGCAAGTGGTTGAAGTTACAGGGGAAACTTTGAAAACTTCTTAAAATAACCGCTTGACAGCAACAGAGGCTGCTGTAGAATGCGCGCCTCGGTTGAGCGAAAGCTTAACCAACCGCTCTTTAACAACTGAATCAAGCAATTCGTGTGGGTGCTTGTGGAGTCAGACTGATAGTCAAAAAGATTATCAGCATCACAAGTTACTCCGCGAGAAATCAAAGATGTAACCAACGATTGCTGAGCCAAGTTTAGGGTTTTCTCAAAACCCAAAGATGTTTGAACTGAAGAGTTTGATCATGGCTCAGATTGAACGCTGGCGGCAGGCCTAACACATGCAAGTCGAGCGGTAGAGAGGTGCTTGCACCTCTTGAGAGCGGCGGACGGGTGAGTAATACCTAGGAATCTGCCTGGTAGTGGGGGATAACGTTCGGAAACGGACGCTAATACCGCATACGTCCTACGGGAGAAAGCAGGGGACCTTCGGGCCTTGCGCTATCAGATGAGCCTAGGTCGGATTAGCTAGTTGGTGAGGTAATGGCTCACCAAGGCTACGATCCGTAACTGGTCTGAGAGGATGATCAGTCACACTGGAACTGAGACACGGTCCAGACTCCTACGGGAGGCAGCAGTGGGGAATATTGGACAATGGGCGAAAGCCTGATCCAGCCATGCCGCGTGTGTGAAGAAGGTCTTCGGATTGTAAAGCACTTTAAGTTGGGAGGAAGGGCATTAACCTAATACGTTAGTGTTTTGACGTTACCGACAGAATAAGCACCGGCTAACTCTGTGCCAGCAGCCGCGGTAATACAGAGGGTGCAAGCGTTAATCGGAATTACTGGGCGTAAAGCGCGCGTAGGTGGTTTGTTAAGTTGGATGTGAAATCCCCGGGCTCAACCTGGGAACTGCATCCAAAACTGGCAAGCTAGAGTAT
>NZ_LS483370.1:300000-507500 GCF_900475285.1 Pseudomonas taetrolens | reverse complement strand
TATTACCGCGGCTGCTGGCACAGAGTTAGCCGGTGCTTATTCTGTCGGTAACGTCAAAACACTAACGTATTAGGTTAATGCCCTTCCTCCCAACTTAAAGTGCTTTACAATCCGAAGACCTTCTTCACACACGCGGCATGGCTGGATCAGGCTTTCGCCCATTGTCCAATATTCCCCACTGCTGCCTCCCGTAGGAGTCTGGACCGTGTCTCAGTTCCAGTGTGACTGATCATCCTCTCAGACCAGTTACGGATCGTAGCCTTGGTGAGCCATTACCTCACCAACTAGCTAATCCGACCTAGGCTCATCTGATAGCGCAAGGCCCGAAGGTCCCCTGCTTTCTCCCGTAGGACGTATGCGGTATTAGCGTCCGTTTCCGAACGTTATCCCCCACTACCAGGCAGATTCCTAGGTATTACTCACCCGTCCGCCGCTCTCAAGAGATGCAAGCACCTCTCTACCGCTCGACTTGCATGTGTTAGGCCTGCCGCCAGCGTTCAATCTGAGCCATGATCAAACTCTTCAGTTCAAACATCTTTGGGTTTTGAGAAAACCCTAAACTTGGCTCAGCAATCGTTGGTTACATCTTTGATTTCTCGCGGAGTAACTTGTGATGCTGATAATCTTTTTGACTATCAGTCTGACTCCACAAGCACCCACACGAATTGCTTGATTCAGTTGTTAAAGAGCGGTTGGTTAAGCTTTCGCTCAACCGAGGCGCGCATTCTACAGCAGCCTCTGTTGCTGTCAAGCGGTTATTTTAAGAAGTTTTCAAAGTTTCCCCTGTAACTTCAACCACTTGCGCTATCGATTGCTCGTTAGCGGGAGGCGAATTCTACAGCGTTACACGCTGCTGTCAACACCTCATTTCCTGCTTCGATGACTTGAAGCTGACACCGTCGAAAACCAATCCAACTCATTGAAACTCAAGGAGTTTTCCGTTTCAACTGCGCCGGAAGTGGGCGCATTATAGGCTAATAAAATGCGCCGTCCAGCACTTATTTCAGCTTTATTCCGATTTCAGCGTTACACGCGCAAAAGCCTTCTTGCCCGCCTGACAAACATGAGTCGAACCCAGCTTATATATATAGGTGCGATCAACCACCTCACCATCTATACGTACGCCACCGGAACCCAGCAGATCGCGCGCGACCGCAGAGTTCTTGACCAGGCCGGCCTTATTAAGGATGGCCGCAATCGGCATATCCTCTGAAGCCAGAATCTCGACCTCCGGCAGATCGTCAGGCAGCTCGCCATCCTTCATGCGGTTACCCGCACCTCGGTGAGCATTGGCAGCAGCCTCCTCACCATGGAACCGGGCAACAATCTCTTCAGCCAGCTTGATCTTGATATCGCGCGGATTGGCTCCCGCCTCGACATCTGCCTTGAATGCATTGATCTCGTCCATCGAGCGGAAGCTCAACAGCTCGAAATAGCGCCACATCAAAGCATCAGGGATAGACACCAGCTTGCTGTACATCACGCCTGGCGCTTCTTGAATACCTACGTAGTTGCCCAGCGACTTGGACATCTTCTTGACACCATCCAACCCTTCCAGCAATGGCATGGTCACAATGCACTGAGCTTCCTGACCATAGCCCCGCTGCAGCTCACGCCCCATCAGCAAGTTGAACTTCTGATCGGTACCACCCAACTCAATATCTGCTCGCAAGGCTACCGAGTCATATCCCTGCACCAGCGGATAAAGAAACTCATGGATAGCGATAGGCTGATTCGAGGAGTAGCGCTTATCGAAGTCATCGCGCTCAAGCATGCGGGCAACAGTGTACTGAGATGTCAGGCGAATGAAATCAGCCGGTCCCATTTGATCCATCCAGGTGGAGTTGAACGCCACCTCGGTCTTTGCCGGATCAAGAATTTTGAAAACCTGGGTCTTATACGTCTCGGCATTGTCGAGCACTTGCTCACGCGTTAGCGGAGGACGCGTAGCGCTCTTGCCGCTCGGATCGCCGATCATCCCAGTGAAATCACCTATAAGGAAGATGACCTGATGACCCAGCTCCTGGAACTGGCGCAGCTTATTGATAAGGACGGTGTGCCCCAAGTGCAGATCAGGCGCCGTGGGGTCGAATCCGGCCTTAATACGCAATGGCTGTCCACGCTTGAGCTTCTCAACCAATTCAGACTCGACCAGTACCTCTTCGGCACCACGCTTGATTAGCGCTAGCTGCTCTTCAACCGACTTCATAACAGACCCGTAAGGCTCAAATTCAAAGGGCTCCAACCATACAAGATCAGGGGCTAATTACAAGTTCCGGGCGGCATACGGCTGACTATCCGCGCGCGAATGGTTCACGGACTTGCTTCAAGGGCGATTTGGTTATATTTTATACAGTTATTTCATCTTCACCGTGTCAGTCATCTTTTCCAATTCATCCTTATCTCAAAGTCAAAATTATCTATGACCAGTCAACCGCCTAAAGCGCCACCGCTTTATCCGAAGACCCACCTGCTTGCCGCAAGTGGTATCGCCGCCCTTTTAAGCTTGGCCCTGCTGGTATTTCCCTCCAGCGAAGTAGAAGCCAAAAGAACGACCCTGAATCTGGAACTGGAAACTCCTGCAGAACAACTCACACAAGATCAAGACGCTGCAGAACTCGTTCAAGCCACAAATGAAGCCACTCCAACTCCATTTGCGCAGATCGAACCGGCTGAAAACGCTGCTGCAGAGACGGCCAAAGCTGAAGAGCCAAAAGCTCCCAGCCACCGCGAAGTGGTCGTATCCAGGGGCGACACCCTGTCCACCCTGTTTGAAAAAGTAGGCCTGCCGGCAACCTCGGTACACGAGATTCTGGCCAGCGACAAACAAGCCAAGCAATTCAGCCAGTTGAAGCACGGCCAGAAGCTCGAGTTTGAAATGAGCCCCGATGGCCAACTGAGCACCCTGCATAGCCAGGTCAGCGACCTCGAAACCATCAGCCTCAACAAAAGCGCCAAGGGCTACACGTTCCGTCGTGTGACCAAGCTGCCGACCATGCGATCCGCTTATGTTCACGGCGTGATCAACAGCTCCCTTTCAGCCTCGGGACAACGCGCAGGCCTGCCTCACAGCTTGACCATGGACATGGCAAAGGTATTTGGATACGACATCGACTTTGCTCAGGACATACGCCCTGGCGACCAGTTTGAAGTGATCTATGAGCAAAAAGTCGTCAACGGCAAAACCGTAGGCACAGGCAATATCCTGTCCGCACGCTTTACCAACCGCGGCAAGACTTACACTGCCGTGCGGTACACCAACAAACAGGGCATCAGCAATTACTACACGGCTGATGGCAACAGCATGCGCAAGGCCTTCATCCGCACGCCCGTCGACTTCGCCCGTATCAGCTCGCGCTTCTCCTCGGGGCGCAAACACCCGATCCTGAACAAGATCCGAGCCCACAAAGGGGTCGATTACGCCGCACCGCGCGGCACCCCCATCAAAGCAACCGGCGACGGCAAGGTCCTGCTCGCAGGGCGCCGCGGCGGATATGGCAATACGGTGATCATTCAGCACGGCAACACCTATCGCACACTGTACGGACACATGCAGGGCTTCGCCAAAGGCGTCAAAACCGGTGGTTCGGTGAAGCAAGGCCAGGTGATTGGTTATATCGGTACAACCGGCCTTTCGACCGGCCCGCACCTGCACTACGAGTTCCAGGTCAATGGCGTACACGTCGACCCGCTAGGCCGCAAGCTGCCGATGTCTGACCCGATTGCGAAGTCAGAGCGTTCACGCTTCCTGCAACAAAGCCAACCGCTAATGGCTCGCATGAACCAGGAAAAAGCTACCCTCTTGGCCTCGAGCAAGCGTTAAGCGATGGCACTCTATATAGGCGTGATGTCCGGGACCAGCCTTGACGGGATGGACATTGCGCTGATTGAAATGGGGGTAAGCATCACCCTGCTCGCCACCCATTACACGCCAATGCCCGAATCCTTGCGCACTGAGCTACTTGGCTTGTGCGCAACCGGCCCCGACGAAGTAGCACGCTGTGCCATCGCCGAAAACCACTGGGTTGAGCTGGCCGCGCAAGGTATCAATACCCTCCTTTCACAGCAGCAACTGCCCCCCGAGGCTATTCGTGCGATTGGCAGCCACGGCCAGACCATCCGGCATGAGCCCGCCCGCGGCTTTACCGTTCAAATTGGCAATCCCGCGCTGCTGGCCGAACTGACCAATATCTGTGTCGTAGGTGATTTCCGCCGTCGTGACGTAGCGGCTGGCGGACAAGGCGCACCATTGGTCCCTGCTTTCCATGAGGCGCTGTTTACAGACGACTGCGGGTATCGGGCGGTGCTCAACGTAGGAGGATTCAGCAACCTGAGCCTGATAAGCCCTGGCGCTCCTGTTGCAGGGTTTGACTGCGGCCCCGGCAATGTTCTGCTCGATGCCTGGATACAACAGCAACGCGGTGATCTGTATGACCGCAACGGTCAATGGGCTGCAAGCGGCCAGGTCGAACCATTGCTGCTCAACACCTTGCTCAATGATCCGTTTTTCCAGACCCAAGGCCCCAAAAGTACCGGGCGCGAAGTCTTCAACCTCCAATGGCTGAATCACCACTTGCGCAACCTGCCAGACTTCCCGGCAGAGAACGTTCAGGCGACGCTTCTGGAGCTCACCGCACAGACCATCGTGCAGTCATTGCAAATAGCCCAACCGCAGACCGACGAGCTGCTGGTGTGCGGCGGCGGCGCCCACAATGCCGCCCTCATGGCCCGCCTGACCCAATTGCTTGCGCAGACAAAGGTCGACAGCACCCAGGCCAAAGGAGTTGATCCCGACTGGGTCGAGGCCATGGCCTTCGCATGGCTGGCGCATTGTTGCCTCGAAGCCATTCCCACCAATCGCCCCAGCGTCACGGGCGCCCGTGGCCTTCGAGTGCTCGGCGCAATCTACCCTGCCTGAATGCCACACAGCAAAACGCCGCGAATCGACGCGGCGTTGAGTGTGAAGCCCTTTACCGTGCAATCAAATCGAGAACGATGACCCACAACCACAGGTGGTGGTGGCATTCGGGTTCTTGATCACAAAGCGTGAGCCTTCCAGACCTTCCTGGTAATCAACCTCGGCACCTGCCAGGTATTGAAAGCTCATTGGATCGACCACCAGACTGACGCCTTCGCGCTCAACAAGGGTGTCGTCATCAGCCACTTCTTCATCGAAGGTAAATCCATACTGAAAACCGGAACAACCGCCGCCCGTAACGAATACGCGCAACTTCAAACGATCATTACCCTCTTCATCGACCAGGCTCTTCACCTTGTGCGCAGCACCTTCGGTGAATTGCAAAGCCATGGGGGTGAAGGATTCGACGCTCATGCTGACTATCTCCCGGCGCTATGCCGCCATAATGCGTGATGAAGCGCATTATCCGCTTCTCCTAGAAAAGCGGTCAACTATTCATAAGTAGCATCGGCAAGCTATTCGCCTGCCGAGCACGGCACGATGCCGCTTTTTAAGGCAGCATTCCCGCGTGGGACAGGCCCAGACGCTCATCCAGGCCAAACAGGATGTTCATGTTCTGGACCGCCTGACCGGAAGCCCCTTTCACCAGGTTGTCTATAACCGATAACACCACGACCAGATCGCCGTCTTGCGGGCGGTGCACTGCAATACGGCATACGTTTGCGCCACGGACACTGCGGGTTTCCGGGTGGCTGCCAGCAGGCATCACATCGACAAAGGGCTCATTGGCATAACGCTTTTCAAACAGCGCCTGGAGGTCTACAGAACGGTCGACCACAGTCGCGTACAGCGTGGAGTGAATACCCCGGATCATGGGCGTCAAATGCGGGACAAAGGTCAGCCCCACGTCCTTGCCGGCTGCACGACGCAAGCCCTGGCGAATCTCAGGCAAATGCCGATGCCCCTTCACGGCGTATGCCTTCATGCTTTCGGACGTTTCGGCGTAAAGCGAACCTACGCTCGCCCCACGACCCGCGCCGCTCACGCCAGACTTGCAGTCGGCAATCAGCAATGAGGTATCCGCCAGCCCAGCCTCCAGCAAGGGCAGGAATCCCAGTTGAGTCGCTGTTGGATAGCAACCCGGGACCGCAATCAGCCGTGCTTGTTTGATGAGCTCGCGATTCACTTCAGGCAGGCCGTATACCGCCTCTTGCAGAAGCTCTGGCGCACCATGGGGCTGGCCGTACCATTTGGCCCATTCATCTGCGTCCTGCAAGCGGAAGTCAGCCGAAAGGTCGATCACCTTGGTACCGGCATCCAGCAATTCGCCGGCCAATGCATGCGCTACACCGTGCGGCGTCGCGAAAAACACCACATCGCACGCGGCAAGCGCCTGGGTATCGGGCACGCTGAACGCCAAACCGTCGTAATGACCACGCAGGTTGGGATACATATCGGCAACTGGCAGGCCCGCCTCGGATCGGGAGGTAATGACAACCACCTCAGCCTGCGGATGCTGTGCCAGCAAACGCAGCAGTTCGACACCTGTGTAACCCGTGCCGCCGACAATACCGACCTTGACCATAACCTGCCCCTTCAACGAACCACTGGAAAGCCCTCGATGATAGGGACACCGCGCCTCTGCGACAACCGTCAAGGTGACTCTCAGACGGTCTACTACTACTATTTGATCTACCGTGAACCTGGGAATAACTAAAAATGCTTTATCTATGGCTCAAAGCTTTCCACATCATCAGCATCGTCTGCTGGTTTGCCGGCCTGTTTTACTTGCCTCGCTTATTTGTTTACCACGCACAAAGCGAAGACTCCGTCAGCAAAGAACGATTCAGCCTCATGGAGCGCAAGCTGTATCGCGGCATCATGGGCCCGGCAATGATCGCAACCCTCATCTTTGGCGGCTGGCTGATCAGCCTCAACCCGAGCGGTTACTTCAGCCAGGGCTGGATGCACGTCAAGTTGACTCTGGTCATTCTGCTGATCGGTTACCACCACATGTGTGGGGCGCAGGTAAAACGCTTTGCCCGCGGTGAAAACAAGCGCTCTCACGTGTTCTACCGCTGGTTCAACGAAGTGCCCGTGGTGTTCTTGCTGGCAATTGTCATTCTGGCGGTGGTCAAACCGTTTTAAGCACATTTCATTGATTAACAGAGGTTATCCAATGTCACTGCCCGACCTGCTTGAACAGCGCTTGCGCCTGCCGCTGGTAGCAGCCCCGATGTTTCTGATTTCCAATCCTCAACTGGTCCTGGCGTGCTGTCGCAATGGTGTTGCAGGCAGTTTTCCTGCACTCAACCAGCGCGAAAGCAGCGGGTTCAAGGCATGGCTTGAGGAAATAGAAGCCGGACTCGCGACAATGGATAACCCTGCGCCTTACGCCGTAAACCTGATTGTGCATGACAGTAACCCGCGCCTGCAGGCAGACCTGGCCATTTGCGTTGAACATAAAGTCCCCATCGTCATTACCAGCCTCGGCGCAGTGAAGGAAGTCGTGGATGCCGTGCATAGCTATGGCGGCCTGGTATTCCACGATGTCACCACCCGACGTCATGCCGAAAAAGCCGCTCAGGCCGGAGTAGACGGGCTGATTGCCGTGGCCGCAGGCGCCGGAGGACATGCCGGAACCTGGAGTCCGTTTGCGCTGGTCGCCGAAATTCGTCAGTTCTTCGACAAGACCGTATTGCTGGCTGGCTGCATGAATCATGGGCACGAGATCCTGGCGGCGCAGGTGCTGGGGGCAGACCTTGCCTACCTTGGTACACGCTTTATCGGCACCCACGAAAGCCATGCTCCTGACGCTTACAAAGATATGCTGCTGGCATCCCAAGCGGCGGATATTATTCATACCCCTGCCGTATCCGGGGTGCCAGCCAGCTTTATGCGCCAGAGCCTTGAGAACGCCGGCTTCGATCTTGCAGCACTACAAGACAAGACTGGAATGAGCGCCAGCAACAAGCTCAAACCACTGACGGAGGAAGCCAAGGCCTGGAAAACAGTATGGTCTGCCGGTCAAGGCGTGGGCGGTATCCATGATCTGCCGACAACCGATCAATTGATCGCACGTCTGGATGAGGAGTACCGCAAAGCGCTCAACCTCACCCGCCAGTTATCCCGGCAATGGCCACACCCCTGACATACCAGAGCCCGCCATCTCCGGCGGGCTTGTTTATACGAACCGGACAAGGACGCCTTCATGCCCGAACTGAGCCTGGACAAGACACCTCAAGCGCATTACGCCACCCTGGACCCTTTTGGCTTCAGCGGTCGAATTGGGCGTTTACGCCTGCTGGCATGGAATATGGTGATTACCCTGATCACCATGGCGGCTTCGCTACTGGCTCTGCTCGCAACCAAGCTGTCGCCTACCTTGGGGATCACCGTGTGTACAACGCTGACAATTGCTTATTTCCTCATCAGCCTGAGGATAAGCGCACAGCGTTTGCACGATCTCAATTGGTCTGCCTGGATGCTGTTGCTGCATGTGGTGCCTGTGGCCAACCTGGTCCTGACCCTCATGATGCTGTTGATGCCTGGCACTCCAGGACCAAACAGGTTCGGCCCCCCACCGCCACCGAACAGTCCATCGGTCGAAGTGCTGGCACGAATTGTTATCTTTTTGATTGGGTTGGGCATTTTCGCAATGATCGCCATCTTCGCCCTGAGCCTGATGAATGCGGTGGTCAACACAGTCAACAGCAACAGTCTGTAGACTGCGCACCTTTAATGAGCGCGATAACACCAGGGACATCATTGTCACCGGACTGTACCGTTCGATGGAGAACAGCATGACCCGTTACGCTTTGATCACTGGCGCCTCCAGCGGCATTGGCCTGGCCCTGGCTGAAGCCCTCGCCCGCCGTGGTCGCAGCCTGATCCTGGTGGCCCGCCAGCGGGATGCACTGGAAAGTATTGCCCTTGAGCTGAACCAGCGTTTCGGCGTTGAGGTTCTGTTCCGCGCCTGTGACCTGGGGGAGCCCCTGCGGCTGTCCGGCTTCTTGCTCGAGCTTGAAGAGGGCGATCGACAGATCGACCTGCTGGTCAATTGTGCAGGTATCGGCACATGCGGACCTTTCCTGGCGCATGACTGGAGCGCTGAGCAAGACCTGATAGAGCTCAACGTGCTGGCACTCACGCGCTTGTGCCATGCCATCGGCAACATGATGGCGGTACAAGGCGGCGGCCAGATCCTCAACGTCTCATCGATAGCGGCCTTTCAGCCCGGACCGTGGCTGAGCACGTACTTCGCCAGCAAGGCCTATGTATTGCACTTCTCCGAAGGATTGCGAGAAGAAGTGAAAAAAACCGGCATCAAGGTCTCGGTACTCTGCCCCGGCGTGACACGAACGCGCTTCTTCGATGCCGCCAAAATGAATACCGACACCGTTGAGCAAAGTACCGGCGCCATGACCCCCGAAGAAGTGGCGCTCTACACTGTGCGAGCCCTTGAAAAGAACAAGGCCATCATCATCCCGGGGCGACGCAATCGCTGGATAACCCGTGTCCCCCGCCTGCTTTCACGCTGGATGACACGAAAAATCGCAGCGTCCATCAACAAATCCTACTGCCCACGTTAACGTGGGCTGGTGTAATCCGCGTCCCTGAGTACACTCTGACCAGACCTTTCTCAGGGAGATATAGCTTTGGATACTCTGTTCACCAAGATCATCAACCGTGAAATACCCGCCAGGATCATTTATGAAGATGATCAAGTATTAGCCTTTCACGACATCGCCCCTCAAGCACCGGTGCATTTTCTGGTTATCCCGAAAAAGCCGATTCGCACCCTTAATGACTTGACCGAAGAAGACAAATCGCTGGCAGGACATATCCTGTTCACCGCGCAACGTCTGGCCAAAGAGCTCGGCTGTGAAGACGGTTTCCGCGTGGTGATGAACTGCAATGAAAAAGGCGGCCAAACGGTTTACCACATTCACATGCACGTTCTGGGTCAACGTCAGATGAACTGGCCACCGGGCTGATTGGCAAACTTCCAGGCGGCAGTGGGGGCGACGCTGCTCCCACGCTCAGGGATGATCACGCGCAAACCCTCACCGCCCGATTGGGGTAAACTGGGCGCCGTGATTTTTTCCGGAGGTAAGCATGACTACCCAACGTCACTACTCGCCGATTGACCGTCTTCTTTTACAAGCTGATACCGCGATGCGCACCTTGCTGCCATTTAGCGGCCAGCCTCATCGCCCGTCACCCGCGATCGTCAAACCTGAAAACCCGCTGGACGACAAGGCCACCCGACACGTTGCCGGGTTGATGCGGATCAACCACACCGGAGAAGTCTGCGCTCAGGCCTTGTATCAGGGCCAGGCACTGACAGCCAAGCTGCCACATGTCCGCGAAGCCATGGAGCATGCAGCCGAAGAGGAAATTGACCATCTGGCCTGGTGCGAACAGCGTATCCGGCAATTGGGCAGCCATCCCAGCGTCTTGAACCCGCTGTTTTATGGGATGTCTTTCGGGATCGGTGCCGTTGCAGGGCTTATCAGCGACAAAGTCAGCCTGGGCTTTGTGGCCGCCACTGAAGATCAAGTGTGCAAGCACCTTAACGAGCATCTTGAACAATTACCTGCTGACGATGAAAAGTCCCGGGCAATCCTCGAACAGATGCGTATCGACGAAGAACAGCATAAAGAGTCTGCTCTCAATGCCGGTGGCTTTCGCTTCCCGGCCCCGGTCAAGTTTGGTATGAGCCTGATGGCCAAAGTCATGACCAAAAGCACTTACCGCATCTGACTCGCCTGCAGAACGGCAGTTACCAAAAAGGCGGCTACCTCGGGGTAGCCGCCTTTTTTGCGGCTGAAATTTTTACGGCAGTGAACGCACGTAAATAAGCTCGGGCCTTGATTGAGTGCCGACTTAACCCAACTCGATAATTTCGTAGTCATGGCTGATGGCGACACCCGCCGCGCCTAGCATGATGGATGCAGAGCAATACTTTTCGGCTGACAGCTCAATCGCACGCTTAACCTGAGCTTCTTTCAGACCACGGCCCTTGACCACAAAGTGCAGGTGAATCTTGGTGAACACCTTCGGGTCTTCAGTAGCGCGTTCAGCTTCAAGAAACGCTTCGCAACTTTCCACCGCCTGGCGTGACTTTTTAAGGATGCTGACGACATCAAAATTACTGCAACCGCCTAGCCCCAATAGCAGCATTTCCATGGGTCTTACGCCCAGATTACGACCACCACTTTCAGGCGGTCCGTCCATGACAACGACGTGACCACTACCGGACTCGCCAAGAAACATGGCTTCGCCAGCCCATTGAATGCGTGCCTTCATCACCCAGACTCCACTGCTTTAAAAGGGGCGCCAGCTTAGCACAGGGTCAGAAATGGAAGACTCGTCGCACTGAACACTTCTCTGACCTTGCACCAGGAAAATTCTGAGAACCGCACAGAATCTGTCTGTTAAGCTGGCGCCAAATCACTGGCGCCAGCCAGCAAGCGCTCTATATAAAAATAGATCCAACCCATACTGTGCAAGCTTTCGGGATACAACCATGGTGGCTCTCCCCTCTCAGACCAAGATCAAAAACCTCGACAGTTTTTTGACTCAGTGCCAACGCAAACGTTATCAAAGCAAGAGCAACATCATCTGCGCAGGCGAACACTCCCACACACTGTTCTTCATCATTAAAGGATCAGTCACTGTCGTGATTGAAGATGAAGAGCGCCGTGAAATGATCATTGCCTACCTGAACTCCGGGGACTTCATAGGAGAGTTGGGTCTGTTTGAACAGCCGGGGCAAGAACAGACACGTAGTGCCTGGGTACGCGCCAAGACCGAGTGCGAAGTAGCAGAGATCAGTTACACCAAATTCAGGGAGTACTCGCAGCAAGAGCCAGAAATCCTTTACGCACTGAGCGGTCAAATCGCCCAGCGCTTGCGCAACACCACGCGCAAGGTCGGCGACCTGGCTTTTTTTGATGTTACGGGACGAGTCGCACGCTGCTTGCTTGAACTGTGCAAACAACCCGACGCCATGACTCACCCGGACGGGATGCAAATCAAGATCACCCGTCAGGAGATCGGCAGAATTGTCGGCTGTTCACGCGAAATGGTAGGACGCGTATTAAAGGGTCTGGAAGAACAGAACCTGGTCAGGGTAAAAGGCAAAACCATGGTGGTGTTCGGTACGCGTTAACGCTGAAGCAAAGGTGCCAGGACCTGTTGGTAATTGGCACTCAGCCGCTCGAAGAAGTCAGGCGCCGCAAATACCTCATGCAAAGCAATGTGGCTCTCAGCCAGGCAACGTTGGTCCAGTTCGCACAGCTGGTTGAAGCGATTGACCGCAGCCACCATCGACTCGCGCTCGTTTTCAACCAGTAACGCTCCATGTACCAGTCCAACCGGACGCTGCCCGCCTTTACTCTGGCGCCAACGCTGAGCGGTCCCGACCAGCTTGCGTGCATTGAGGTTGACGTTAAAGCGGCCATCACAAAATGCACCGGCAACCTCCCCCACAGATGCTACGCCCCCCAGCTCAGTCAACACATCGCAGACCGGCTCGCATAACCGGCGATACGCCATTTCGATCCGACCGTGATCGCCTTCACTGCGCAAAGGTGCATAGACCAACGCAATATTGATGGTCGATGCCGACTGTGGAACCGGCTCGCCGCCGGTTTCTCGCAACAGGATTGGCCAACCGCTGGCAGCCAATTCGCCACTTGCCTGCTCGAACCCGGGCAAACGACTCAAGCGCCGAGGCATGACCAGCGCACGGTCTATAGGCTGCCAAAACAACACACCCGCCTCTAGCTCACCTGCGCACACAGAAGCGAGCAAGTCTTGCTCAGCCTTAAGACCTGCTTCGACGGTGAGTTGCTGGATGGGTGTCATAAAAGTCCTGGCCAGGCACGATCTGAGTGGAAAGGGGTTGGCACGCGTGACAGACGATACCGCTAATTGCCTGTGCGGTGATTCGGTCACGAGTCACCGCACAGAACTGCTGTCGATCAATCCAGCGTAGAACCGGTTACGTGTACAGCCCGCTCCGGAAAGAACAGACGCTGCAATTCGTTGCCCGGGTTCTCAGCCCGCATGAAGGCTTCACCCACCAGGAATGAATAGACTTCACTGATTTCCATCAGCTCGACATCTGCCCGGTTAAGAATCCCGCTCTCAGTGATCACCAGCCGGTCGCGCGGGATGCGCGGCAACAGATCCAGCGTGGTTTCGAGGCTCACCTCGAAGGTGTGCAGGTTGCGGTTATTGATACCCACCAGTGGTGTGTCGAGGGTTTTCAATGCGCGCTCCAGCTCATCGCCGTCATGCACTTCAACCAGCACATCCAGCCCTGCACTTTTGGCAACGGCAGCCAGTTCGGCCAGTTTCACGTCATCCAGTGCAGAGACGATCAACAGTACGCAATCAGCACCCAGTGCGCGGGCTTCAACGATCTGATACGGGTCGATCATGAAATCCTTGCGAATCACCGGCAAGGTACAGGCCGCACGCGCCTGCTGCAGGTATGCGTCAGCACCCTGGAAATAGTCGACATCCGTCAGTACGGACAAGCAAGTGGCACCACCGGCCTGATAACTCTTGGCGATTTCGGCGGGCACAAAGTGCTCACGAATCACACCCTTGCTCGGCGAAGCCTTTTTGATTTCGGCGATCACTGCCGGTTGTTTCAGCTTGGCCTGTGCCAGCAATGCGTTGGCAAAACCACGCACTGGGTCTGCCAGAGCCGCCATGCGTTCAAGTTCGGCCAAGCTCACGCGCGCACTGCGCTCGGCGACTTCCTGGGCTTTACGCGCCAGAATATTCTCCAGAACAGTAGGCACACTCATGCTTCATTCTCCTGCTTGAAAATAGCGGTAAATGCGCCCAGCTCTTCGAGTTTTTCCCGGGCCAGGCCGGTGTGCAGGGCATCGTGAGCCAGTTCTACACCCTCTTTGAGCGTATAGGCAATGTCGGCGGCATAAAGCGCAGCACCGGCATTGAGTACAATCATTTCAGCGGCTTTCTGGCCCGACTCCGTTTTTCGACGCCCCAAGGCATCACGGATCAACTCCAGCGATTGCTCCGGGCTGTCGACTACAAGGCCGAACAAGCTCTGACTCTTGATTCCCAAGTCTTCGGGCTGAACCCAATACTCTTTGATCTCGCCCTTGTGCAGCTCTGCAACAAAAGTGGGAGCCGCCAGGCTGAACTCGTCCAGACCGTCTTGCGAATGCACCACCAGTACATGCTTGCTGCCCAGGCGTTGCAACACTTCAGCCAAAGGCCGGCACAATGCCTGATTGAATACCCCAACCACCTGATGCACTACACCTGCCGGATTCGTAAGCGGGCCAAGCATATTGAACAGGGTACGCAGGCCCAGATCGCGACGCGGGATAGCCGCATGCTTCATGGCACCATGGTGGGACTGGGCGAACATGAAACCGATGCCCACGCTATCGATACAGCGGGCCACTTGCGTCGGTGTCAGGTTCAGATAGACACCGGCCGCCTCAAGCAGGTCAGCGCTGCCGCTTTTACCCGACACCGCACGGTTGCCGTGTTTGGCTACAGTGCAACCTGCAGCCGCAATCACCAAGGCAGAGGCTGTAGAGACGTTGAAGATATTCGCGCCATCGCCGCCAGTACCAACGATGTCGACAACACCCTCGAGGGTATTAAGCTCAACCTTGTCCGCCAGTTCCCGCATCACCGTCACGGCCCCCACGATCTCGTCGATGCTTTCACTCTTCATGCGCATGCCCATCATGAATGCACCAATCTGTGCCTCGGTGCATTGGCCGGTCATGATGTCGCGCATGACATCGCGCATCTCATCGGTGGTCAGATCGAGGTGGCCGACGATACGGCTCAGGGCAGTTTTGATATCCATATAATGTCCTTAGCGCATGCCGCCGGTTTGTTTCAGAAAGTTGGCGAACAGTTCATGACCCTGCTCGGTCAGAATCGACTCAGGGTGAAATTGCACCCCCTCGATGTTCAATGTTTTGTGACGCAAGCCCATGATCTCGTCCACCGAGCCATCGGTATGCTGCGTCCAGGCGGTCAGCTCGAGGCAATCCGGCAAGGTTTCGCGCTTGACCACCAGGGAGTGATAACGGGTCACCGTCAACGGGTTGTTCAAGCCGTGGAACACGCCCTGGTCGAAGTGGAAAACCGGACTGGTCTTGCCGTGCATGACTTGCCGCGCGCGCACCACGTCACCACCAAAAGCCTGGCCAATGGATTGATGTCCCAGGCATACGCCCAGAATCGGCAACTTTCCGGCAAAGTGCTTGATGGCCTCAAGGGAGATGCCCGCCTCGTTCGGCGTGCACGGGCCTGGCGAGACCACGATGCGCTCCGGCTTGAGCGCTTCAATCTCGGCCACCGTCAGCTCATCGTTGCGCACCACCTTGACCTCTGCGCCCAGTTCGCCGAGGTACTGCACAACGTTATAAGTAAAAGAGTCGTAGTTATCGATCATCAGCAACATGGCAAAGCTCCTCAGGCGTCGGACGCGGGGGTTTGTTCAGCGAGCGCTACGGCACGAAACATCGCGCGGCGTTTGTTCAGCGTCTCTTCCCACTCCAGGGCCGGTACCGAGTCAGCGACAATGCCGCCACCGGCTTGCACATGCAATTCACCGTTCTTGATCACCGCAGTACGAATTGCGATGGCCGTGTCCATGTTGCCGTTCCAGGCGAAGTAACCGACAGCGCCGCCATATACGCCGCGCTTGACCGGCTCCAGTTCGTCGATGATTTCCATCGCGCGGATCTTCGGTGCGCCGGACAACGTGCCCGCCGGCAAAATGGCCCGCAGTGCGTCCATCGCCGTCAGCCCGCTTTTCAGCTGGCCTGTGACGTTGGACACAATATGCATCACGTTGGAATAGCGCTCGATGACCATCTTCTCGGTGAGCTTGACCGAACCGATTTCAGAAACCCGGCCCGTGTCGTTGCGGCCAAGATCGATCAGCATCAAGTGCTCGGCGATTTCCTTGTCATCACTGAGCAAGTCTTCTTCCAGCGCCTGATCGGCTTCTTCGGTGGCACCGCGTGGGCGCGTACCGGCAATCGGGCGCACGGTAATCAGATTGTCTTCAACTCGTACCAGCACTTCCGGAGAACTGCCCACCACGTGGAAGTCGCCAAAGTTGAAGAAGTACATATATGGTGTCGGGTTGAAACAGCGCAGCGCACGATACAGATCAATCGGCGCGGCCTTGAAGTCAATGGACATACGTTGCGACGGCACCACTTGCATGCAGTCGCCCGCGAGGATGTAGTCCTTAATGGTGTCGACCGCTTTTTCGTAGTCGGCCTGGGTGAAGCTGGAGCGAAATACCGGGTCAGCCGCTGGCTGCGCCGAGAAATCCAGACCGCGACGCGGTGCAATCGGTTGGCGCAGTTGCTCGAGCAACGCCTCAAGACGGGCCTGACCTTCTTCGTAGGCATTCGGCTCTGCGGGGTCGACCAACACAATCGCGTGCATCTTGCCGGCGAGGTTATCGAACACCACGACAGCGTCCGACACCATCAGCAAAATATCCGGAACGCCCAGCGGATCAGGATTCGGGCACTTGCCCAAACGCTTTTCCACGTAACGCACGCAGTCATAACCGAAATACCCCACCAGCCCGCCATTGAAACGCGGTAACCCGGCGATGGTCGGCACGTTGTAACGGGCCTTGAATTCCTCAACGAAGGTCAACGGATCTTGCGCTTCGTGAGCCTCGATTTCGACGCCATCATGGGTCACGCGGACCTGGTGCTCATGCACACGCAGAACGGTGCGGCATGGCAAGCCAATGATCGAGTAACGCCCCCATTTCTCACCGCCCTGCACCGACTCCAGCAAATAGGAGTTGGGCTGGTCAGCCAGTTTCAGGTAGATCGACAGCGGTGTGTCGAAGTCGGCAAGAGTTTCACGTGCAAGCGGGATACGATTATAGCCAGCAGCGGCCAAACGCAGGAATTCTTCGCGGATCATGAGGTGCCTCGTGGTCTGAGGGTCAAACTGTCAGGTATGCAAACGTGCCGGTTCTCCGGCCAGATTCAAGTCAGGCGCGCCAACGCCAACGGGCCAGGGCCTTGATAACTTTCATCCAGAGTTTGCGGGTGACCACCACGATGGAATCTCTTTGAGAGGGGTGAACAGAAGTGTCCAACGTTATCTCAGCCGAAGATTCTAAGCAACCGGCTATCAGCTCTTGCAGGTTGCCAATCACCATATCGGGCGACTCTTCTTCGATCGGCCGGCCGTGGTTATAGCCATAGTTCAACGCGACACAGCGCACACCTGCGGCTTTGGCCGCCAGCACGTCATTGCGCGAATCACCGATAAACATTGATTGGGCCGCTGTCACACCGGCCATTTTCATCACGAACAACAACGCCGCCGGATCCGGTTTTTTCTGGGCAGCGTGTCACCCCCAATGATCCAGCGAAAGAACCGGCCGAGTTTCATCTCATCAAGCAAAGGCGCAACAAAGCGCTCCGGCTTGTTGGTGATCAGGGCCATTTCGACCCCCTGCTTCTGCAGCCACTTGAGGCTTTCGCGCACTCCGGCATAGACCCGGGTCAGTTCATGGCCACCGTCATAGGCCTCCATGAATATTTCCAGCGCCCGCTCCGCCTCGGCGTCGTCAATCCCCGAGCCCTGCATGTTGCCGGCCAGCGCACGACGCACCAGCATGGGCGCGCCGTTGCCAATCCACAGCTGCACGTTCTCAAGGCCCGCCGGAGGACGACCAAGCTTGAGCAGCATGGTCTCCACGGCAGCGGCCAGATCCGGCACGGAATCGATCAAAGTGCCGTCCAGGTCGAACATGATCAACTTCGGCAGCTGCCCCTGGAGTAGCTGCTCGAAGCCACTCATGCGCGGGCCAACGCTAGCTCGGAACGCATTTTCTGGATCACTTCTTCGTAGTTCGGCGCATTGAAAATGGCCGAGCCCGCGACGAAGGTGTCCGCCCCCGCCTCAGCGATCTCGCGGATATTGCCCACGTTTACGCCACCATCGATTTCGAGGCGGATTTCACGGCCCGAAGCATCGATCAGTGCGCGAGCTTCACGCAGCTTGTCGAGCGTTCCGGGAATGAACTTCTGGCCTCCGAAGCCCGGGTTGACGCTCATCAGCAGGACCATGTCGACCTTGTCCATGACGTACTTGAGCACATCCAGCGGAGTCGCCGGGTTGAATACCAGACCCGCTTTGCAACCGCCTTCGCGAATCAGTTGCAGGGAGCGGTCGACGTGCTGCGTGGCTTCGGGATGGAACGTGATGTACGTCGCACCTGCTTCGATGAAGTCGCCGATGATCCGGTCAACCGGGCTGACCATCAGGTGAGCATCAATCGGTGCCGTGATGCCGTACTTGCGCAAGGCAGCGCAGACCATTGGTCCGATGGTCAGGTTAGGCACGTAATGATTGTCCATGACATCGAAATGCACGATGTCAGCGCCTGCGGCGAGCACGTTGTCCACTTCTTCACCAAGACGGGCGAAGTCGGCTGAAAGAATCGATGGGGCAATAGCGAAGGGCTGCATAACGCACCTTTTAATGAGCAAATTACGGTGGCGCGCATTGTATACCCCCGATCCCGACCCGCACACCGGGGCCGCGATGATTGACCTGATTGATCCTTGGGGCGTAGCAGTTGCCGAAGGCTACGTCCGAGTGCGAAGCGCTCGCAAAATTTGAAAACCACATCCAGCAAAACCATCGAGTATCTGCGGTTTACAAGGCGCCGAGAAGGATCGAACCGCACCGGACGCAGCCTTCGGCAGCTGCTACGAAGCGTCGCAACATCAGGTCAACTGTTGTCGATGCCATGCAGCTAACGCTGGGCTAGCGTTAAAAAACCACGTAAAGGAGGGCAATGGATTGCCGACTTCAAAAAATGCCTATCGTCTGCGCATAGGCCGCCACTCAGAGTTTGGGCGCCTTTACCTATTAACGACCATCACTCAACAAAGGCGGCCAATTTTTAATAACTTTCAGCTTGGCCGCCTGGTTGTTGATCAATTCAGGCAGGCTCATGAGGACGGTATAGTGATATCCAAGGCATGGGTGGTCATGCCTGATCACTTCCATTGGTTAATCGAGTTGCAGAACAAAACACTCGGTGAGCTGATGTGCCGTATCAAGTCTCGCAGCAGCGTGAACATTAATCGACTAACCAAAACCCATGAACGCGTGTGGCGAAAAGGCTATTACGACAGGGTACTGCGGCAGGAGGACGACGTGAAAGCAGCGGCCCGCTACATCATCCAGAACCCGATTCGCGCTCAACTCGCCACGCGAATCGGGGATTATCCGTTGTGGGACGCTTGCTGGATCTGACGCCTCAGGCCTGTGCGGTGCGCATTTTTTCGCTACGCCCTCGCAGCCATTCGAGGGTCAGCAGCAAGATCACCGAGAACCCGATCAACAGCGTCGCCGCAGCAGCAATGGTCGGGCTGAGGTTTTCACGAATGCCACTGAACATCTGACGCGGCAAGGTTGCCTGTTCAGGACCAGCCAGGAACAGCGTGACCACCACTTCATCAAACGATGTTGCAAATGCAAACAGCGCGCCGGAAATCACCCCCGGCGCGATCAGCGGCAAAGTCACCCGGCGAAAGGCGGTCAAGGGCGAAGCCCCCAGACTGGCTGCAGCACGTACCAGATTCTGATTGAACCCCTGCAGTGTGGCAGACACGGTGATGATCACAAAAGGCACGCCCAATACGGCGTGCACCACAATCAACGAAGCGTAGCTGTTGCCCAGACCAAGGGGCGCAAAAAACAGGTAGCTGGCCACACCGATGATCACAACAGGCACCACCATGGGCGAAATCACCAGCGCCATGACCAGCGCCTTGCCCGGAAAGTCGCTGCGCGTCAGGCCAATCGCGGCCAGCGTGCCAAACACCATCGCCAGCACCGTGGCAGCAGGCGCCACAATCACGCTGTTTTTCAGCGCACGCATCCACTCTGCCGAGGCAAAGAAGTCCTGGTACCAATGCAGGGAAAACCCTTTCAACGGGTACACCAGAAAACTTCCGGAGTTGAAAGACAGCGGAATGATCACCAGCACCGGCAAGATCAGAAACAACAGAATCAGCCCACAGAGAATGCGCAAGCTGTAAAACCAGACCCGCTCAACGGGCGACATATAAGGGCTCAGCATGGCGTTCTCCTTAGCTCAGACGCAGGCGGCTTGCGCCTACCAGCCAGTTGTACATCAGGTAAAGCAGCACGGTGGCCAGCAGTAACAAGCCACCCAAGGCGGTCGCCATGCCCCAGTTGATGCTGGTGTTGGTATAGAACGCCACGAAATAGCTGACCATCTGGTCGTTGGGGCTGCCAAGCAAGGCCGGGGTGATGTAGTAGCCAATGGCGATGATGAACACCAACAGGCAACCCGCGCCGACTCCAGCATAAGTTTGTGGGAAGTACACACGCCAGAAGCTGGCGAATGGATGACAACCCAGCGAGATAGCAGCACGCATATAGGTAGGCGAAATACCTTTCATCACGCTGTAAATCGGCAGGATCATGAATGGCAACAGAATGTGCACCATTGAGATGTAAACCCCGACCCGGTTAAACACCAGCTCCAGCGGTTTATCGATCAGCCCCATGCTTATCAAGGCACTGTTGATCAGGCCACCCGACTGCAGCAGTACAATCCAGGCTGCCACCCGCACCAATACCGACGTCCAGAACGGCAGCAGCACCAGAATCATCAACAGGTTGCTTTGACGGGCCGGCAGGTTGGCCAGCAGGTACGCCAACGGATAAGCCAGCACCAGACAAATACACGTGATGACAAACCCCATCCAGAAGGTACGGGCGAAAATATCCAGGTAGATTGCCTGGTCTGGTGTTGCCGGAGCAATTTCGCCCAGGTCATCGACCCGATGATCCACCGCTGCCAATAGATAGAACGGTGTAACGCTAGAAGCGTTGCGCTTGATGGCCTGCCAGTACGCCGGATCGCCCCAGCGCTCATCAAGGACTTCCATCGCGTCTTTATACGATTCGGGCACTGCCTTGAACGGCAAGGCCCTGGCGGTTTTCATCAGCAAGCTGCGATAGCCTGCCAATTCCATGTTCAGTCGCTTGGACAAGTCGCCCAAGACTTGATTCTTGCGGGCCTCGGCCAGGTCTTCACTCAGCGCCTGGTACACCGACTCCTCCGGCAAGCCTTTGCCATCCCACGCCGACACGGCTACCACAGTGCGCGGCAAGCCTTCGACCACTTCCGGGTTACCCACACTTTTGTAGAGCAGCGCAGCGATCGGCACCAGAAACACCAGCAGCAAAAAAATCACCAACGGCGCAATCAGCGCCTGCGCCTTCCAGCGGTTAACCCGCTCGGCATGTGCCAGGCGTTTTTTCAAGGTGGGGCTGGAGACCTCGTTCAGGGGAACGGCGATAGCCATGGCGAACTCCGGAAATCTTTAAACGATAGCGGTGCGGCCCGGCCGGCCGCCCCGCGTGTCAGGGCTGTTACTTGGCAGCCCAGGCGTTGAAGCGTTGCTCCAGTTGCTCGCCGTTATCAGCCCAGAAGCTGACGTCGATCTGCACCTGGTTGACGATGTTTTCCGGGGCCGTTGGCATGTCGGCCAGCAGCTCCTTCGGCAAGAGCGGCATCGCTTCCTTGTTGGCCGGACCATAGGCGATGTTTTGCGAGTACAGGCTTTGCTGTTGTGGCTGTAGGGTGAAGGCAATGAATTTCTTCGCGGCTTCAGCCTTGTCCTTGCTCAGTCCTTTCGGGATGGCCCAGGCGTCAAAATCGTAAATGCCGCCGTTCCATACCACTTTCAGATTGCTTTCCTTTTGCACCGCTGCAATACGGCCGTTATAAGCCGAACTCATCACGACATCGCCGGAGGCCAAGTATTGCGGCGGCTGAGCGCCCGCCTCCCACCATTGAATGCTCGGCTTGAGCTCATCCAGCTTTTTGAAGGCACGGTTCTGGCCTTCCTTGCTCGCCAGCACGCTGTACACGTCCTTGGGCGCCACGCCGTCGGCCATCAGTGCAAATTCCAGGGTGTACTTGGCACCCTTGCGCAGACCGCGTTTACCCGGGAAGGTCTTGGTGTCCCAGAAATCCGCCCAACTGGTGGGTGCGGTTTTCAACTTGTCGGCGTTGTAGGCCAACACCGTTGACCACACGAAGAAGCCGGCACCACAGGTCTGGATCGCGCCTTTGACGTACTGCTCAGGATTGCCGAACAGGGCCGGGTCCAGCGGTTCGAACATGTCCTCGTCACACCCGCGGGACAGTTCCGGTGATTCCACTTCTACCAGGTCCCAGGAAATACTTTTGGTGTCGACCATCGCTTTGATCTTGGCCATTTCACCGTTGTATTCACCGGCGATGATTTTGCCGTCACCTTTGGCCTCCCAAGGGGCGTAAAACGCTTTGACCTGCGCGGCCTTGTTCGCTCCGCCAAACGACACCACGGTGAGATCGGTGGCTGCCATTGCATTGGCCGCGCACAGCATGCCCAGCGTCAGGGCCGTGAACTTGAGGGATTTATGCATTGTTGTTCTCCACAGGGTTGGTGAAGCCGGGGCGATTAATTCGCCTCTAAGAGAGGGTCCAGCGCGCGTACATGTTCGACTTGCCAACCAAGTGGCACGACGTCTCCCACCGCCAGGCCCGGATCAAGCTCGGCAATGGGCTGTTTCACAAAAAAATCGTTCTTGCCGCAGACTTCGAGGCGCAACCGGACGTGATCGCCCAGGTAGATAAATTCTTCAACACGCCCCGAAAAGCGGTTGATGCACGATTCGCTGGAGCCATTGAGGCTGATGCGTTCAGGCCGGATGGACAACGTCACCGGATCGCCTGTGCGCCCCACATTCACCGCCAGCGCCTGAACCTTCTCGCCCCGGCTCAGTTCCACCACGCAGCGATCACCGTCCTGGCTGTGCAGGCGGCCATTGAGACGGTTGTTCTCACCGATGAAGTTGGCAACAAATGTATTTTTCGGCTCTTCATATAAGGTGCGCGGCGGGGCGATCTGCTGAATTTCACCCTGATGAAACACGGCAACACGATCGGACATGGTCAACGCTTCGCCCTGATCGTGAGTCACATAGACCACGGTGACGCCCAGGCGCTGATGAAGGTGCTTGATCTCCATCTGCATGTGCTCGCGCAGCTGTTTATCCAGCGCACCCAGCGGCTCATCCATCAGCACCAGCTGCGGTTCAAACACCAGCGCTCGCGCCAGCGCTACCCGTTGTTGCTGACCGCCCGACAGTTGGGCCGGGTAACGCTGCGCAAAGGCATCCAGCTGCACCATGCTCAGTACACGCTTGACCCGTTCGCTGATATCCGTCCGGTTCAAGCCGCGCACAGATAACGGGAACCCCAGGTTCTCGGCCACGGTCATGTGCGGAAACAGCGCGTAGTTCTGGAACACCATGCCGATGTCGCGTTTATGCGGTGGCACATTGTTGATCGATCGACCCGCAAGCAGGATTTCACCGGCAGTGGGCGTTTCAAAGCCGGCCAACATCATCAGGCTGGTGGTTTTGCCAGAGCCGGACGGCCCGAGCAATGTCAGGAACTCGCCTTTGCGAATATCCAGATTGAGATCTTTAACGATCAGGTTTTCGCCATCGTAGCTCTTTTGCACACCACGAAAGCTGACCAGTATGTCACTCGCCCCAGCGCTTGCACCGACCTCACTCATAGCCACACCTTTTGTTTTGGACTGCCGTAGCCCAAGACTAATGAAGGTGCAAGCCCACAGAAATCGGGGCGAAGGAGATATTCACATCAGGAGGATGGAAGGGTTTTTGTAGGGATTGCCCTACAACGATGTCGTGATCGGAATGGTCATACATCTACCGTGCACCCGACAGGCAAGGGCCGGAGGCAAACCTGTCGTAAACAGATATGTCGGCCCTATCAATACTGAGGGAGAGACTTACAGCAACTTGTGCTCCATCGCATATTTGACCAGCTCCGCCAGCGACGTGACGTGGAGTTTCTGCATCAGACGCGCCTTGTGGGTACTGATGGTTTTGCTGCTCAGGGCCAGTTGCTGGGCGATGTCATTGACGTTAACGCCCTGCGCCAATCGCTCGAACACCGAAAATTCACGCTCAGACAACAAGGCATGCAATGGCCGGGTGTCGGTCAGGCCGACCTCGAACACCATGCGATCCGCCAGATCCGGGTCGATGTAACGCCCGCCCGCCGCCACTTTACGGATGGCCGTAAGCAGCAGCGCCGGGTCACTGTCTTTGGTGGCGTAACCCGCAGCACCGAACTTCAATGCCCGAGCCGCCATTTGCGCTTCATCGTGCATCGACAGCACTAGAATCGCGGGCGGGTTATTCAAGGCGCGGATCCGCGGGATCGCTTCAAGACCATTCACCCCCGGCATCGAAATATCCAACAGCACCACTTCGCAAGGCACACTCCTCAAGGTTTCCAGCAGTTGCTCGCCGTTACTCGCCTCACCCACGACCAGCAAGTCCTTGGCCAGGCCGATCAACTGCTTGATCCCTTCTCGCACGATGGTGTGGTCTTCAGCTACCAGTACACGGATCACGGGCATTTCCTCATCAAAAATCACTCAACGCTTTGGCTCAAAGGCACGCGCACACTCAGTGTGGTGCCCGCTCCCGGTTCGCTTTGCAGCGACAACGTACCGCCCAGCATCAAAACCCGCTCACGCATGCCGACCAATCCGAAGGATGCCGGCCGGCCGGCCGAGGGTTCAAAACCCTGACCATCATCGCTGATGCTCAAACACAGTTCTTTGCCCTGCACACTCAGCGTCAACTCCACGGTCTGGGCCTGAGCATGACGGATCACGTTGGTCAGTGCCTCCTGCAAAATCCTGAACAGCCCGACTTCCTTCGCGGCACTCAGCGGTGGCAGGTGTTCCGGCACCTGAACCAGGCACGGAATCTGAGTCCGCGCCTCAAACCGCCGGGCCTGCCATTCAATCGCCGAGCAGATACCTGCATCCAGAATCGGCGGGCGTAACGCCGTCGCAACATCCCGTACCAGCTGGAACAACTGGGCAATCAGTTTTTTCATGCTATTGAGCCGCTCGCGCAACCCTGGATCAAGGTCGGCGTAGGCCAGCTCGCACATCGAGGTTTCAAGTTTGAGTACCGTCAGCATCTGGCCCAGCTCATCATGCACCTCGCGAGCGATGCGGGCCTTTTCTTCTTCTCGCACACTCTCAAGGTGCGCCGAGAGTTCCCGCAGTTGGCCCCGCGAACTGTCAAGCGCCAGCTCGATGCGCTTGCTCTCGCTGATATCCCAGACAATGCCGTCCCACACCACCGTGCCATCTTCGAGACGACGGGTAATGGCCTTGATTTCAGCCCAACGCTGCTGTCCTTGGCTGGTCAAGATCCGTCCTTGCCATGACCAGTCACTGTCACTGTCCAGCGCGATATCCTGCACCCGATGGTAATCCGCCTTGTCATCCGGGTGTACCAGGCTGCGCAAACCCACCTCACGCTGACGCAATGTGGCCGGGGAAAACCCGGCCAGACTTTCACTGCCTTCGCTGATGTAAGGAAAGTCCAGTTCACCAGTCAGCAAAGAGCGTTCCAGACGAAAGACCAGCCCCGGGACGTTAGCGGCAATCCCCTGCAAGCGTGCATCGCTTTCTTGCAGCGCCGCCTGTACCCGCCGCCGCTCAGTGAGGTCATTGAGGTACACCACCAAATACTCAGCTTCCTGAAACCGCAAAAAGCTCAAGGTCACATCGGCCGGAAACTGGCTGCCATCGGCGCGGACACAGTGGGTTTCGATACGTTGAACACCCTCCTCGCTGGCGCGTGCACGCCGCCACAAACTCAACCAGCGGTCCATGCTCAAGCCGGGTTCGAAGTCGCTCAAGGGTCGTTCCAGAACAGCCCCGGGTGTATAGCCGAGCATGTCTTCCGCAGCGCGATTGGCATAGCGCACATGGCTGTCCCAATTCACCCACAGAATCCCCATGGGGCTTTGATCAATTGAAAACTGAGTCAAGCGCAACGCTTCAGCGCTGGCGGCGCGCAAGGCGATGTCTTCCCGGGCCCCGAGCAGGGTACGTTCAAGCGCCGTCTGCTGGCGGCGCTGCCAGAACACAATGGCCATGCACGCCAGCAGCACCACTCCGAGCAATGCGCACAGATTTTGCCAGAAGCCCGGCGAAGGGCCGGCTCGCGGATATTTGGGCTGTAACCAACGAGCATGCAATTGCTCCATGTCTCGCGCCGGAATCGCATGCAGCCCACGCTCGACAATGCCAGCCAACTCGGGCCAGTCTCGGCGGGTCGCAACGCGCAGCAGTTGTGGCAGCCCGATATCACCGACCACGGCCAACTCCGCAAACTCGGGCTCGATCGACAAACGGCTGAGCTGGGCTTCATCGACCACGGCATACGTGGCTTGCTGGCTGAGCAATAACTGCAAAGCCTGGCGCTCCAATGGCACGCCTTGCAGGTTCAGACCCGGATAGCTGCTACGCAAGAAGTCCGCAGTGACGCCGGGCATGCGCACCGCAACGCGGGTTTGACTGTCGATGCTTTCCAGTTCAACCGAGCCCGTACCGTTGCGCACCCCCACCAGCAATTGCGGAATCCGCATATAGGGATCGGAAAACAGCCACAAACGCAAACCTGCCGGGGTTTGCGTCAACCCCGGTACCAGATCGATCTCCCCGGCGCGGGCAGCCTTTTCCACACTTTTCAGGTCGGGGTAGTTTCGCCAGACCAGTTCGACATTCAACGTGCTCGCCAGCCACTTCATCAGCTCGACATTGGCCCCCGACAATTGCTGCAAGCGCTGGTCAAACCTGGCGTAAGGGGCCTGCAGCACCAGCCCGACACGCAGCTCCTGATGTTGCGCCAGCCACTGTTGCTGATCCGCCGACAACTGCGCCGCCGGCAAAGGCGCTGCCGTGCCCATCAAGGGCAGCCATAACCAGCCGATAACCCACCAATAGCAAAAACGTGTCATCTGGACGCTCACACCCTGACAAATATGGATCAACCCTTTAGGCTGCCGGGATTACTTCTGGCCTGGAATAACCGATGCTTCTTTACCGTCTGGCATTGCCAGCCTTGTGCCTGTCGTTACTGCTGCCCCTCGCCTTGCCAACCCAGGCAGCCGAGCCCGAACCTGCCCCCGAGACTGCACTTCCTCAGCCGCCGGTGCGCCAGCCACTGCCCGAGCGCAGCCAGGAGGATGCAATGGCGCTTGAGCGAAGCATCCCAAAACACGAACAGCAACTGCTACAGGCCGGAGACGACAGTTTTCTCACGCTCTGGAAACCTGCCAACAGCAGCGCCCCCAGCGGGCTGGTGATTATTGTGCCGGGTAACGGAGAAACGGCTGACTGGCCGCTGGCCGTCGGGCCACTGCGCAACAAACTCCCCGATGCCAACTGGGCCAGCCTGAGCCTGACCTTGCCGGACATCCAAAGCACGGCCAGCCTGACGCGAGAGACCGAACCAGAAAGCCAGCCTGTCACGCCAGACAGTAGCAGCAAAGACGCCAGCACCACAGCCAAGCCCATCGAGCAGGCGGCCAGCGCCGGCACTGAAAACCCCGGAAACGATCCAGTAGCCGTGTCGACGCTTGAAGCGTTAAGCAAGGCCGATGCCGAGCGCATTTTCGCGCGCATCGACGCCGCGCTGGCCTTTGCGCTGCAACAGAACATGCGCAGCATTGTCCTGCTAGGTCATGGCACAGGAGCCTATTGGGCTGCACGTTATCTGGAAGAAAAACAGCCCGCGCAAATCCCCAAGCTGATCATGGTCGCGGCACAAACACCGGCCCAGGCACAACCTCAATTGAGCCAACTGATCTCGTCACTCAACATTGCGCAGCTAGACCTGTTCTATAAAGACAAGCCGCTCACACGCGAAGCCGCCTTGCAACGGCGGCAGGCCAGCAAGCGGGTCAATGGTTTGACATTCAATCAAGTGGCACTGACAGCTATCCCGGGCAACCGGGCCGCCGAGCAGGAACTGCTGTTTCGTCGGATCCGTGGCTGGCTTAATCCGCAGCCTGTGGATAAGTAGCCCCGGCCCTGCGCTTAACGAAAACCGCGCCGCTCACTGATCAAGGCATAAGCGTGATGCAGCTCGCGGGTTTTTTCAGTGGCGTCACGCACCTGCGAAGAAGTCGCCCCGGTGCCAGCGATCTTGTCCGGGTGATGACGACTGAGCAAACGCCGGTAGGCACGCTTTATCTGCACCGGATCACTGCTGTCCGTGACGCCAAGCAACGCCAGCGATGCCTGATAAGTGCCGCCGCGAGTGAGCAACGATTGCGAGTGCACGTCGTACTCAGCACCCAGTGCCTCAACCTGTTGCGGTGTCCAGCCCAGCCAACGTCCCCAGAGCATGATCAGCTGTCGCTCGCCAGGATCGACCCGCGCGTCGGCAACACACATCCGCCAGCAGGCGCGCAACACGCGTTCAGATACCGCCGGCTCGGCTTTCAGGCGCTGCAGATCGTCACGCACCGAGTCACTACCCGACTTGCCACGGTTAAACGCTGCAACGGCCCGCTCCTGCTCACTGGGCGTCATGTCGAGCAGGCGCATCTCTTGACGTGCCTGTTCGATATGCGGGGCCATCACCCGGCCCCCGCTCTTGGCCAGGCGGCCCAACAAAATGAACAGCAGTTCATCGTTGTCCCGCATCGGGCGACCGCCCAAGCGCTCCCGCACATCCGCCCAACTGTGCAACTGCAGGCGCCGATCCAGCACCTGCCCCAACAAGGCACCGAGCATGGCTCCCGGAATGCTGGCAATGAGAAAACCTGCTCCGGCTCCGATCAGCGTCCCTGGCCACAACATATCAGTGAGGGTCCCTGATCAGCGCCTCGACCTCAGCCAGCCGCTCATGTGTGCCCACATCGACCCAACGCCCTTGCAAGCGTTCGCCCGTGACCCGGCCTTCGGCCATGGCCGCGCGCAACAGCGGTGCCAACTTGAAGGCTCCGGCAACAGCCCCCTTGAACAATTCCGGACTGAGCACCGCGATCCCGCTGTAGGTCAACGTGTCGGCACCGGCGCCGCCATCCTGAACCTGCGCATCATTGAGGCAGAAGTCGCCCGCCTGGTGGTGCGCCGGATTATCGACCAGCACCAGATGCGCCAACCCCGACAACGGTCGACGCAAGGCAGCAAAGTCGTAATCGGTCCAGATGTCGCCATTGACCACCGCAAACGGGCTATCGCCCAGCAGCGGCAGCGCCTTGAAAATCCCGCCGCCCGTTTCCAGTGGCTCACCTTCGGCGGAATACCGGATGCTGACGCCCCAGCGTGAGCCGTCGCCCAGATGGTCTTCGATTTGTTGGCCCAGCCAGGCGTGGTTGATCACAATCTCGGTAAACCCCGCCGCAGCCAAAGCCCGCAGGTGATACTCGATCAGCGGCACGCCTCCTGCACGAATCAGCGGTTTGGGTGTGTGCAGGGTCAATGGCCGCAAGCGCTCACCCTTACCCGCCGCCAGGATCATCGCCTTCATACGGGAGCCTCGGCAGACTTGGGCAGGCTGGCGAACAACTCACCCAGCTCCGCCAGCTCAGGACGACGTGCCAGCACCGCTTCTATATACGAAAAGAAGCGCGGCACATCCGCCAGATAACGCGGCTTGCCATCCCGATGGCAAATACGGGCAAAAATCCCGATCACTTTCAAGTGACGCTGCACACCCATCAAGTCACTGGCACACAGAAAGTCTTCGAAGTCAGGCTGCACTGGAATGCCCAACGGCAGCGCCAACTGCCAATAATCCTTCAACCAGGCCTGGACACGCTCTTCTGGCCAACTGAGAAAGGCATCCTTGAACAGGCAGGTAATGTCATAGGTCACCGGGCCGTATACAGCATCCTGGAAATCCAGGACCCCAGGGTTGGGGATACTGAGCATCAGGTTGCGCGGCATAAAGTCGCGGTGCACCAGCACCTGTGGCTGCGCCAGAGCACTGTCAATCAGCAGCGCGCTGACCCGCTGCCAGGCCGCTTGTTGCTGCTCATCGAACTCGACACCCAAATGAGCACGCACATACCACTCAGGGAACAATTCAAGCTCGCGGCGCAGCAATGCCACGTCGTAGCTGGGCAATGGCGCTGTCATCGGCAAATGCTGAAAGGCCAGCAAGGACTCAATCGCGTCCTTGAACAGCTCGTCGGCGTTGCTGCTGTTAATCACGTCGAGAAAGGTTTTATTGCCCAGGTCGTTCAGCAGAAGAAAGCCGCGTTCAAGGTCCTGGGCATAAATTTTCGGTACGTTTATCTGGCTGGTGCGCAGTAATTGCGCAATATCGACGAAAGGTTTGCAGTTTTCCTGCGGCGGCGGCGCGTCCATGACGATAAAGCTGCGGCCTTCGCCTTCCCAGCGAAAATAACGTCTAAAACTCGCGTCGCTACTGGCCGCAGTCAGCGTGGCCGGGGGCACGGCACCCCAGCCCTCGTTCGCAAACAGGTCTGGCAACTGCTCATCGAGCCAAACTTTCAGGTGTTGCAGGCGTACATCTTGGTCAGGCATTACAAGGGTCTCCGACGGCGCTAGCCGTCAAGCGGGTCATGCTTTATTATCCAGAATCTTTTCCAGACCATCGATAGGCGTGCGGTCCCCCACCGCGGGCTGATGGCACGCAGGAAGCCCGGACTAATAAGATGGCATTGAAATCCCCCGCGTTTCGTAAAAAATTTCCGTTGCTGGTAACCGGCAGTCTGCTGGCCATGCAACCTTTAGCCACGCCATTCGCTGTTGCCGAGGAGCAGTATGACTGTTCCGTGTCGGCTACGGGAGGCTGGGATTGCGCGCCTAAAACGAATGTAGCGCAATTGCCACCTCGTCCGACGCATGCTGGCGCTGTGGTCGATGCTTCCGGCGAAACAGCCGAGCAAGCCGCACAGACCCCGCTGGTGACTGAAGCCAAGGGCCGTGGGCTGAAGTCACGCAGCGAAGACTACAGTCACCTCGACTGGGTCCCGCGTGACAAGCTGACACCTGCGCAACTGGCCGAAACCGGTCCGTACTGCGCTGGCTCCTACGTCGAGCCAATCCGTCCGGGCATGAACGACACCACCAGCAAAAGTGATGCCCCAACCTTTATTGGTGCCAAGGCCTCACGCTATCAGCAGGAAGAACAGGTCGCGACCCTCGCCGGTGACGTTGTCATGCGTCAGGGCAGCATGCAGATCGAAGCCGACGAGGCCGAAAGCCGTGGCGAGCTCAATGGCAAGGTCCGCCTTCGCGACAACGGTGCATTGATTGTCGGCGATCACGCCGATGTTCAACTGGACACCGGTGCTGCCAAGGTCGATAACGCCGAATACGTTTTGCACAAGTCGCGCATTCGCGGCAGTGCGCTGTACGCCAAGCGCGGTGAAAACGCGATCATCCGCCTCAAGGATGGTACGTACACCACGTGCGAGCCGAACAGCAACGCCTGGCAGCTCAAAGGCAACAACATCACGTTGAACCCGGCCACCGGCTTCGGTACGGCAACCAACGTGACGCTGCGGGTCAAAGACATCCCGATTTTCTACACCCCGTACATCTACTTCCCGATCGACGATCGCCGTCAGTCCGGTTTCCTGCCGCCGTCCTTCAGCAGCAGTTCCGACACCGGCTTCATGCTCGTGACCCCGTACTACTTCAACCTGGCACCCAACTACGATGCCACGTTGTACCCGCGCTACATGACCAAGCGCGGCCTGTTGATGGAAGGCGAGTTCCGCTACCTGACCGAGTCCAGCGAAGGGCAGTTCGGCGCCGCGTACCTCAACGACGACAACGACGACCGCAAGCTGCAGACCGACTACACCGACAAGCGCTACATGCTCAACTGGCAGCACAAGGGTGGCCTGGACTCCCGTGTAATGACCGAGGTCGATTACACCAAGATCAGCGACCCGTACTACTTCCAGGATCTCGAGAGCGATCAGATCGGCGTTGAAAGCCAGGACTTCGTCAACCAGCAGGGCGCCGTCAGCTACCGTGGCGACAATTACACCGCCCGACTGAACGCCCAGGCCTACCAACTGGCAACGGTTACCCAGATCACGCCGTACAACATGCTGCCGCAGCTCACCTTCAATGGTGCCCTGCCGTATCACCCGGGCGGTCTGGACTTCAAATATGACACCGAGCTGGTGCGTTTTGACCGCGACCTGGAAACCGGCAACTTCGTTGATGAAGACGGGAAGGTCTCGTCTCGCCTGGACAACAACGTTACCGGCCTGGCACGTGCCAACGGCACACGCATGAATGTCGCACCGGCCATGAGCCTGCCGATGAACTGGAGCTACGGCTTCCTGACGCCATCCCTGAAGTACATGTACACCCAGTACGACCTTGATCTGGATGGCAAGGGCAAGGCTCAGTTAGCTACCGGTGATAATTTCGACAGCTCGGTTAACCGCAGCGTACCTATCGCCAGCATCGACAGCGGCCTGTACTTCGACCGCAACACCCAATGGTTCGGCACCAACTTCCGCCAGACCCTGGAACCGCGGGCGTTCTACCTGTATGTCCCGGAACGCAACCAGGACGACATCCCGATCTTCGACACCAGCGAAAGCACCTTCAGCTATTCCTCGCTGTGGCGTGACAACCGCTTCACCGGCACTGACCGTGTGGGTGACGAGAACAAACTGTCCCTGGGCGTCACCAGCCGCTGGATTGAAGAAAACGGCTTTGAACGTCAACGCATCAGCGTGGGCCAGGCTTACTACTTCAAGGACCGCAAGGTTCAACTGCCAGGCATTGACGCCGATCGTGCCGACGCAACGGCCGGTGTGTCGCCGTACGCACTCGAGTATGCTTACCGCTTCAACCGCGACTGGCGTGCAACCGCCGACTTCAACTGGGACCCGGACAGCCACAGCACTCGCTCTGGCAGTGCGATGATGCACTACCAGCCGGAAGACAACCCGAACAAGGTGGTCAACCTCGGTTACCGTTATCGTAACGACCAGGTTCGCTATGACCAGTACACCGGCAAGTGGACAGTGGGCGGTGGTGACTACCTGTCGCCGGGCGATCCTGGCTATATCAAGGATTACTACAAGATTAAGCAGCACGACTTCTCGGTTATCTGGCCGATCGTGCCGCAATGGAACGTCATCAGCCGCTGGCAGTACGACTACAACCGCGACCGTACCCTGGAAGCCTTTGGTGGCTTCGAGTATGACAACTGCTGCTGGAAGCTTCGTCTGATCAGTCGTTATTGGGTTTCCAACGACGAGTACTCCCAAGAAGCCCCGGAAAACGAAAAGGGCGATCATGGGGTCTTCCTTCAAATTGTGCTGAAAGGTCTCGGTGGCGTTGTTGGCACCAAAGTAGAGAGCTTCCTCGACAAAGGCATCCAAGGTTATCGTGAACGTGAAGATCAAGCTTTCTGAGTGTCTGCGCCCGCTAGTGCTGGGCGCGCTGTTCCTGGGTACTGCAGCTCACGCTGCGGTACAGCCCCTTGATAAGGTTGTGGCCATCGTCGACAACGACGTGATCATGCAGAGCCAGCTGGACAACCGTGTCCGCGAAGTTCAGCAAACCATTGCCAAGCGTGGTCAGGGCGTTCCGCCGGCCAGCGTTCTGGATCAGCAGGTGCTTGAGCGTCTTATCGTCGAAAATCTGCAATTGCAGCTCGGTGAGCGTGCAGGCATCCGCATCACGGATGAAGAACTGAACCAGGCCATTGGCACCATTGCCCAGCGCAATAACATGACCCTCGATCAGTTCCGTCAGGCCCTGGCTCATGACGGCCTGTCCTATGAAGATGCCCGCGAGCAGGTACGTCGCGAGATGATCATCAGCCGTGTGCGTCAACGCCGCGTGGCCGAGCGCATTCAGGTCACGGATCAGGAAGTTAAAAACTTCCTGGCATCCGACCTGGGCAAAATGCAAATGTCCGAAGAGTTCAACCTGGCCAACATCCTGATTCCAACGCCGGAAAGCGCGAATTCGGAAGCGATCCAGACCGCCTACAAGCAAGCTGAAGAGGTGTACAAACAGCTCAAGCAAGGCGCGGACTTCGGTCAAATGGCGATCGCCCGATCGGGCAGCGATACGGCACTGGAAGGTGGCGACATGGGCTGGCGTAAAGCCGCTCAGCTACCGCCTCCATTCGATCGCATGCTGAGTGAAATGCCAGTGGGCGACATCACCCCACCGGTACGTACACCCGGCGGCTTCATCATCCTCAAGCTCAACGCGAAACGTGGTGGCGAGGCCGTGGTGGTTGACGAAGTACATGTTCGCCACATCCTGATCAAGCCGAACGAAATTCGCAGCGAAGCGGCGACCAAGACACTGGCAGACAAACTCTACGAGCGCATCACCTCGGGTGAAGACTTTGCCGAGCTGGCCAAGAACTATTCGGAAGACCCGGGTTCCGCCCTTAACGGCGGCGACCTGAACTGGATCGACCCTAACTCGCTGGTACCTGAGTTCCGGGAAGTCATGGCCGATACCCCGCAGGGTACTTTGTCCAAGCCGTTCCGCACCCAATACGGCTGGCATGTCCTGGAAGTCCTGGGCCGTCGCGCCACGGACAGCACCACCCAGGCTCGCGAGCAGCAGGCAATGAACGCCTTGCGTAACCGCAAGTACGACGAAGAGCTGCAAACCTGGCTGCGCCAGATTCGCGACGAAGCCTACGTAGAGATCAAACTCCCTGCTGCAAACCCGGCAGAGAGCGCCGACCAGGCTGCGCAGTGAACACACAGCGTTTTGCCCTGACACCCGGCGAACCGGCAGGCATAGGCCCCGACCTGTGCCTGCTACTCGCCTCGCAACGCCAGCCACATCCCCTGATTGCCATTACCAGCTGCGACCTGCTCCTTGAGCGGGCCGCCCAGCTGGGTGTGGCTGTCAGTCTGCTGCCCGTCAGCCCGGGCAACTGGCCAGAGCAACCGGCTCCGGCAGGCAGCCTGTACGTATGGGACACCCCACTGAGCGCAGCTGTTACCCCCGGCACGCTGAACAAGGCCAACGCTGCGTTTGTGTTGCAAACCTTGACCCGGGCCGCACAAGGCTGCCTGGACGGCGATTTTGCAGGGATGATTACTGCACCGGTACACAAAGGCGTGATCAACGAAGCGGGCATTCCGTTTTCCGGACACACCGAATTCCTTGCCGACCTGACCCGTACCGAGCAGGTCGTGATGATGCTCGCTACCCGCGGGCTGCGCGTCGCGCTGGTGACCACCCACTTGCCGCTGCGCCAGATCGCCGACGCCATTACCCCCGAGCGACTGATGCGGGTGACCCGTATCCTGCATGCCGATCTACAACAAAAATTCGGCATCGCCCAACCGCGGATCCTGGTTTGCGGGCTCAACCCCCACGCCGGTGAAGGCGGTCATTTGGGTCATGAAGAAATAGACATCATTGAACCAACCCTGGAGCGCCTGCGCAGCGAGGGCATGGACCTGCGTGGCCCGCTGCCTGCCGACACTCTGTTTACCCCCAAATATCTGGAGCACTGCGATGCAGTGCTGGCGATGTACCACGACCAAGGCCTGCCCGTACTGAAATACAAAGGGTTTGGTGCCGCAGTCAACATCACCCTGGGCTTGCCGATCATCCGTACCTCCGTCGACCATGGCACTGCCCTGGATCTGGCGGGCAGCGGCAAGATCGATACCGGCAGCCTGCAAGTCGCCCTGGAAACCGCCTACCAGATGGCCGAGACCCGTATATGAACGAGCAATACCAACACAAGGCGCGCAAGCGCTTTGGCCAGAACTTCCTGCACGATGCAGGCGTAATCGACCGTATTCTGCGGGCCATCAGCGCCAAAGCAGGCGACCGTCTGCTGGAGATCGGCCCGGGCCAGGGTGCTCTGACCGAGGGCATTCTCAACAGCGGCGGTCAACTCGACGTTGTCGAGCTCGATAAAGACCTGATCCCGATCCTCAACCAGCAGTTTGCTGGCATGAGCAACTTCACCCTGCATCAAGGCGATGCACTGAAGTTCGACTTCAAGACCCTCAACGCAGCACCGCGTACTCTGCGGGTTGTCGGTAACCTGCCGTACAACATCTCCACGCCGCTGATTTTTCACCTGCTGAAAAATGCCGACATGATCCGCGACATGCACTTCATGCTGCAAAAAGAAGTGGTAGAGCGCATGGCTGCCGGTCCTGGCGGCGGTGACTGGGGTCGTCTGTCGATCATGGTTCAGTACCACTGCCGCGTCGAACACCTGTTCAACGTAGGCCCCGGCGCCTTCAATCCGCCGCCTAAAGTCGATTCAGCGATTGTCCGCCTGGTGCCCCACGAAGTACTGCCACACCCCGCCAAAGACCATCGCCTGCTTGAGCGCGTGGTTCGCGAAGCGTTCAACCAGCGTCGCAAAACGCTGCGCAACACCCTCAAGGCCCTGCTCAGCAACGCTGAAATCGAAGCCTGCGGCGTTGATGGCAGCCTGCGTCCTGAGCAACTCGACCTGGCCGCCTTTGTGCGCCTGGCCGACAAACTCAGCGAACAACCAGTCCCGGCACCCGTTGTCGACTGATTGTCAGGTACATATGCGGTTACCAGGTCGACATCTGGCCTAGTACCCGCAACTTGGCCTAGACTCAGGCATCAGTTTTATTCCGAACTGTCTCCGCTTTCACGTAAGGCCTTTCGCATGCCCGATCCCCGTTATCAGGTCGACGTCAGCGTCGTCACGCGCTACCTGCCAGAACAATCCCAACCTGAACATCAGCGTTTTGCTTTCGCGTACACCATTACAGTACGCAACAAGGGCTCACTGCCCGCGAAGCTGCTGTCCCGACATTGGGTGATCACCGATGGCGATGGTCATGTCGAAGAAGTCCGTGGCGCAGGTGTAGTCGGTTTGCAGCCAGAGATCGAACCCGATGGCGAGCACACGTACAGCAGCGGCTCGGTCATCACCACCAAAGTCGGCACCATGCAAGGCAGCTATCTGATGCATGCCAGTGACGGTCACGAATTCAAAGCCATCATTGCGCCCTTTCGCCTGGCCGTACCCGGGGCCCTGCACTGATGTCGGTGTACGCCGTCGGGGACTTGCAAGGCTGCCTGCAGCCGCTTAAATGTCTGCTTGAGCGCGTCGCCTTCCACCCCGCCAAAGACAAACTGTGGCTGGTGGGGGATCTGGTCAACCGCGGCCCGGAATCGCTGGAAACCCTTCGATTCCTTTACCGCATGCGCGAATCCCTGGTGTGCGTGCTGGGCAACCATGACCTGCACCTGCTCGCCGTGGCCCACAACATCGAACGCCTGAAAAAAGGCGACACGTTGCGCGAGATCCTGGAGGCCAGCGATTGCGATGAACTGCTGACCTGGCTGCGCCAGCAACCCTTGTTGCATTACGACCTTGAACGCAATACCGCGCTGGTGCATGCCGGAATACCGCCGCAGTGGTCACTGAAAAAAGCACTCAAATATGCCAGTGAAGTGGAACACGCCTTGCGTGACGATATTCTCCTTGCGCCTTTTCTCGATGGCATGTACGGCAACGAACCTGCCAAGTGGGACAATGAACTGACTGGCGTTACGCGTTTACGGGTGATCACCAACTATTTCACCCGCATGCGTTTTTGCACCCGGGACGGCAAGCTCGACCTTAAAAGCAAAGAGGGCCTCGGCAGCGCTCCGGCGGGTTATGCACCGTGGTTCAGTTATAAAGAGCGCAAAACCCAGGACCTCAAGATCATCTTTGGGCACTGGGCAGCTCTCGAAGGGCATTGCAAGGAACCGGGTATTTTCGCACTCGACACCGGCTGTGTCTGGGGCGGAGCGCTGACCCTGCTCAATGTCGACACGGGCCAGCGCCTGAGCTGCGACTGTGACGATCTCGGCCTCGCTGTGCCCTCCGGCCCTCCATTGACCGATCAATCCTCCACTCCCGTGGGCGCCCGTTAACGGCGTCCGTCGTCAGGCTACAGGAAACTCAAATGACCGAATTCAAACGTATTCCGCCGGAGCAAGCCCAAGCCTTGCGCGAGCAAGGTGCCGTCGTGGTCGATATTCGCGATGCGCAGGCTTATGCCTCCCGCCATATCACCGGCGCCCGGCATCTCGACAATCACTCGCTGCATGATTTCATCACTCAGGCCGACCTGGATGCCCCGCTCATTGTCGCCTGCTACCACGGCAACTCCAGCCAGAGTGCTGCCGCTTACCTGGTCAGCCAGGGCTTCAGCGATGTATACAGCCTGGATGGCGGCTTTGAGTTATGGCGTGCGACTTATCCGAACGAAACGTCCGAAGGCACCGCCGAATAAATTTTTATTAGCGCCAAGCCCACGTGATCAAAGGGCTGGCGCCCCTCCTGACCAACGGTCGATCGTAACAATTCACGCATCTCGCCTTGACCTCCCTGATTACCAACTATCCTTTAGCTCAGGCCATCCAAATCTGGGGAGAGCCGGTACACCGGCGAATGGATCATCGGTAGTAACTTCAAGGGCTTAGCCACCTTGATGGTGTCCTGGGGGGTACACAGCAGCTGAAATGCTGCTGCATGCCAGCACTCGAACTGACCGATCTGTTGCCGGCTCCACGTATCGAGCGAGGTGACGTCATGAGTATTTTTAGCCACTTCCAACAACGCTTTGAGTCCACGCGCCAGGAGGAGCTCACGCTCCAGGAATATCTGGAGCTGTGCAAACAAGACAAAAGCGCATATGCCTCAGCAGCTGAAAGGCTTCTGCTGGCCATCGGCGAACCGGAACTGCTGGACACCTCGAACAATTCCCGTTTGTCACGGATCTTCTCCAACAAGGTGATCCGTCGCTATCCGGCCTTTGAAGACTTCCACGGAATGGAAGAATGCATCGACCAGATAGTCTCCTACTTCCGCCACGCCGCTCAGGGCCTGGAAGAGAAGAAACAGATCCTCTACCTGCTGGGCCCGGTAGGGGGCGGCAAATCATCGCTTGCCGAAAAACTGAAACAACTGATCGAAAAGGTCCCGTTCTATGCCATCAAAGGCTCGCCGGTCTTTGAATCCCCCCTGGGCCTGTTCAACGCCACCGAAGATGGCGCGATTCTCGAGGAAGACTTCGGCATTCCAAAACGCTACCTGAGCACCATCATGTCGCCGTGGGCCACCAAGCGCCTGGCCGAATTTGGTGGCGATATCAGCCAGTTCCGCGTGGTCAAACTTTACCCGTCGATTCTCAATCAGATCGGGGTGGCCAAAACCGAACCCGGGGATGAAAACAACCAGGATATTTCAGCCCTAGTAGGTAAGGTTGATATCCGCAAGCTGGAAGAATTCCCGCAGAACGACGCCGATGCCTACAGCTACTCGGGCGCACTGTGCCGTGCCAACCAGGGCCTGATGGAATTCGTAGAGATGTTCAAGGCACCGATCAAGGTGCTGCACCCATTGCTGACGGCCACGCAAGAAGGCAACTACAACAGCACTGAAGGTCTGGGGGCGATTCCGTTTACTGGCATCCTGCTGGCCCACTCCAACGAATCGGAGTGGCACACCTTCCGCAACAACAAGAACAACGAAGCTTTCATCGACCGGATCTACATCGTCAAAGTACCGTACTGCCTGCGTGTCAGTGACGAGGTGAAGATCTACGACAAACTGCTGTTCAACAGCTCACTGGCCAATGCTCATTGCGCACCCGACACCCTGAAAATGCTGGCACAGTTCACGGTGCTGTCCCGCCTCAAAGAGCCCGAAAACTCCAACATCTACTCCAAGATGCGGGTTTATGACGGCGAGAACCTGAAAGACACCGACCCGAAAGCCAAATCCATTCAGGAGTACCGCGACAGCGCTGGCGTCGATGAAGGCATGAACGGTCTTTCTACCCGTTTTGCGTTCAAGATCCTGTCCAAGGTTTTCAACTTCGACCCGCATGAAATCGCCGCCAACCCGGTTCACTTGCTGTATGTGCTCGAACAACAGATCGAGCAGGAACAGTTCCAGGCTGAAACCCGCGAACGTTACCTGCGGTTCCTCAAAGAGTATCTGGCACCGCGCTACATCGAGTTCATCGGCAAAGAGATCCAGACCGCTTACCTCGAGTCCTACAGCGAATACGGACAAAACATCTTCGACCGTTATGTGTTGTACGCAGACTTCTGGATTCAGGATCAGGAATACCGCGATCCGGAAACCGGTGAAATCCTCAACCGCGTAGCCCTTAACGAGGAACTGGAAAAAATCGAGAAACCGGCCGGTATCAGCAACCCGAAAGATTTCCGAAACGAAATCGTCAACTTCGTGCTGCGCGCCCGCGCCAACAACAACGGCAAAAATCCGACCTGGCTCAGCTACGAGAAGCTGCGCGTGGTTATCGAGAAGAAAATGTTCTCCAACACCGAGGACCTGCTTCCCGTCATCAGCTTCAACGCCAAGGCGAGCAAAGAGGACCAGCAAAAACACAACGACTTTGTTACTCGAATGGTCGAGCGTGGCTACACCGACAAACAAGTACGACTGCTCTCCGAGTGGTACCTGCGGGTCAGAAAGTCGCAGTAATCCAGCGACTGGCTTCAAGCCTCAAGCGGCATGAAAGCGCTCGCCTGCCTGGCGGTTCGCCCTTGCAGCTTGAGGCTTACCCTTTGAAGCTCCCCGGAGGGGCCTATGAGCTATGTGATCGACCGACGCCTCAATGGCAAGAACAAGAGCACGGTAAACCGTCAGCGTTTTCTGCGGCGCTACCGTGACCACATTAAAAAGGCCGTAGAAGAGGCCGTAGGCCGCCGCTCCATCACCGACATGGAACATGGCGAACAGATCAGCATTCCCGGCCGGGATATCGATGAACCCGTGCTGCACCATGGTCGTGGCGGCAAACAAACGATAGTTCACCCGGGCAACAAGGAATTCACCAGCGGCGAGCATATTCAACGCCCGCAGGGAGGCGCTGGAGGCGGTGGCGGCCCAGGCAAGGCCGGTAATTCCGGCGAAGGCATGGACGAGTTCGTGTTTCAAATCACCCAGGAAGAATTCCTCGAGTTCATGTTCGAAGACCTCGAGTTGCCAAACCTGGTGAAGCGCAACCTGACTGGCACAGACACATTTAAAACCGTACGTGCCGGGATCAGCAACGAAGGTAACCCGTCACGCATCAACATCATCCGTACTCTGCGCTCCGCTCACGCGCGGCGTATTGCCCTGTCCGGCAGCAGCCGGGCCAAACTCAGGAAGGCCAAAGCCGAACTGGAGCGGCTGAAACGCGAAGAGCCGGACAACTTCGGTGACATCAAGGATCTGGAAGCAGAAATCGAAAAACTCAGCGCCCGGATTCACCGCGTGCCGTTTCTCGACACCTTTGACCTCAAGTACAACCTGCTGGTCAAGCAGCCCAATCCCAGCTCGAAAGCCGTCATGTTCTGCCTGATGGACGTTTCAGGCTCCATGACCCAAGCCACGAAAGACATCGCCAAGCGCTTTTTCATCCTGCTGTACCTGTTCCTGAAGCGAAACTACGACAAGATCGACGTAGTATTCATTCGCCACCACACCAGTGCCCGCGAAGTCGACGAAGAAGAGTTTTTCTATTCCAGGGAGACGGGCGGCACCATTGTCTCCAGCGCACTCAAACTGATGCAGGAGATCATGGCCGAGCGTTATCCCACCAACGAGTGGAACATCTACGCAGCGCAGGCGTCCGACGGAGATAACTGGAACGACGACTCCCCTATTTGCCGCGACATCCTGATCAACCAGATCATGCCCTTTGTGCAGTACTACACTTATGTAGAGATAACTCCGCGCGAACATCAGGCGCTCTGGTACGAATACGAGCGCATCAGCGAGGCATTTTCCGACACCTTCGCTCAACAGCAACTGGTCTCGGCCGGGGATATCTATCCGGTCTTCCGTGAACTCTTCCAGCGCAGGTTAGTGACATGACCGCCAAAGAGAATAAACGCCATCCTATTTCCACTGGCTCTGAGTGGACCTTTGAACTGATCCAGGCTTATGACCGCGAAATCGGCCGCTTGGCCGAGCGCTATGCGCTGGACACTTACCCCAATCAGATCGAAGTCATCACCGCCGAGCAAATGATGGATGCCTATGCCTCTGTGGGCATGCCGCTTGGCTATCACCACTGGTCCTACGGTAAGCACTTCCTGAGTACCGAGAAATCCTACAGCCGAGGCCAGATGGGGCTGGCCTACGAAATTGTCATCAACTCTGACCCGTGCATTGCTTATCTGATGGAAGAAAACACCATCTGCATGCAAGCACTGGTGGTTGCCCATGCCTGCTATGGCCACAACAGTTTCTTCAAGGGCAATTACCTGTTCCGGACCTGGACCGATGCCAGCTCCATCATCGATTACCTGGTGTTCGCCAAGCAGTACATCATGCAGTGCGAGGAGCGTCATGGCATCGATGCGGTCGAGGATCTGCTCGACTCCTGCCACGCGCTGATGAACTACGGTGTCGACCGCTACAAACGCCCTTATCCGATTTCGGCCGAAGAAGAGCGTCGCCGGCAAAAGGATCGCGAAGAGCATCTGCAAAAACAGATCAACGATTTGTGGCGAACAATCCCAAAAAGTGCTGACAAGTTCAGCGAAAAAGACAATGCACGCTTCCCGGAGGAACCTCAGGAAAACATCCTGTACTTCATCGAGAAACATGCGCCATTACTGGAGCCATGGCAGCGTGAAGTGGTGCGCATCGTGCGCAAAATTGCCCAGTACTTTTACCCTCAACGCCAAACCCAGGTGATGAACGAGGGCTGGGCGACCTTCTGGCACTACACGCTGATGAACGATCTCTATGACGAAGGTCTGGTGACTGAAGGCTTCATGATGGAGTTCCTGACCTCCCACACAAGCGTGGTTTTCCAGCCCGGCTTTGACAGCCCCTACTACAGCGGGATCAACCCCTACGCACTGGGGTTTGCGATGTATCGCGACATCCGCCGCATTTGCGAAAACCCTACCGAGGAAGATCGGCGCTGGTTCCCGGACATGGCTGGCAGCGATTGGCTTTCAAGCATCAAGTTCGCCATGAGCAGCTTCAAGGACGAGAGTTTCATCCTGCAGTACCTGTCACCCAAGGTCATCCGTGACCTGAAGCTGTTCAGCATCATGGACGATGATCAAAAGGACGACTTGCTGGTGCCCGCCATTCACGACGAGAACGGCTACCGCATCATCCGTGAAACCCTGGCCGCTCAGTACAACCTGGGCAATCGTGAGCCCAACGTGCAGATCTGGAGCATTGACCGCCGCGGTGACCGCTCACTGACCCTGCGTCACCAGCAACATGACCGTAAACCCCTGGGCGACTCAACGGACGAAGTACTCAAGCACCTGCATCGCTTGTGGGGCTTCGACATCCACCTCGAAACCCTCCAGGGCGATCAAATCATGAAGGTGCAACACGTTCCGCCCAAAGGCGATCATGGCGATGCTGAGTACGGGCGCCTGGACATGAGCGCCATCCACCTTTGACGTACAGGAGCCTCCGTTAGCGTGACACACGGGTTATTCTGTCGCGCTAACGGAGGTTTTTATGAAGATTTATAAAGTGGGCGGCGCTGTCCGTGATCGCCTTCTGGGCATCCCCGTCACCGATATCGACCGGGTGGTGGTAGGCGCTACAGCCGAACAGATGCTTGCCAAGGGTTATCGCCCTGTGGGCTCTGACTTCCCGGTATTTCTTCACCCAAAAACCGGAGAAGAATATGCACTGGCGCGCACCGAGCGCAAAAGTGGCCGGGGTTATGGCGGCTTTGTGTTTCATGCGAGCCCCGACGTCACCCTTGAAGAAGACCTGATCCGTCGCGACTTGACCATCAATGCAATGGCAGAAGACGACGAAGGTAATATCACCGACCCCTATGATGGCAAGCGCGATCTCGAAGCGCGGATTTTGCGCCATGTTTCCCCCGCATTCGCCGAAGATCCTCTCAGGGTCTTGCGTGTAGCCCGTTTTGCAGCGCGCTATGCCGGGCTCGGCTTCAGCATCGCCCCCCAAACGCTGGAACTCATGCGTCAACTGGCCAGATCCGGCGAGTTGCAAGCTCTGACGCCGGAACGCTGCTGGAAAGAGATATCTCGCGCACTGATGGAAAAGCATCCTCATGTGTTTATTGAGGCACTGCGCAGCTGTGATGCACTTGAAGTGTTGCTGCCCGAGGTCAACGCCCTGTTCGGGGTGCCGCAACCTCCCGCTCACCACCCGGAAATCGATAGCGGCCTGCATACCCTGAGCGTACTGGAGCAATCTGCACTGCATGAGCAGCCGCTGACGGTACGCTGGGCGTGCCTGCTGCATGATCTTGGGAAGGGGCTGACACCCGCGAGCGAGTGGCCACGACACATTGCCCACGAGCACAAGGGTTTGCGTCTGATCAAGGCAGTGAACGACCGCTACAAAGTGCCCCGTGATTGTCAGGAATTGGCACTGCTGGTGGGTGAATATCACACCCACGGCCATCGCGCCCTGGAGCTTAAGGCCTCGACCCTGCTGGAATTGCTGCAGCGCTTTGATGTGTACCGTCGGCCACAGCGTTTTGAGGAGTTTATCGTCGCGTGCGAAATGGACGCCAAAGGACGTCAGGGACTGGAAAATCGACCGTATCCGCAAGCCGACTACTTGCGCGGCGCAGCCTTGGCGGCCCAGGCGGTGGCCGTGCAACCCTTGCTGGAGCAAGGTTTCAAAGGCCCGCAGCTCGGCGAAGCCCTGAAACACGAACGCCTCAAGGCACTGCAGGCCTACAAGAACGCGAGGCAACCTCTGTAGACGCTGCCGAAGGAAGGTCCGAGGGATCTTCAAGACCCGGCAGCGGCAACGGGTTAACCAATAAGCATGCGCTCCGGCGTTAATTGCACGCCTCGCCACTCAAATGCCACTGGGGCGAGCACTTGGTCGATCTGCGCATCCGCCCACATCCGGGCCAGGGTTTCGCCTGTGCCCGGATGGACTTTGTCCGCAGCCATCAATGACAACGGCCAGAGCACGAATGCATTTTTGAGGATCTCGGCACGCGGCAGGATCAATCCATCAAAATTACCCTCCAGATCGCCGTAGAACAACACGTCGATATCCAAAGGCAATCCTTTACGATCTTGCGCATAACGACCGTTATCAGCCTCGATCAGTTTCAAACGTCGGCTTAGCTCGGCCAGTGGCAAATCCGTTTGAGCAGACACCACCAAGTTGAAAAAAGGCCCGCTTTTGATCCCTACCGGCTGACTTTCGAACACCGGTGAACACTGCATGTCCCGCAAGAAAACGGCCAGCGCTTCGAGACCGGCATCCAAATGCTTTTCACGCTCGACATTGCTGCCCAGCCCGAGAAAAATCCGAGTCAGCGACATCCGCGCTCTATCTCCACGCCCACGCCTGTGGCCGCCGCAACCGCGCCGGGCTTGGTCAGCTTGAGGTGCAACCAGGGAATATTGAACTCACTCATCAAGACCTCGGCCAGACGCTCGGCGAAGGTTTCAACCAGTTGAAATTGCGCCTTTTCGGCAAAAGCCTGAATTCGCGACGAAACACTCGCGTAATCCAGTGCCAAGGTCAGATCATCGCCCGCAGCAGCAGGACGGTTATCCCACGCAAAACTCAAATCCAGCCGCAGGCACTGACGGATGCCACGCTCCCAGTCATAGGCACCAATGACGGTGTCGACTTCCAGGCCTTCGATAAACACTCTGTCCAAGCACTTTTCTCCGCAGCACGACAAGGGCGCAATGCGCCGTTAGAATCAGGGGCATCCTCGCCCGGAATAGTTAGCATGTTTTGGTTACTGGCGATCCTCGCCTACCTGCTCGGCTCTCTGTCCTTCGCCATTTTGCTCAGCCGTGTGACGGGAAATCCCGACCCGCGAATGAGTGGATCAGGCAATGCTGGCGCGACCAACATGTTGCGTCTGGCCGGTAAAAAGCTCGCCATCCTGACCCTGTTCGGCGACTTCTGCAAAGGCCTGCTGCCCGTATTACTGGCCAACCAGATCGGTCTCCCGCTCCAGCAACAAGCCTGGATCGGCATCTGCGCCGTGATCGGACACATGTACCCGGTGTACTTCCGCTTCAAGGGCGGGAAAGGCGTCGCCACGGCTGCCGGCATGCTGCTGGGGCTTTACCCGCCCGCCGCATTGCTGGCCGTTGCTGCCTGGCTGCTGACCTTCCAGCTAAGCCGTACCAGCTCGCTGGCGGCCCTGATTGCCACACCCCTGACCCTGCCACTACTGGCCTGGCAAGAATCGGCCGCCTTGCTGCCGATGTGCGCCTTGACGGCATTGATCGTCTGGCGACATCGCAGCAATTTACGCGACCTGGTGGCCGGGCGCGAACGGCATTTCTGAATTATCCGGGTGAACAGAACTCACGCACCCGCTCAAACCCCGCTCACGCACACCCTCACAAAGGTTTTAACTGCTCCATCGGCCAGCGCGCCTGCACACTGATTGCCAGACTTTCGTGCTGGCCAGCCTGCAAACGCTGACAGCCGGCAAAGGCGATCATCGCGCCATTGTCCGTGCAGAACTCTGGACGAGCGTAGTAAACATTGCCATTCATGTCGCCCAGCATTTTCTCGAGCGAAACGCGCAAAGCCTTGTTGGCGCTGACGCCCCCGGCAATCACCAGCCGCTTCATGCCAGCGTGCTTCAGCGCCCGCTTGCACTTGATGGTCAGTGTTTCAACCACCGCTTGCTGGAACGCCAGAGAAATATCACAACGGGTCTGCTCGGTATCGTCCCCCGCCGCTACACAGCGCTGCCATGTATTCAAGGCAAAGGTCTTGAGACCGCTGAAGCTGAACTCCAGCCCCGGACGGTCAGTCATGGGCCGAGGGAACACGAACCGCCCTGCAACGCCCTGAGCCGCCAGTCGCGCGATCTCCGGACCACCCGGATAATTGAGCCCCATCATCTTCGCCGTCTTGTCGAACGCTTCCCCGGCCGCATCGTCCAGGGTCTCGCCCAACAATTCGTATTCGCCGATGCCATCAACGCGAACCAGCTGCGTATGACCTCCCGATACCAACAAAGCGACGAACGGGAATTCCGGTGGCTGCTCTTCGAGCATCGGGGCCAACAAGTGCCCTTCCATGTGATGCACGCCAAGGGCCGGAATGCCCCAGGCAAAAGCCAGCGCCTGAGCGCAAGAAGCCCCTACCAGCAGGGCTCCGACCAATCCAGGCCCGGCGGTGTAGGCAATCGCATCGATCTCGGTAGGCACACAGTCGGCCTCGGCCAACACCTGACGAATCAACGGCAGCATGCGCTTAACGTGATCCCGCGAGGCGAGCTCCGGTACTACACCGCCATAAGCGCGGTGCAGGTCGATCTGACTGAACAGTGCATCGGCCAAAAGCCCACGCTCACTGTCGTACAGCGCGACGCCGGTTTCGTCGCAAGAGGTTTCTAATCCCAGTACTAGCATGGGTTTACGCCTTGTAGAGGCTAAATTCGAAGCCGCGCATAATAGTCGCCACTTCCGCGCCCGGCCAGCGGTTTTCGATCAGAGGCTTTGCATTCCGGGCGATGAGGGGTTAACATCCGCAACCCTTAAAAACCGACGTCTTCCAACGCGATTTTGCCTTGAGACGTTGACCCCGGTAATGAATGAAGGTAGCTCTGGATGCCAGCCGTCAAAGTAAAAGAGAACGAACCCTTCGACGTAGCTCTGCGTCGTTTCAAGCGCTCCTGCGAAAAAGCCGGTGTACTGGCTGAAGTTCGCAGCCGCGAATTTTACGAGAAGCCGACTTCTGAGCGTAAGCGTAAAGCAGCAGCCGCTGTTAAGCGTCACGCGAAGAAAGTTCAGCGCGAGCAGCGCCGCGCCGTTCGTCTGTACTAATACACAGACGTTCGTAGCAAGCTTCTGCCAAGCCCGGCCTAAAGCCGGGCCGTAGGCAGTTGCAACACGTTACAAGCTTTACCGTCAAGGCCGCAGATGCGACCGCGACGAAACGCTACATCACGTCAGACCTGGTCTAATAGCCAGCGGTGCACGTCTTTACTGACGAGCCTTCCAAGGCTACCGACGAGCACACTTCTCTGATTTTCCCAAAGACGATCAGCCCAAGACACCTCTCCAGTGTCTGCTTATGAGCTATCCGAGACCAGCCATTGGTCAATGCCGGACTCAGAGCGCAACACCTATCGAACCCCATTCACCCTGATTAAAAATGAGTCAGCGGAGTTTCGACAGTTACACTCCCCCTAAATGATTGAGCTGACGTCCCACGATCGAGCAGAGCCTTCGCCTGCACGCCTTGATGACCACGCCCTTTATACGGGTTAATTTCAGCGCAGTGATGACGAGAACGCCATGGCCGGGTTAATCCCCCAGAGCTTTATTGACGACCTTCTGAACCGTACCGATATCGTCGATGTCGTCAGCTCGCGCGTGCAAATGAAGAAAGCCGGCAAGAACTACACCGCCTGCTGCCCCTTCCACAAAGAAAAAACCCCCTCCTTCAGCGTCAGCCCGGACAAACAGTTCTACTACTGCTTTGGCTGCGGCGCTGGCGGCAATGCCCTCGGCTTCATCATGGACCACGACAACCTGGATTTCCCCCAGGCCGTCGAAGAACTGGCCAAAGCCGCAGGCATGGAAATACCCCGGGAAGAAAGCGGACGCCCACATAAACCACGGCAACCGACCGACTCTCCGCTCTACCCCCTTCTGACCGCCGCAGCCGACTTTTATCGCCAGGCCTTGAAAAGCCATCCGGCACGCAAAGCCGCTGTGGACTACTTGAAAGGCCGAGGCCTCACCGGCGAAATAGCCCGCGACTTCGGCCTCGGCTTTGCTCCGCCCGGCTGGGACAATCTGTTCAAGCACTTGAGCAACGATACTCTGCAGCAAAAAGCCATGATCGATGCCGGCCTGCTGGTTGAAAACGCCGAGACCGGAAAACGCTATGACCGCTTCCGCGATCGCGTCATGTTTCCGATCCGCGACAGCCGTGGCCGTATCATTGCCTTTGGCGGACGAGTTCTGGGGGACGACAAACCCAAGTACCTGAACTCCCCGGAAACACCGGTGTTCCACAAAGGCCAGGAACTGTACGGGCTGTTCGAGGCCCGCAAATTCAATCGCAGCCTCGATGAAATCATCGTGGTCGAAGGCTACATGGACGTTATCGCGCTCGCCCAGCAAGGCCTGCGCAACGCCGTCGCAACGCTGGGTACCGCAACCAGCGAAGAACACATGAAGCGCCTGTTTCGCGTGGTACCCAGCGTTTTATTCTGTTTTGATGGCGACCAGGCAGGCCGCAATGCCGCCTGGCGCGCACTCGAAGCCACCCTGCCCTGCTTGCAGGACGGTCGCCGCGCACGCTTTCTGTTCCTGCCCGAAGGTGAAGACCCGGATACCCTGGTCCGCTCCGAAGGCACTGACGCTTTCAAGGCACGCATCAACCAGCACGCACAACCGCTGGCCGATTACTTCTTCCAGCAATTGACCGAAGAAGCCGATCCGCGCTCCCTGGAGGGCAAAGCCCACATGGCCACGCTGGCGGCCCCGCTGATCGACAAAGTCCCGGGCGCCAACCTGCGGACCTTGATGCGTCAGCGCCTCAGCGAAATCACCGGACTCAACAGCGAGGCCGTGAGCCAGCTGGCGCAAAATGCGCCCGCAAAGACCCAGGCCCAACCCACGTACGACCCCGGCATTGACTATGATGCCATGCCCGATTACAGCGACTTCCAGCAACCGGACGTCTACCTCCCTCAGCAGGAGTGGACGCCGAAAAAACCCGGTGCCGGCGGCAAAAAATGGGAAAACAAACCGTGGGACAAAAAAGGCAAGCGCACAGGCGAGCGCGAACAGGCCTGGATCCCGGTAGGGGTTGAACCACCCACGCTGACCGCACTGCGCACGCTGCTGCATCACCCGCAACTGGCCAAAAAAGTTGAAGACGCCGGGCACTTTGCCGCAGAAGACCAGACTAACAATCAACTATTGATCGCTCTGGTCGAGGCCGTACAGAAAAATCCTAAGCTAAGCTCTATCCAGTTGCTGTCCCGCTGGCACGGCACTGAACAGGGACGCTTACTGCAAAGACTGCTGGAAAAGGAATGGCTAATTGATGCCGACAACCTTGAACAACAGTTTTTCGACACCATAACTAGCTTGTCAGCTCGCCAACGTGAGCGAAATCTAGAGCAACTTCTTCGAAAAGCACGTCAAGGCGAGCTTAGTACCGAGGAAAAGAAACAGCTACTCGACCTCTTGGGTCGTAATAATCCTGCATCGAACCCGACCTCAACTGGCGCGTGAGGTCATAGCTAAGGTATAATCCTCGGCTTGTTTTTTGCCCGCCAAGACCTTCAGTGGATAGGGTGTTATGTCCGGAAAAGCGCAACAGCAGTCTCGTATCAAAGAGTTGATCACCCTCGGCCGTGAGCAGAAGTATCTGACTTACGCAGAGGTCAACGACCACCTGCCCGAAGATATTTCAGATCCGGAGCAAGTGGAAGACATCATCCGCATGATTAATGACATGGGGATCCCCGTACACGAGAGTGCTCCGGATGCGGACGCCCTTATGCTGGCCGATGCTGACACCGATGAAGCAGCTGCTGAAGAAGCAGCTGCCGCGTTGGCGGCAGTAGAGACCGACATTGGTCGTACTACCGACCCAGTACGCATGTATATGCGTGAAATGGGCACGGTAGAACTGCTGACACGTGAAGGCGAAATCGAAATCGCCAAGCGTATCGAAGAAGGCATCCGTGAAGTGATGGGCGCAATTGCGCACTTCCCTGGCACGGTTGACCATATTCTCTCCGAGTACACTCGCGTCACCACCGAAGGTGGTCGCCTGTCCGACGTTCTGAGCGGTTATATCGACCCAGACGACGGCATTGCGCCGCCCGCCGCCGAGGTTCCGCCTCCTGTCGACCCCAAGACGGCCAAAGCCGCCGAAGGCGACGACGAAGAGGAAGAGAAGGACGACTCCACCGATGAAGAGGAAGAGGTCGAAAGCGGCCCCGACCCGATCATTGCGGCGCAGCGCTTTGGCGCCGTCTCCGACCAGATGGAAGCCGCTCGCAAAGCCCTGAAAAAGCACGGTCGTGACAGCAAGCAGGCAATTGCCGAGCTGGTTGCACTGGCTGAGCTGTTCATGCCGATCAAACTGGTTCCGAAGCAATTCGAAGGCCTGGTTGAACGTGTTCGCAGCGCCCTGGAGCGTCTGCGTGCACAAGAGCGTGCCATCATGCAGCTGTGTGTACGTGATGCACGCATGCCGCGTACCGATTTCCTGCGCCTGTTCCCGGGCAACGAAGTCGACGAAAGCTGGAGCGACGCGCTGGCCAAAGGCAAAAGCAAATACGCTGAAGCCATTGGTCGCCTGCAACCGGACATCATCCGTTGCCAGCAGAAGCTGTCGGCTCTGGAAGCTGAAACCGGCTTGAAGGTTGCCGAGATCAAGGACATCAACCGTCGCATGTCGATCGGTGAGGCCAAGGCCCGCCGCGCGAAGAAAGAGATGGTTGAAGCGAACTTGCGTCTGGTGATCTCCATCGCCAAGAAGTACACCAACCGTGGCTTGCAGTTCCTCGACCTGATCCAGGAAGGCAACATCGGCTTGATGAAAGCGGTAGACAAGTTTGAATACCGCCGCGGCTACAAATTCTCGACTTATGCCACCTGGTGGATCCGTCAGGCGATCACTCGCTCGATCGCCGACCAGGCCCGCACCATCCGTATTCCGGTGCACATGATCGAGACGATCAACAAGCTCAACCGTATTTCCCGCCAGATGTTGCAGGAAATGGGCCGTGAACCGACCCCGGAAGAGCTGGGCGAACGCATGGAAATGCCTGAGGATAAAATCCGTAAGGTATTGAAGATCGCTAAAGAGCCGATCTCCATGGAAACCCCGATCGGTGATGACGAAGACTCCCATCTGGGCGACTTCATCGAAGACTCGACCATGCAGTCGCCAATCGATGTTGCCACCGTTGAGAGCCTTAAAGAAGCGACACGCGATGTACTCGGCGGCCTCACCGCACGTGAAGCCAAAGTACTGCGCATGCGTTTCGGTATCGACATGAATACCGACCACACCCTTGAGGAGGTTGGTAAGCAGTTCGACGTTACCCGTGAGCGGATTCGTCAGATCGAAGCCAAAGCGTTGCGCAAGCTGCGCCACCCGACGAGAAGCGAGCATCTGCGCTCATTCCTCGACGAGTGATCCCAAAACCCCCGGCCCTGCCGGGGGTTTTGCTTTCTGACCGAAAAACCTTCCCCGCGCCCGCCCTCATCCGCCGCAGATTTCTCAGCTATAGCCCTTCACCCGCCTATTTCAGACTTTTCGGATAGCACTCCCGAGAAAGCATCGTTATAATCCGCGACCTACTGAGGGCCTATAGCTCAGTTGGTTAGAGCAGGGGACTCATAATCCCTTGGTCGTAGGTTCGAGTCCTACTGGGCCCACCATACTCAAAGCCGCGCACTGCGCGGCTTTTTTGTTTGTGCGATTTGAGGTTTCAACCTCTGCAGCCAAGCCATGTACCATGATCGCCCTGCCCGTTCATGCCATTGGAGCTTCTCTTGCTTGATACTCGCCCGCCCGCACTGGATGAAATAGACCGTCAATTGATTGCTGCCTTGCAGCTCAATGCCCGTGAAAGTGTGGCGATGCTTGCGCGTCAGTTGGGGATTGCGCGTACCACCGTGACGTCTCGGTTGGCACGTCTGGAGAAGACCAAGGTGATCACCGGGTACGGGGTGCGCTTGGGGCAGCGTCTGATTGATGGCGGCCTGCAGGCTTATGTGGGGATTACGGTGCAGCCGCGCTCCGGCAAGGATGTGGTGCGTCGCTTGAGTGCGATGGCTCAGGTGCAGCAGTTGTGTGCGGTCAGTGGCGAGTTCGATTACGTGGCCTGGCTGCGCAGCGAGTCCCCTGAGCAACTGGATCAATTACTCGATCAGATCGGTAGCGTGGAAGGGGTGGAGAAAACCACGACGTCTATCATCCTCAGTAGCAAAGTCGATCGCGGATAAGCCGTTCTGTCCGACAGATAGAACATTATGTAATCCATATTCGTCATATTGACTAAAAGTAAGTCACAACGACGGCAGTTTGTGTCTTATTACCGTCTTCCATGCCCCCTATCATGGCGCCTGCCTTTTCCTATACTCAGCCTTACAGCGCGGGTCACCAGCAAGGTCAGCCATGAACAAGAATAATCGCCACCCCGTCGACGGTAAAAAACCCATCACCATCTTTGGCCCGGATTTTCCGTTTGCTTTCGATGACTGGATCGAGCATCCGTCAGGCCTGGGCAGTATCCCCACAGGCAAACATGGCGCTGAAGTAGCGATTGTCGGGGCCGGGATGGCCGGGATGGTCGCGGCTTATGAGCTGATGAAGCTGGGCCTCAAGCCCGTGGTGTATGAAGCCTCGAAAATGGGCGGACGCCTGCGCTCCCAGGCCTTTGAAGGCACTGAAGGGGTGATCGCCGAGCTGGGCGGCATGCGTTTCCCGGTGTCCTCGACAGCGTTTTACCACTACGTCGACAAACTGGGCCTCGAGACCAGCCCCTTTCCCAATCCGCTGACGCCCGCTTCGGGCAGCACCGTGATCGATCTGGAAGGTCAGACGTTCTACGCTCAAAAACTGGCGGACTTGCCTGCGCTGTTTCAGGAAGTGGCCGACGCCTGGGCTGATGCCCTGGAAGCAGGCTCGCGCTTTGGCGATATTCAACAGGCGATCCGCGATCGTGACGTACCGCGCCTGAAAGAACTGTGGAACACCCTCGTCCCGCTGTGGGACGACCGCACATTCTATGACTTCGTAGCCACCTCCAAAGCCTTCGCCAAGCTTTCGTTCCAGCACCGTGAAGTGTTTGGACAGGTTGGATTTGGCACCGGCGGCTGGGACTCGGACTTCCCCAATTCGATGCTCGAAATTTTCCGCGTGGTGATGACCAACTGCGATGATCATCAGCATTTGATCGTGGGCGGTGTCGAACAAGTGCCGCTGGGCATCTGGCGCCATGTCCCGGAGCGTTGCGCTCACTGGCCAGCCGGGACCAGCCTCAGCTCGCTGCACCACGGCGCACCTCGCACCGGGGTCAAAAGTATTTGCCGCTCACCGGACGGGCAATTTTCGGTGACCGATAACCTGGGCGTCACACGCCCTTACGAAGCCGTACTGGTCACCTGCCAAAGCTGGTTGCTGACGACGCAGATCGAGTGCGAAGAGTCTCTGTTCTCGCAAAAAGTGTGGATGGCGCTGGACCGTACGCGCTACATGCAGTCCTCCAAAACCTTCGTCATGGTCGACCGCCCGTTCTGGAAGGACAAAGATCCCGAGACCGGCCGCGACCTGATGAGCATGACCCTCACCGACCGCCTGACCCGTGGCACGTATCTGTTCGATAACGGCGACGACAAACCGGGGGTGATTTGCCTGTCGTACTCGTGGATGAGTGATGCATTGAAAATGCTCCCTCACCCGGTCGAAAAACGCGTCAAGCTGGCACTCGATTCGCTGAAGAAAATCTACCCCAAAGTCGACATCGCCAGCCGCATCATCGGCGATCCGATCACCATTTCCTGGGAATCCGACCCGCATTTCCTCGGTGCTTTTAAAGGCGCACTGCCGGGTCACTACCGTTATAACCAGCGGATGTATGCGCACTTCATGCAGCAGGATCTGCCCAGCGAGCAACGCGGGATCTTCATTGCCGGCGATGATGTGTCCTGGACACCGGCCTGGGTTGAAGGCGCGGTGCAAACCTCATTGAACGCCGTGTGGGGCATCATGAATCACTTCGGCGGCAAGACGCCTGCCGACAACCCGGGGCCTGGCGATGTGTTCCATGAAATCGGCCCCATCGCGCTGCCGGATTGACCCCGGACTCCGCCTACAGGCTCGGCTAACCACAGGAAACTCCCCATGCACGTTGCACTTTATCAATGCCCGCCCTTGCCACTGGATGTCGCCGGTAACCTGCAACGCTTGAAAACATGGGCGCTGCAGGTACGCGACGTCGATCTGCTGGTGCTCCCGGAAATGTTCCTCAGCGGTTACAACATAGGAGCCCGGGCCGTGGCCGAGCGTGCGCAGCCCCAGGATGGCGATGCCGCGCAGCAGATTGCCGAGCTGGCCAAAACCTGCAACATGGCCATCGTCTATGGCTACCCCGAGCGCGGCGAAGACGGGCGCATCTATAACAGTGCTCAATTGATCGACGCCAGGGGCCAGCGCCTGCTCAATTACCGCAAGACCCATCTGTTCGGTGAACTCGATCGCACCATGTTCACGCCCGGGCCCGATGCATTTCCTGTGGTTGAGCTCAATGACTGGAAGCTCGGCTTGCTGATCTGCTACGACCTCGAGTTCCCGGAAAACGCCCGCCGGCTGGCCTTGGCCGGTGCCGAGCTGATCGTGGTGCCCACCGCCAATATGACGCCTTACGACTTCATCGCCGACGTCACCGTGCGCAGCCGGGCCTTTGAGAACCAGTGTTACGTGGCCTATGCCAACTACTGCGCAAATGAAGGTGACATTCATTATTGCGGCCAAAGCAGTATCGCCGCGCCCAATGGCCAGCAAATAGCCCTCGCGCAGCACGAACCCGGCATGATTGTCGCGACCCTGGAACACGCGCAGCTGGCTGCCGCCAAGGCGGGGAATACGTACCTTGCCGACCGCCGTCCTGAACTTTACCGTGAGCTGGGCAAGCGCTGATTACCCGTAATCCGCTAGCATATGGGCTTCTCTGCTCCGGAAGTGCCCATGCCTGCGCTGAACCACCCTCACACCCAACGTTTGACCCTTGAAAACGGTCTGACTCTATCAGTGCGCCATGTGCCACGGCTCAAGCGTTGCGCGGCTGTATTGCGGGTCGCCGCCGGCAGCCATGACGTGCCTGCGGCCTGGCCGGGCCTGGCACATTTTCTGGAGCACTTGCTGTTCCTGGGGACCGAGCGCTTCCCGGCCCCGGACAACTTGATGGCTTACGTGCAACGTCACGGCGGTCAGGTGAATGCCCGGACCAGCGAGCGGCATACCGATTTCTTTTTTGAACTGCCGCCCACAGCGTTTGAAGGCGGCGTTGAGCGTCTGTGCGATATGCTCGCGCATCCACGCATGAAGCTGGATGAGCAGTTACGCGAACGTGAAGTGCTGCACGCCGAGTTCATTGCCTGGGCTCGCGAACCCGCGGCGCAGCGTGAGATCAAACTGTTTCAACCCCTGAACCCGGCCCACCCGCTCCGTGCATTTCACGCCGGCAACCGTTACAGCCTGCCCGTGCCGCGTGCGAGCTTTCAGCAGGCACTGAGCGGTTTCTACCAGCAGTTTTATCACGCCGGGCAGATGAGCCTGAGCCTGGTGGGGCCACAGACCGCGAACGATCTCAAAGCCTTGGCGCAACGCTGTGGTGCTCAGTTGCCCCCGGGCCAGAGTACGCCACAGCTTGACCCGCCTACGCTAATGACGGACGCGGAGCGCGCGTACCTGCATCTCGACGGTCATTGGCTGAGCGTGATGGTTGCGTGCGAGCAGTTACCTCCCGGCGCTCCCGAGGCCCTGGATTTCCTGTGCCACTGGATCAATGCCGATAAGCCGGGCGGTCTCATCGCTCATCTGCGCCAGCAACACCGGATCGACACCCTCAAAGCCGTACCGCTGTATCAATTCAAGGCGCAGGCACTGCTGCAGATTGAATTCAGCGCAACTGCCGACATCACTCAACACGCCACTCAGATCCATGAGGCATTCGCTGACTGGCTGGCCTTTTTCAATGCACAGGACTGGTCAGCCCTGCGCGATGAATACCTATTGCTGCAACAACGTCGCCAGGACGTCAGTGGTGCGCTGGAACTCGCCCGCCATGATAGTGAACAACAATCGCCGGAGCTGACGGAACACGGCGTAATGGCGCTTAAAGCGCTGCTGGAGCAGTTGCAACCCGCCTCGACATGGCAACAGGCTTGGCAACTGCCAACGCCAAACCCCTTCCTGCGCGCCGCGAAAGAACCGCTCAGTGCGGGCCTGATTCGTGGTCAGACCAGCGCTCACCGGGGCTTGCGCACGTTTGCGCAGGATCGTTTGCGCAACCGCCGAGACCTGTCCGCCATGAGTTTCAGCACGGCGCTGCCTAGCCACAGCGGTGAAGCAGCGATCTATCTGCGTTGGCAGCTGGCGGTTAACCCCGGCGCCGAGGTGCTGCCACAACTGCAAAGTCAGCTGCGCTCACTTCAGCACGATGCACGTCAGGCCGGCGTCGAGTTGTCGTTCAGCGCCGTGGGCCAGGACTGGCAACTGAACCTGCAGGGCTTCCACGAGCCGATGCCGGCGATTCTGGAGCAGGCACTGCGTGCGCTCGGCGCGGCGGCCGCCGAGCCGCGGGTCAGCAGCCCCCCAGCCATATCGTTAATACCTATTCGCCAACTGCTCAAGCGTTTACCGGATATCTGCCAGCCTTGCGCCGAGCTCTCCGTTGGCGACCTGGAGCACTGCTGGGCTTCTGCTCGCTGGGACGGTTTGGCCGTCGGCCTGCCCGCCGCCACGCAGGCCTTGATCACACCGGTGCTGAGCAAAGTCCCCGGAACACCGGATGCGCACCTGGCGCAGCCCCGCGAACACACTGCACGGCACCACTGGCACACCGAAGCCTGCGGTTCCAACGAACAGGCCGTGCTGGTGTTTTGCCCCATACCGCGACCGGATATCGCTGACGAAGCGGCCTGGCGCCTGATCGCTCACGTGGCGCAAACCCCGTTTTATCAAAAACTGCGTGTCGAGCAGCAACTGGGTTACGCCGTATTCAGCGGTTTGCGTCAATGCCATGGGCAAACAGGCCTACTCTTCGGCGTGCAATCGCCTCACGCCTCTACGCCTGAAATCTTCGAACACATCCGAACTTTCATCCGCGCCCTGCCGAATTTAATGACAGCACTCGATGAAAAATCTTTTGCAGAAGCCCGAGCAGCTTTAGCCCAACAGTTCTCGATCGAAGCATTGAGCGTGACCCGGGGCAGTGAACTGTTGTGGCATGCAAAGCTCGCAGGCCATCCGTCGGATTACCTGAAGTCCCTCTATACCGCGCTTATGACGCTGGATACAGGCACTACACTGAACGCTGCGCAGCGGATCAATCAGGATAAATGCAGCTGGCTGTGCTTGGCGACAGATCCAGAACCTGAATCGTTTATTCAAGGAAGAAGCGGATCATTACCAACGATGTAATGAGCTTTCTTTATCTCGAGGCGTTCACAAGCAGTCAAATTTAGTAAGATAGCCACCTAAGCATTTGAACAACTCCTACGGGAGCTGGACTAAATTACTACACCCCACCCACTCTACCGCTGAAGGAGTCATCTCATGGCTTGGACTAAACCGGCTTACACCGATTTGCGCATTGGCTTTGAAGTTACCATGTACTTCGCAAGTCGTTGATCTGCGACGCTTCTGAGCAGAGCAACCCAACGCCTCGGTTCGCCGGGGCGTTTTTATTTTCAGATTTGCAAGAGAACAGCCTCCCATGTTCGTCCAGATTCTAGGTTCCGCCGCCGGCGGCGGTTTCCCGCAGTGGAACTGTAACTGCGTCAACTGCGCGGGTTTTCGCGATGGTAGCCTGCGCGCCACCGCACGCACCCAGTCCTCGATTGCGATTTCCGATGATGGCGTGAACTGGGTCCTGTGCAACACGTCACCCGATATCCGCGCCCAACTCCAAGGCTTTGCGCCGATGCAGCCGGGCCGCGCCCTGCGTGATACCGGGATCAGCGCCATCATTTTGATGGACAGCCAGATCGATCACACCACCGGTTTGCTCAGCTTGCGCGAGGGCTGCCCGCACGAAGTGTGGTGCACCGACATGGTCCATGAAGATTTGAGCACCGGCTTCCCGCTGTTCACCATGCTCAAGCACTGGAATGGTGGTTTGAACTGGAACCGTATCGAGCTGCAAGGCACGTTTACCATCCCGGCCTGCCCCAACCTGCGTTTCAGCCCTCTGCCTTTGCGCAGTGCCGCGCCCCCCTATTCGCCACACCGTTTCGACCCGCATCCGGGCGACAACATTGGCCTGATCGTTGAAGACCTGCGCACCGGCGGCAAACTGTTCTATGCCCCGGGCCTGGGCAAAGTCGATGCCCCTTTACTGGAAATCATGGCCGGCAGCGACTGCCTGCTGGTAGACGGCACGATGTGGGACGACGATGAGATGCAACGCCGTGGCGTCGGCACCCGCACCGGTCGCGAAATGGGCCACCTGGCGCAAAACGGCCCCGGCGGCATGCTTGAAGTACTGGAACAATTGCCCGAGCAGCGTAAGGTGCTGATCCATATCAACAACACTAACCCGATCCTCGACGAAGACTCTGCCGAGCGCGCCGAACTGGTTCGCCGGGGCGTTGAAGTGGCCTTTGACGGAATGAGTATCAAGCTGTAAATCTCGCATAAACCCTGCAGCAGCGAGCTTGCTCGCTCCTGCAGGAGAATCATCTTCTGGAGGCATTGCATGACCCAAGCCCCTCTCTCCACCACCGAATTCGAAGCAGCCCTGCGCGCCAAAGGTGCGTACTACCACATCTACCACCCGTATCAGGTAGCCATGTATGAGGGCCGCGCTACCCGCGAGCAGATTCAAGGCTGGGTCGCCAACCGCTTCTACTATCAGGTGAACATTCCCCTGAAAGACGCAGCGATCCTGGCCAATTGTCCGGACCGCGAAGTCCGTCGCGAATGGATCCAGCGCCTGCTCGACCACGATGGTGCGCCGGGAGAGGATGGCGGCATCGAGGCCTGGCTACGCCTTGGTCAAGCGGTTGGCCTGGACCCGGATCAGCTGCGCTCTCAAGAGCTGGTGTTGCCCGGCGTGCGCTTTGCGGTGGATGCCTACGTCAACTTCGCCCGCCGCGCCAGTTGGGAAGAAGCGGCCAGCAGCTCGCTGACCGAAATGTTCGCGCCGCAGATCCACCAGTCGCGCCTCGACAGCTGGCCGCAGCATTACCCGTGGATCGATCCTGCCGGTTATGAGTATTTCCGCACTCGCCTGGGCCAGGCCCGACGCGACGTGGAGCATGGGCTGGCGATTACGTTGCAGCACTACACGACCTATGAAGGCCAGCAGCGCATGCTGGAAATTCTCCAGTTCAAACTGGACATCCTTTGGAGCATGCTTGATGCCATGACCATGGCGTATGAGCTGGATCGTCCGCCCTATCACAGCGTGACCGACCAACGTGTCTGGCACAAAGGAATCACCCTATGAGCTTCGATCGCAGCAAAATTCCGACCTGGCGCCCTGGCTACCGCTTTCAATACGAGCCCGCGCAAAAAGGCCATGTGCTGCTGTATCCCGAAGGCATGATAAAACTCAATGACAGCGCCGCCTTGATCGGAGGCCTGATCGACGGCCAACGCGATGTTGACGCTATCATTGGTGAACTGGACAAACAGTTCCCCGGCGTACCCGAGCTCGGCGCTGACATCGAGCAATTTATGGAGGTCGCTCGTGCAGAGCACTGGATCGAACTTGCCTGATAGCCTGATGCCCTTACCGCCCAAGCCAGAGGTCGGCCTGCCACTGTGGCTGCTGGCCGAGCTGACTTATCGCTGCCCGTTGCAATGCCCGTACTGCTCCAACCCGCTGGACTTCGCCCAGCAAGGCAAAGAGTTGAGCACCGAGCAGTGGATCAAGGTGTTTCGCGAAGCGCGGGAGATGGGCGCGGCACAGCTGGGGTTCTCCGGGGGTGAACCGCTGGTACGCCAGGATTTGGCTGAACTGATTGCCGAGGCGCGCAAGCTGGGCTTCTACACCAACCTGATTACTTCGGGCATCGGCCTGACCGAGCAGAAGATCAGCGACTTCAAAAAAGCCGGGCTGGACCACATCCAGATCAGCTTCCAGGCCAGCGATGAGCAGGTGAACAACCTCCTGGCTGGCTCGAAAAAAGCCTTCGCGCAAAAGCTTGAAATGGCCCGGGCCGTGAAAGCCCACGGGTATCCGATGGTGCTGAACTTCGTCACCCATCGGCACAACATCGACAAGATCGACCGCATCATCGAGCTGTGCATCGCCCTTGAAGCCGACTTCGTCGAACTCGCCACATGCCAGTTTTACGGGTGGGCCCAGCTCAACCGTGTCGGGCTGTTGCCGACCAAGGAACAACTGGTACGCGCCGAACGCATCACCAACGAATACCGGGCCAAGCTTGAGGCCGAAGGTCATCCCTGCAAGCTGATTTTCGTGACGCCGGACTATTATGAAGAGCGCCCGAAAGCCTGCATGAACGGTTGGGGCAGCATCTTTTTGACCGTCACCCCGGACGGTACTGCCCTGCCGTGCCATGGCGCCCGACAAATGCCGATCGCCTTTCCCAACGTGCGCGATCACAGCATGCAGCACATCTGGTATGAGTCATTCGGCTTCAACCGTTTTCGCGGTTACGACTGGATGCCTGAGCCTTGTCGCTCGTGCGACGAGAAAGAAAAGGACTTCGGCGGCTGCCGCTGCCAGGCCTTTATGCTCACCGGCGATGCCAGCAACGCCGACCCGGTGTGCAGCAAGTCACCGCAACACGACTTGATCCTCAAGGCGCGCGAAGAGGCCGAGCATGCCACTCAAACCATCGAACAACTGGCCTTCCGAAATGATCGAAACTCCCGACTCATCGCTAAAGGCTGAACCGTTCAGCGCCGCCCTCGCGGTGGCCGCCGGGGTAGACTTCGCCGAGCTGCGGACCAGCGCTCTTGGGCTGTTCTGGAATGAATACCGCCCCGCAGACGCCGCCTGCCGTATCTGGCACTGGCGCAACGGCCAGGCCTGTTGCCTGACACCCGCTGGCTTCAGCGTGCGCAGCCGGGTTTACGAGTATGGCGGCGGGGCCTTTTGCCTGAGCGACGACGCGGTAGTGTTCGTTAACGAGTCCGATCAACAGCTGTACCTGCAACCGCTGGATGGCAGCACCCCGCACGCCCTGACCCACGGCAACTGCCGTTATGGCGACGTGAACCATGCCCAAGGGCAGGTGCTGGCCATTGAAGAAAACGCCAATCAACATCGACTGATCAGCCTCAACCTGAGCTCACTTGAGCGCCAGGTGCTGGCCGAAGGTGCTGACTTCTACACCGCCCCCTGCCTCAGCCCAAACGCTCAACACCTGGCCTGGATTGAATGGAGCCGGCCGCATCAACCCTGGACGTCCACCCGCCTGATGCTCGCCGAGCGCCAGGACGATGGCGGCTGGGGCACCGCACGCTGCGTTGCGGGAGACAGCCGTGAGGAATCGCTGCAACAACCCCGCTTCGATGCACACAATCGACTGTACTGCCTGACGGACCGTGCGGGTTTCTGGCAACCGTGGGCCGAATCGGCCGGAGGTTTAGTGCCTGTACCAAGTGCCGCTGCCGATCATGCCCCGGCTCCCTGGCAATCGGGCGGCTGCACCTGGGTACCTCTGGAGGGCCACGCGTATCTGGCCAGCTGGACCGTAGAGGGTTTCGGGCGCTTGGGCATCCGCCATGCTGATGGCACTCAAGAAGACCTGACGGGCAATTACAGCCGCTTCCGCAGCCTGGCGCTGGATGACGCATTCATCTATGCCATCGTCGCATCGCCAGTCAGCCCGTCGGCGGTGATCCGTATTCGCCGCAGCGATCAACAGGCCGAGGTGCTGGCCGGTGGCATCGCGCCGCTGCCGCCCGAGCAGATCAGCCGCCCGCGTACTCTGCGCTACCCCTCGGGCAACAGCGAAGCACACGGTTTTTTCTACCCCTCGATGCACAATGAGGTCAAACCGCCCTTGGTGGTGTTTATCCACGGCGGCCCGACCTCCGCCTGTTACCCGATGCTCGACCCGCGCATTCAGTACTGGACCCAGCGCGGATTTGCCGTGGCCGACCTTAACTACCGCGGCAGCACGGGCTATGGCCGTGATTATCGTCAGGCCCTGCATTTGCAATGGGGGATCGTGGATGTCGAAGACGCATGTGCGGTCGTCAGCTACCTCGCCGAACAGGGGCTGATCGATGGTCAAAACGCGTTTATTCGCGGCGGCAGCGCAGGCGGCTACACCACGTTGTGCGCCCTGGCATTCCAGGATGTGTTCCGCGGGGGCGCCAGCCTGTACGGCGTCAGCGATCCGGTGGCCCTGGCCCGGGCCACCCACAAGTTTGAAGGCGACTACCTGGACTGGCTCATCGGAGATCCCGAGCGCGACGCCGAGCGTTATGCCGCCCGCACCCCGCTGCTGCATGCCAGGCAGATCCACGTCCCGGTAATTTTCTTCCAGGGCGAACTGGATGCGGTCGTGGTTCCCCAGCAGACCCGGGACATGCTCAAGGCCTTGCAGGACAACGGCATCCCGGCCAGGGCCTATTACTATCCTGACGAGCGCCACGGTTTTCGCAAAGCCAGTAATCAGGCACATGCCCTGGAGCAGGAATGGTTGTTTTATCGCGAGGTGATGGCTGCTCGGTAGGCGCTGCGCAGGCGGCACCTACCGGCGTTATTCATCGCTCGGCAGAGGGGCGTTAACGTTTTGCAATGATGTAGACCGCGTGGATGATCCCCGGGAAATAACCGCACAAGGTCAGCAGAATGTTCAACCAGAATGCCCCCGCGAAACCCACTTGCAAGAACACCCCCAGCGGTGGAAGCAGGATGGCGATGATGATTCGAATAATGTCCATCAAGTAACTCCCCAATAAGTGGGCTTAATCAAGCCCTACGATCAATCGACTCCACCGGCGTGCAGAAGGTTCAGTCCGCACGTTTTCTCCAGGCAAAAAAACGCCCCGTGCCGAACGAAACAGGCACAGGGCGACGCGTTATACCGCGAGACGGTTCTTTAAATTCTGTATACGGCGACGAGTTTCAGACGGCGACTCCACGACGGCACTGCAGCTGCGCAGTACGTACCCGGGCAAACGCACGGGCCAGACGCAGCAGCATCTCATCGATGTTACCTTTGCTGACGCACAGCGCAGGTGTGAAACGCAAACAGTCAGGCTGTGGCGCGCTGAGCAACAAGCCTTCATACCGTGCAGCCTTGACCACCGCGTCCGCCGATTCATCCGACAAGGTCAGCCCCCAAAACAACCCTTGGCCACGCAGTTCACCGTGGGCATAACGATTAGCCAGCCGGCTCAGCCCTTCACCCAGGTATTGGCCAGCGTCCCGCACCTGTTGCAAAAAACCTTTTTCCAGCAGCGTCGCGAGCACGGCACCGCCGGCCGCTGTCATCAAGGCGTTGCCATGATGGGTGCCGCCCAGCTCACCCGGTTCCAGGCAACAGGCTTTGCCGCGTGCCAGCAACGCGGCCAGGGGGACTCCGCCGCCCAGGCCTTTGCCCAGCGTGATGATGTCGGCGCGAACGCCGTAGTTCTGTTCAGCCAGCAAGGTGCCGCAACGGCCCATGCCGGTCTGGACTTCATCCAGAATGAGCAGGATTCCCAACTCACGACACAACCGCTCTACCCCTTTGAGGTAGTGCTCCGTGGCCGGAATCACACCCGCATCGCTCTGCACGGGCTCCAGCATGATGGCCACGGTTTGCGCATCAACTGCCGCGTGCAATGCTGGCAAGTCGTTAAACGGCACATTGATGAATCCCGGCATTTGCGGTTCGAAGCGATTGTCAAAAGTGCCGCTGCCCGAAGCCGACATCGCCCCAAAACTGCGCCCGTGACAGCTGTGGGTCGCGGTGATGATCCGATGCGCTCCGCCACGATGCAGCTGGCCCCACTTACGCGCCAGCTTGATCGCACCTTCGTTGGCTTCAGCGCCGGTGTTCAGAAAATGCACCTGGTCGCTTGCGGTGCTTTCACACAAACGCTCTGCCAGATCCAGCATTGCCCGGTTATAAAAGCCCGCGCCCGGATTCATCAACGACTGCGCCTGCTCGGCCATCGCCTTGATCAGCACCGCCGGGCTGTGCCCCAGGCTATTCACCGCCCCACCCTGGGTGAAGTCCAGATAAGCACGGCTGTCGCTGTCCCACATCCACGAACCCTGACCGCGTACAAACACCTGCTCCGCACGCTCGACGCCAGGCATCAGGCATTCGCGGGGATGGTGCCTGGGCATCGGGGGAACGGATGGCGCAGCCAGCTCATCCAGATGGGTAGGGGGGCGACGCAGGTTAAACAGGTTCATGCACGCGGACCTTGTGACCATAAACAGCTTCTATTTGCAATGGACAGGTTCCAGCCAGAGGGGCTGAATCCAGGGCAGGTTGTGTTGCCTTTCCTATGCAAATCACCTCAAAAATAATGCTATTCATCTGCATCCAGGGCTCTATGGCCCCTGTGGAATGGGCGTAGACTAGGCGCGTCCGGCGCTTTGAGCCATTTCGTTTTTTAAGCATTTTCGATAAGTCATACTTATGGATTTTAAACAGCTGCGTTATTTCGTCGCGGTGTATGAAGAAGGCCATGTGGGCCGTGCCGCGGAACGTCTATCCATCTCGCAACCAGCGCTGTCACAGCAGATTCGTCACCTTGAACATAACCTTGACGTGCGCCTGTTTGAGCGCAGCAGCAAGCGCCTGCTGCCCACCCTGGCCGCTCACACCCTGTACAACCACGCGCTGCCGCTGCTCGACGGATTGCAGCGGGCGAAAGAAGCCCTGCGCAATTTCCAGGGCCAAGCGTTACGCACCATTGCCATTGGTGTGCTGCAAACTGTCCACACCAGTCTGGTGCCGCAAATGCTGGAGCGGGTACGTCAGGCCCAGCCGCATCTGGTGGTACAAATCTACGAACTGACCGGGCTGGAGATCGAACGACGCTTGCTCAATGGCTCGCTCGACATCGGCATCAGCTATCTGCCGCCACGCCAGCCGGGTCTGCATGGCTTGCCGTTATATGAAGACGAGTTGCAACTGGTGATCCCGGCCGATCATCCCTTGCGGGAATTCAAAAAAGTCTCTTTGAGTCAGGCCGCCGAGCTGCCGATGTTGTTGCTGGGGGAGGAGTTTCAGGTCCGGCAAATCTGGCAAACCCAGCTCGCCAGCCTGGGACGCCGCCCGCAGGTTCAGGCTGAGCTCAATACCATGGCCGGGATTCTCGACAGTTTGCCCCATAGCAAGCTGTCCACCGTGCTGCCTGGACGTTCTCGGCATGAGCACGATAATCCGGCACTGCTCTGGAAACCCCTGAGTGAACCGAGGGTGCCGCTCAAAGTGGGATTGGTGTGTCGCGATGTACAGCGCCAGCAGGCCACATTGGAGCTGCTGCGTACGTTGCTTGAGGATGTGAAGAACCCGATGTAACCCATGCTTGTGCAGAAGCCGAGCGATGGCCTCTAAGGGTTTTGGCTGTCAGGGAGTGATAATTTTCAGACGCAGAAAAAAGAAAACCCCGCCTAGGCGGGGTTTTGCAGACTGTTTCCCTGACATCCTTTTCACTCCGCCTTCCTAGCAGAATCCTACGTGTCCGTGTTGTTGCTTTGAGCTTCCTGCTCTACGTCCATGTGAAGTAGATTAACCGTGGATCCAATCTGGCGATATGGGCGAATGTCGCTGCGTAATGTAAGCAAATGCTTACAAACGACTCAACACATTAAAAATGTGCTTCATCCAGCAAGTAAAGCGACTCGCTGCCGGCTTTTACCGAGGCACTCAATGAGTGAATACGTGGCAGCAAACGTGCGAAATAGAAGCGTGCCGTTCCCAACTTGCTGGCGTAGAACGCTTCGTCCGCGTCTTTGCCCAGCGCCGCACGCGCCATCAGTGCCCACATGTACGCATAAGTCGTGTAACCAAAAACCTGGAGATACTCGACCGAAGCCGCGCCGATTTCATTCGGGTTATTTTTTGACTGTTCCAGAACCCAGGCCGTCAACTGGTCAAGTGTGTCCAGAGCCTCGGCCAACGGCTGTGTGAACTCATTCAAGTCACTGTGCGCCGAGGCAATGAAGCCGCGAATTTCGTCAGCCAGTAAACGGTAGTACGCCCCCTGATTCGCTACGATCTTGCGGCCCACCAGGTCCAGCGCCTGAATGCCATTGGTGCCTTCGTAGATCTGGGTGATGCGCACATCACGTACCAGTTGCTCCTGGCCCCACTCCCGAATGTAGCCATGACCACCAAACACCTGCTGGCCGTGTACGGTGGTTTCAAGCCCGAGGTCTGTCATAAAGGCCTTGGCCACAGGCGTCAGCAAAGCTACCAGGCCATCGGCACGCTCACGGGCTGTCGGATCGTCACTGAACTTGGCGATGTCCAGCTGGTTCGCCACGTAGGTCGAAAAGGCCCGACCGCCTTCGTTGCACGCTTTCATCGTTAACAGCATGCGACGCACGTCTGCATGCACAATGATCGGGTCCGCCACTTTGTCCTTGGCCTGAGCACCGGTTGCAGCACGCCCCTGCAAACGGTCGCGAGCGTATTCAATAGCGTTCTGATACGAGCGCTCGCCCGAGGCCAGCCCCTGGATACCTACCCCGAGGCGCTCGTAATTCATCATGGTGAACATCGCGGCCAAACCCCGGTTGGGCTCACCGACCAGATACCCGACCGCTTCATCGAAATTCATCACGCAGGTGGCAGAAGCCTGGATCCCCATCTTGTGCTCGATCGAACCGCAGGTCACCGGATTACGCTCACCCAGGCTGCCATCGTCATTGACCATGAACTTGGGCACCAGGAACAGCGAAATGCCTTTGGGCCCCGCGGGGGCATCCGGCAGCTTGGCCAGTACCAGGTGGATAATGTTTTCGGTCAGGTCGTGTTCACCGCCAGTAATAAAAATCTTGGTACCACTGATTTTGTATGTGCCATCGGCCTGAGGCTCGGCCCGGGTCCGAATGATGCCCAGGTCGGTGCCGGCGTGAGGCTCGGTCAAACACATGGAACCGGCCCACACGCCGGCGTACATGTTCGGCAGGTAAATGGCTTTCAGCTCATCACTGGCGTGGGCATTGATCGATACACAGGCACCGGCAGTCAACATCGGGTACAAGCCGAAGGACAGGCTGGAGGAGTTGATCATTTCTTCGACCTGGGCCGATACCGCCTTGGGCATGCCCATGCCGCCGAACTCAGGATCGCCGCCAACACCGACCCAGCCACCTTCGGCGTAGGTCTGGTAGGCCTCGACAAAACCGGCTGGCGTGGAGACAGCACCGTTGTCCCAATGGCAACCTTCTTCATCGCCGCTGCGGCTCAATGGCGCAATGCTTTTAGCGGTTACTTTGCCCGCTTCTTCAAGAATGGCTTCAACCGTTTCGGCGTCTACAGTTTCAGCCAATGCAGGTAATTGCGCCCAAAGTGTGGCGACCTCAAATACTTCATTGAGGACGAAGCGCATATCGCGCAGGGGCGCTTTGTAATCAGCCATGGCAAACCTCGTAATCTCTAAACGGTGAAGCCCTGATGGGCCGTTGAATACAGGGGCAGTCTAGCCCAACAACGAATGTGATACATAGGGTCATGCTGTGACCATAAAGACACAAAAGGTCACGCCCTGTAGGAGCGAGCTTGCTCGCGATAACCTCTCCCCGGTGACCCGGATATACCGAGTTGGTTGCATCGCGAGCAACCCTGCGCCTACAGAGGATTAATGCGCGGCCACAATCAAAAAAGCCGCTTCACCCAAGGGGAGAAGCGGCTTTTAAAGGTGACTCACCGCGACTTAGTAGCCCAGGTCGAAGTCTTCTTCTTTCATGTCCATCAGGTTGCTGGCACCCGAGAGCATGGTCACTACGTGAGAACGCGTACGCGGCAAGATGCGCTGGAAGTAGAAGCGCGCAGTTTGCAGCTTGGCTTTGTAGAACGCCTCTTCCGAGGTGCCGGCTGCCAGCTTCTCAGCTGCCAGACGGGCCATGTCAGCCCAGAAGTACGCCAGGCAGGCATAACCGGAATACATCAGGTAGTCGACCGAAGCCGCCCCCACTTCTTCACGGTCCTTCATGGCCGCCATGCCGACCTTCATGGTCAGCTCGCCCCATTCTTTGTTCAGCGCCGCCAACGGTGTGACGAACTCCTGTACGGCTTCGTTGCCTTCGTTGGTCTGGCAGAACTTGTGCACGATCTTGGTAAAGCCTTTCAGGGCTTCGCCTTGGGTCATCAACACTTTGCGACCCAACAGGTCGAGTGCCTGAATACCGGTGGTGCCTTCGTACAGCATCGAAATACGGCTGTCGCGAACGTTCTGCTCCATGCCCCATTCAGCGATAAAGCCGTGACCGCCGTAGATTTGCACACCGTGGTTGGCGGACTCAAAACCGACTTCAGTCATAAAGGCTTTGGCAATCGGCGTCATGAAGGCCAGCAGTGCGTCAGCTTTTTTCTTCTCGTCTTCATCAACGCCGTATTTCACGATGTCGACTTGCTTGGCGGTGAAGTAAACCATCGCCCGGTTGCCTTCGGCGAACGCTTTGGTGGTCAACAGCATGCGACGTACATCTGGGTGGACGATGATCGGGTCAGCTGCTTTTTCAGGTGCTTTAGGTCCGGTCAGCGAACGCATTTGCAGGCGGTCACGGGCGTATTTCAAGCCACCCTGGAAAGCGATTTCAGCGTGGGACAGGCCCTGCAGGGCGGTGCCCAGGCGCGCAGTATTCATAAAGGTGAACATGCAGTTCAGGCCTTTGTTCGCCGGGCCGATCAAGAAACCGGTAGCGCCGTCGAAGTTCATCACGCAGGTCGCGTTGCCGTGGATCCCCATTTTATGCTCAAGGGAGCCGCAGGAAACCGCGTTGCGCTCACCGAGCACACCCTCTGCCTTCGGCAGGAACTTGGGCACGATGAACAGCGAAATACCTTTTGTACCGGCCGGTGCATCCGGCAGGCGGGCCAGTACGATGTGGACGATGTTCTCGGCCATGTCGTGTTCACCGGCCGAGATGAAGATCTTGGTGCCCGAGATTTTGTACGAACCGTCCGCTTGCGGCTCGGCCTTGGTCCGCAACATGCCCAGGTCGGTACCGCAATGCGATTCGGTCAGGCACATGGTGCCGGTCCATTCGCCGGTAACCAGTTTGGTCAGGTAGGTGTCTTGCTGCTCGGGGGTGCCGTGCTCGGAGATAGTGTTCATCGCGCCATGCGACAGGCCTGGGTACATGCCCCAGGACCAGTTGGCTGCGCCGACCATTTCACTGACCGCCAGGCCCAGGGATTCTGGCAGGCCCTGACCACCGTGCTCGATGTCGTGGGCCAGGCTCGGCCAGCCGCCTTCAACGAATTGTTGGTAGGCTTCTTTGAATCCGGTCGGCGTTTTAACCCCGGATTCACTCCAGGTGCAGCCTTCGATGTCACCCACGCGGTTCAGCGGTGCCAGCACCTGCTCACAGAACTTGGCGCCTTCTTCAAGAATGGCATCGACCATATCTGGAGTAGCGTCCTGGCAAGCCGGCAGGCTCTGATAGTGCGCTTCGTAACCGAGCAGTTCGTCACGAACGAAGCGAATATCACGCAAGGGGGCCTTGTAGTCAGGCATAGCGATAAACCTCTGCTGATGAATCCGGGGATGAACAACCGCGTGGATTTGTTATAGCGGTCAAACAGTTGTTTGAAACATACGTTTACGCCCTTTTATTGTCAAGCAGTGCAGTGCCTCCGTTCGTCCCATACCGGGCACAAACCTGCAGACGCAAGCATGCTCGCGATACAGGCACCGTGGTCTGTCAGGCAGACCAGCGGTGAGGCCATCGCGAGCAAGCTCGCTGTTAAAAAGTCAGGACTGAGGTGTAACGACGGTTAATCCAGCAAATCCAGCTGCAGATATTCGGCCACCGATTGTGCCGACGCTGTCTTGAGTTTTGGCACGCGGCCCAGGCAGGGAGCCGGGAGACGTTCGGCCAAGGTGGCGAGGTTTTCTTCGAGACGTGAGGTTTTCGGGCCAATGATGTTGGCCACCCAGCCCGCTAATTGCAGACCATCCCGCGCAATGGCCTCGGCGGTCAACAAGGCGTGGCTGATACAGCCCAGACGCACACCCACCACCAGAATCACGGGCAGATCCAGCGCCTGTGCAAGGTCCGACAGACTGTCCTGCCCGGACAACGGCACACGCCAACCACCGGCACCTTCAATCAGGGTGAAATCCGCTTGCCGATCCAGTACAGACCGCATCGGTTCCAGCAACGAGCGCACCGTGAGCACTACCCCGGCTTCCCGCGCCGCAATATGCGGGGCGATCGCCGGCTCAAATGCCACAGGATTCACTTCGTCATAGGTCAGTTTGATCGACGATTCAGCCATCAACGCCAGAGCATCGGTATTGCGCAGGCCTTCGGCAGTCATTTCGCAGCCCGACGCCACCGGTTTTCCTGCGGCCGTGCTCAACCCGGCTTCGCGAGCCGCATAGAGCAATCCGGCGGCAATGGTGGTTTTACCCACGTCAGTGTCAGTGCCTGTAATGAAGTACGCAGGACTCATCGCGTTTTCTCCAAAATGCCGTAGACCACCTGATACGTCGCCGGTAGCCCTTGTGGCTGACGAAACTGCTCATAGGCACTCAACAATCCTTGAAGCCGGGCCCTGCCGGTCAGTCCTTCCGGGCGACCCGGATTCAGGTTGTGTGCGCCCAGCGCCTTGAGTTCATGGGTCAGTTGCCGTACCTGCGGGTAGTGCAGCACATGCGGCTGGTTCTGCAAGCTCACAACCTGTAAATCACTGCCTGCACACAGCTGCCGATAGGTTTCGAGCTCACGAAAGCGGTTCACATGAACCTGACCATCGACTGCCTGCCAGCTCTTGCGCAGTTCGTACAAGGTGCCCACGCACAAGCTGGCAAACGCCAACACACCGCCCGGCCTGAGCACACGCCGGGCCTCGCTGAGAACCGCGCTGAAGTCCGCGCACCACTGCAGCGCCAGGCTGGAGAAAATCACATCGCAACTGTTGGCCTGCAACGGCAGGTTTTCCGCATCACCGGCCACAAAATGCTGCGCCCCACCCAACGGCCGGGCAAACGCCAGCATGCCTTGGGCGATGTCCAGCGCCAGCCCTTCACTGCCCGCAAAGCGCTCACCCAGCACCCGGCTGAAATACCCCGTGCCACTGCCCAGGTCCAACCAGCGCTGCGGCTGGATGCCTGCGGGCAAACGGGCGATCAACTGATGGCCAACCGCACGTTGCAGTTCGGCCACACTGTCATAACTGACGGCGGCCCGAGAAAACGAATCGGCCACCTGACGCTTGTCCGGCAAGTGGCCGGCCAATGTTGCAACACTCAAATCAGTCATCACCCAACTCATGTAAAAAAGCCTGGATGGCGGCCGCCAGTTCGTGGGGCGCTTCCAGTAAAAAAGCATGACAGGCCTGTTCAATCAGACCCACTTCAACATCGGGCAAAAGGGTCAATACGTCACTGGCAGCCTGTACCGGCACCAGTGCATCGAGACCGGCAAACAGGTGCAGTTGCGGCCCGCTGAATGCCTGCAAGGCACGTCGCGTATCCAGCTTGCCCAGCAGGTCGAGGCCAGCGAGCAAGGTGTCCGGTTCGGCCTTCGGTGCCCCGCCCAGCAGCAGACCCGCCAGCGATCGGGGCTCGGATGCACCTTGGCTGCACAGCAGGCAAAAACGCTTCAAGGTGGTGTTGGGGGCATCGCGAAAGTTGTTGAGGAATGCCTCAAAGGTGACGGCCGGCATAGCACTTGGCCAATCGCTACGGCTGACGAAGCTCACGTTACTGCCCAGCGTCACGAGCCCGCAGCAACGATCTCCCCGGCGTGCCGCCAATTCGCTGGCAAGCATCCCGCCCAGCGACCAGCCACCGAGCCAGACGTTGTCGGGCAGGCTGGCGTCAAGTTCGTCGAGCCAGTCGTCCAGCGCTGCCGAAAGCAGCACCGGCAAAGGTTCGATTTCGACCCGCAAGTGCTCGTCCAAACCACTCAAGGCTGCCGCCAGGGGTTCCAGCGGCGATACTCCCAAGCCCCAGCCGGGCAGCAAAATCAAACGATCACGCATGGTCGGGCTCCCACTCACGCCAGCAATCTTCAAGTGCATTTAACAATAGCTGCACCTGCGCCTCGGTGTGAGCAGCCGACAAGGTCACACGTAAACGTGCGCTACCGGCAGGCACGGTCGGCGGGCGAATGGCCGTCACCAGCAGCCCGCGCTCGCGCAGGCGCCGCGACAGCTGCACCGCTCGGCCGCTGTCACCCACCATGATCGGCTGAATCGGCGTGAAGCTGTCCATCAGTTGCAAACCGATCTGCTCCGCGCCATGGCGAAATTGGCGAATCAAGCGGTTCAAGTGCTCGCGACGCCAGTGTTCGGTGCGCAACAGTTCAAGGCTTTTCAACGTCGCACAGGCCAGGGCCGGCGGTTGGCTGGTGGTATAGATGTAAGGCCGGGCGAACTGGATCAGGCTTTCGATCAGTTCTTCGCTGCCGGCTACAAAAGCGCCGCTGGTGCCGAACGCTTTGCCGAGCGTGCCGACCAGTACCGGCACATCGTCCACGCTTAACCCGAAGTGCTCGATAATCCCGCCACCCTTGGCGCCCAGCGGCCCAAAACCATGGGCGTCATCGACCATCAGCCACGCGCCTTTGGCTCTGGCTTCACGGGCCAGCGCAGGCAAATCGGCCAGATCGCCGTCCATGCTGAACACGCCATCGGTCACCACCAGCGTATGACCGCAGGCTTTTTCCAGGCGCTTGGCCAGACTGGTTGCGTCGTTGTGCAGGTAACGATTGAAACGCGCACCGCTCAACAGGCCCGCATCAAGCAACGACGCATGGTTGAGACGGTCTTCGAGCACCGTGTCGCCCTGCCCCACCAATGCAGTGACAGCCCCGAGGTTGGCCATATAGCCGTTGCTGAACAGCAACGCACGCGGGCGTCCGGTGAACTCGGCCAGGGCTTCTTCCAGCGCATGGTGCGGACCGCTGTGGCCGATGACCAGATGCGATGCTCCGCCGCCAACGCCCCAGCGCGAGGCCCCGGCCTGCCAGGCTTCGATCACCTGAGGATGATTGGCGAGCCCCAGGTAGTCGTTGTTACAAAAGGCCAGCAAGGGCTGACCGTCCACCACCACTTCAGGCCCTTGCGGGCTCTCAAGCAGAGGGCGCTGGCGGTACAAATTGTCGGCCCGACGCGCGGCCAGACGAGTGCTCAGGTCAAAAGACATGCTGGAAATAATCCTTGTAGCCGCTGCCGAAGGCTGCGACAAGCAGCGAAACGACCCCGGCCCGGCTATGAAAAGCGAACGCCACGCGGGCCTTGTCGCAGCCTGCGGCAGCGGCTACAGGCCTGCGTCAGGTTTAAACCGCAGCGTTGTAGAACTGCTCGCCGGATTTCTGATCCATCAACGCATGCTCAATGGCCGCCTGGTGCACTTCGTCAGCGTGATCCTCACGCGCTTCGGGCAGGATGCCCAGACGGCTGAACAACTGCATGTCCTTGTCGGCCTGAGGGTTGGCTGTGGTCAGCAACTTCTCGCCATAGAAAATCGAGTTGGCCCCAGCAAAAAACGCCAGCGCCTGCATTTGCTCGTTCATGGCTTCACGCCCGGCCGACAGTCGCACATGGCTCTGCGGCATCATGATCCGCGCCACTGCCAACATGCGAATGAAGTCGAAGGGATCGATGTCCTTGGCGTTTTCCAACGGCGTGCCGGCAACTTTCACCAGCATGTTGATTGGCACCGACTCGGGGTGCTCCGGCAGGTTGGCCAGTTGAATCAGCAGATTGGCGCGGTCATCCAGCGACTCGCCCATGCCCAGGATCCCGCCGGAGCAGATTTTCATCCCGCTGTCGCGCACATAGCTCAGGGTTTCCAGGCGCTCGCTGTAAGTGCGCGTGGTGATGATGCTGGTATAGAAGTCCGGCGAGGTGTCGAGGTTGTGGTTGTAGTAATCAAGACCGGCGTGGGCCAGCGCCGCGGTTTGCTCCTGATCGAGTTTGCCCAGGGTCATGCAGGTTTCCAGGCCGAGGGCCTTGACCCCTTTCACCATCTCCAGCACGTAAGGCATGTCCTTGGCGGACGGATGCTTCCAGGCGGCGCCCATGCAGAACCGGGTGGAACCAATCGCCTTGGCGCGCGCGGCTTCTTCCAGCACGGCCTGCACTTGCATCAGCTTCTCTTTAGCCAGGCCGGTGTTGTAGTGACCCGACTGCGGACAATATTTGCAATCTTCCGGACAGGCGCCGGTCTTGATCGAAAGCAAGGTCGAGACCTGCACCCGATTGGCATCGAAATGCGCGCGGTGAACAGTTTGCGCCTGGAATAACAGGTCATTGAACGGCTGGACGAACAACGCTCGGACTTCGGCTAAAGACCAATCATGTCGCAAGTTGGCAAGGCTGCTGGCGCTCATCGGCGTATCTCTTGTTTATGCTTTGACTTGAACCTGAAGCAAGCGCCTCAGGCACGGCACGGATGCTCGGCATGTTTAAGGATGAACGATGAACTGTCAACCACAATGGATAAAGCTGGTTTACATCTGGCTATTAAGTAACCAATCATGCTTATTGTGCGATGAATCAACCGATGACGGGCTGGCCATGTGCACACCCTGCGAACTTGAGCTTCCGTGGCTGGGCGACAGTTGCCAGCGTTGCGCCTTGCCGCTGCCCATGGCAGGACTGACGTGTGGTCACTGCATCAGGCACCCCCCTGCCTTTGAGGCTGTGCATGCGCCTTGGGCCTACAGCTTTCCCGTAGACAGCCTGATCATCCGTTTCAAACACAACCGAAAATGGCCCTATGGTCGATTATTAGCCGAACTTCTAAGTCAATCGCTGCTCGATAGCTTCAACTCCGGCACCCCTCGACCCGATGTCCTGTTGCCCGTACCCCTGTCTACCCGGCGTCTGCGCAAACGCGGTTACAACCAGGCAGCAATGCTCGCTCACTGGCTCAGCCCGCTCGTGACCATCCCTTGCCATGAGCATTGGCTGCTGCGCACTCAGGACACCCCCGCGCAACAGGCGCTGGATGCCAAAACCCGCAAGCGCAATTTGCTCCAGGCATTCACCCTCGCCCCCGGGGTGCAGGTGAACGGCCTGCACCTGGCGCTGGTGGATGACGTGCTGACCACCGGTGCCACCGCTGAAAGCCTGGCCCGCCTGCTGATCAAGGCCGGTGCGCGACGGGTCGACGTGTATTGCCTGGCCCGCACCCCCAAGCCTGATGGGCCGCCTTGACGTGACCAGGTTGTACAGGCACTTTCCAGCCTTCAACCGCTTTGCGAATCCGTCGTCATGCACTTGCCCACTCTGCTCACGCAACACATCGTCCGCCGCCCCCAGCGCATCGCCTTGCTGCAGCATATTGCCGAGCAAGGTTCGATCACCGCCGCGGCAAAAAGCGCCGGTATCAGCTACAAGGCTGCGTGGGACGCCATCGATGAACTGAATAACCTGGCGCAAACCCCACTGGTGGAGCGCATCGTGGGCGGCAAGGGCGGCGGGGGCGCCCGCCTATCGGTGGCAGGCGAGCGCGTGTTGCGGCTTTACCAGCGTCTACAAGCCCTGCAAAGCCAGGTGCTGGACGCGACCGAAGACGTCGAAGACCTCGACCTGCTCGGTCGATTGATGCTGCGCACCAGCGCTCGTAACCAGCTGCACGGCAGCGTGATTGCCATTCATGGGCATGGCCACTACGACCTGATCCACCTGGAACTCCCCGGCGGTCTCACCCTGCAGGCACAAATCACCCGCGACAGCACCCAGCGCCTGGAACTCGCAATTGGCACCCCGGTGGTGGCACTGATCAAGGCCGGCTGGCTGCAAGTGATCGATACCCGGCAGGATATCGCTGCCGGACACAACCATCTGCATGGCCAGGTAGAGCAGATCCTGCAGGCCGATAATGGTCCCAGCGAAGTGCGCATCAGCCTGCCCAACGGGCAAACCCTTTGCGCCCTGACAGAGCAGCAGCACCTTGAAACACTCGGTTTGCAAGCCGGTAGCCCGACCCGGGTGCAGTTCGCGCCGTCTCTGGTACTGCTCGGTACCCCGCTGTAACTGCGTGTTGAAACATCCCTGTCACACCCGCTGATTAAGGTGACTGCAAAAATCGTCACGAGCCCAGCCTGCCATGAACCTATTAGAAGAAGATCAATCCACCGACCTTGAGCAAATCGTAGGCCTCAGTCGACGGGGGTTTATCAGCGCCGGTGCGCTGTGCGGTGCCGCAATGTTTTTGGGGGGCGGTCTTCTGAGCCGCAGCGCACTGGCTTCAAGCATCAGTGCCGGCACCAGCCAACTGCTGGGGTTTGACAGCATCGCTGCCGCCACTGCCGACAGCATCAGCCTGCCACCCGGCTACCGCTCGGCGGTGCTCATCAGTTGGGGGCAACCTCTGCAAGCCAACGGCCCCGCATTTGATTCCAGCGGCAACGGCAGCGCCGATGCTCAGGAAGTGCAGTTCGGTGACAACAATGACGGCATGAGCCTGTTCGCCTTCCCGGATGACCCGAACCGCGCCCTGATGGCGATCAACAACGAATACACCAACTATCGCTACCTCTATCCTCATGGCGGCCAGCCCACCTCTGCGCAAGAGGTGCGCAAGGCCCAGGCCAGCGAAGGCGTGTCAGTCATCGAGATCCAGCGTAAGGGCGATGCCTGGCAGTTTGTTCAAGGCTCGCCCTTCAATCGCCGTATTCATGGCAACACACCGATTCGGCTTGGCGGCCCGGCAGCGGGCCACGCGCTACTGAAAACCCGGGCAGACAACACAGGTACCCGCGCACTGGGGACGTTCCAGAACTGCGCCAATGGCAAAACCCCATGGGGCACCTACCTCACCTGCGAAGAGAACTTCACGGATTGCTTTGGCAGTTCAGACCCCGCGCAGGCTTTCGACCCGGCGCAAAAGCGCTATGGCGTGGTTGCCGCCAGCAAAGAGATCGACTGGCATCTGCACGACCCGCGCTTCGATATCGCGGTCAATCCCAACGAACTCAATCGCCACGGCTGGGTCGTAGAGATCGACCCGTTCGATCCCCAGTCGGTGCCGGTCAAACGTACCGCGCTGGGCCGCTTCAAGCATGAAAACGCGGCTCTGGCCGAAACCCTCGACGGCCGTGCCGTGGTGTACATGGGCGACGACGAACGTGGCGAGTTCATTTACAAGTTCATTAGCCGCGACAAAATCGACCACAAGAACCCCAAGGCCAACCACGATCTGCTCGACCAGGGCACGCTCTACGTCGCGCGCTTCGATGCTGGCGACAAGAACCCGGACCGCCCCAGAGGCCAGGGCCAGTGGATCGAATTGAGCCACGGCAAAAACGGCCTCGACAGCAGCAGCGGTTTCGCCAATCAGGCTGAAGTATTGATCCACGCCCGCCTGGCGGCCAGCGCGGTCGGCGCAACGCGCATGGACCGCCCGGAATGGATCGTGGTCAGCCCCAAGGATGGCCAGGTCTATTGCACCTTGACCAACAACGTCAAACGCGGAGAAGACGGCCAGCCGGCCGGTGGCCCCAACCCGCGCGAGAAAAACGTGTATGGGCAGATCCTGCGCTGGAAGGAACGCAACAACGACCACGCGGCGGCGGCATTTGACTGGGATTTGTTTGTGGTGGCGGGCAACCCGGTTGTGCATGCCAAAACCCCGAAAGGCGGCTCGGCCAACATCACCCCGCACAATATGTTTAACAGCCCCGATGGCATGGGGTTCGATGATGCCGGACGGTTGTGGATCCTGACAGATGGCGACGCCAGCAATGCCGGCGACTTTGCCGGGATGGGCAACAACCAGATGCTGTGCGCCGATCCTGCCAGCGGGGAAATCCGTCGTTTCATGGTCGGCCCGGTGGGCTGCGAAGTCACGGGTATCAGCTTCTCGCCGGATTACAAAACCCTGTTTGTCGGCATCCAGCACCCAGGCGAAAACGGCGGCTCAACGTTCCCTGAACACCTGCCCAACGGCAAACCGCGCTCCTCGGTCATGGCCATCAGCCGTGAGGACGGCGGTATCGTCGGGGCTTGAGACGACCACAGGCCTTGTAGCCGCTGCCGCAGGCTGCGAAAAGGGCCGCAGGACCTTCAATCTTTCAGGGTCGCTGCGTCACCCATCGCAGCCTACGGCAGCAGCTACAGGGGTTGGCAGAGCGGCTCCGCCCATTTCAGTCGCCCTCTGCCAACCGGTCTGCGCTAACATGCATGGCCGGACGCGGCAGCCTGCTGCGCGCAGGAGTCAGCATGTCTCATCCGTTTGCAACACTTACCCCAGATCTGGTGCTCGATGCCGTCGAAAGCATCGGTTTCTTGAGCGATGCCCGTGTGCTTGCGCTCAACAGTTATGAAAACCGTGTGTACCAGGTCGGTATCGAAGACTCGGAACCGCTGATCGCCAAGTTCTACCGTCCTCAGCGCTGGACCAACGAAGCGATCCTCGAAGAACATCGCTTCACGTTCGAGCTGGCCGAGTGCGATGTTCCTGTTGTCGCGCCCATGATTCACAACGATAAAAGCCTGTTTGAGCATGCCGGGTTTCGCTTTACCCTGTTTCCGCGCCGCGGCGGCCGTGCGCCTGAGCCCGGCAACCTCGACCAGCTGTACCGCCTCGGGCAACTGCTGGGCCGCTTGCATGCCGTGGGTGCAACCAAGCCGTTTGAGCACCGCGAAGCGCTGGGCGTGAAAAACTTCGGTCACGACTCGCTGACTACCTTGCTTGAAGGCAATTTCATTCCTCGTAGCCTGCTCCCGGCCTACGAGTCCGTGGCCCGGGACCTGCTCAAGCGCGTCGAAGACGTGTACGCCGCCACACCGCACACCAACATCCGCATGCACGGTGATTGCCACCCCGGCAACATGATGTGCCGCGACGAGGTGTTCCATATCGTCGACCTCGATGACTGCCGCATGGGCCCCGCGGTACAGGATTTGTGGATGATGCTGGCGGGCGATCGCCAGGAGTGCCTGGGCCAGTTGTCTGAGCTGATGGACGGCTACAGCGAGTTCCATGACTTCAACCCTCGTGAACTGGCGTTGATCGAACCGCTGCGCGCCCTGCGCCTCATGCATTACAGCGCCTGGCTTGCCCGTCGCTGGGACGACCCGGCCTTCCCCCACAGCTTTCCCTGGTTTGGCACCGAACGCTATTGGGGCGATCAGATACTGGCCTTGCGCGAGCAATTGTCGGCCCTGAATGAAGAGCCATTGAAACTGTTCTGACCTACTCGAAAACCGATCCTGTAGCCGCTGCCGAAGGCTGCGTCCGGCGGCAACGCCGTCGTAAAGCCTGCGACCGGGATCTCCTGGGGGAACCTGGTCCTCAGGATTTACGATCGCTTCGCAATCGGACGTAGCCTTCGGCAACTGCTACAAATTTTGCTTACACTCTTCTTCTCTTTTCGTCCGTTAGTTGCCTAAGCAAGGATTCTGCATGCAAGCCGCCAACCCGCGTCGCGGGTACATCTTAGGCCTCAGCGCCTATATCATCTGGGGACTCTTCCCGCTCTACTTCAAACTGCTGGCCAGCGTACCCGCGGCCGAAATCATCGTGAACCGGGTGCTCTGGTCTGCGTTGTTCGGGTCGTTGTTGCTGCTGTTCTGGAAACACCCCGGCTGGTGGCAGGAACTGCGCGACAACCCCAAGCGCATCGGTGTGCTCACCCTCAGTGGTCTGTTGATTGCCGGCAACTGGCTGACTTATGTGTGGGCCGTGAACAACGACCGCATGCTGGAAGCCAGTCTGGGTTACTACATCAACCCGCTGGTGAACGTGCTGCTCGGCATGTTGCTGCTGGGCGAGCGCCTGCGCCGCCTGCAGTGGATCGCCGTCGGGCTGGCAGCCGTGGGTGTGGCCCAACAGGTATGGCAAGTCGGTAGTTTGCCGTGGGTGTCACTGGTACTGGCGCTGACCTTTGGTTTTTACGGACTGATCCGCAAGCAGGCACCGGTCCAGGCGCTGCCGGGCCTGGTGGTGGAGACATGGATTCTGGTGCCCATCGCAATAGGCTGGTTGCTGATGCACCCGGGCGCCAATAGCGCCCAGGCAGCGTTCTGGACCAGCTCCGAAGCCTGGTTACTGGTCGCCGCCGGCCCGGCCACGCTGATCCCGCTGGTGTGCTTTAACGCCGCTGCGCGACATCTGCCCTACACCACTCTGGGCTTCATGCAGTACCTGGCCCCCACTCTGGTGCTGATCCAGGCCGTTCTGCTGTTTGGCGAGCATTTATCCGACAGCACGTTGATCGCGTTCATGTTCATCTGGGCCGGATTGGTGGTGTATAGCCTCGATGCCTGGTTCAGCATGCGCCGCCGTAACTGATCAAAAAACGTACAGATCGTTGCAGGCCTTGCCCTATAAGGCCTGCAACATGTTCTCCAAAGGTTATCCACAGGCGGATGCAGCGTTTCATGGGATAACCCCTGTGGATTAATCGTCGGTGCGCAGCATCAGCTCAACCACCAGTTCGTCGGCCAGGGTTTCAAGGCGCCGTTGCAACACCTCCAGCGACAACGTCAACGGCACGGCCAGTATCGCTTCGGCGTGAAACAACGGCTCATTGCTCATGGGAGCAGGCCGCACATCGGTCACCAGCCGCTCCAGGTTGACGCCGTGCTCCGTCAGCACCTGGGTAATGTCACGCACAATGCCGGGACGGTCGTTACCCACCAGTTCCATCGCGATGGGCTTCCAGGTGCAGGATTGCTCAATCCCGCTTTCAGCAATCAAGACCCGAATCCCTTCCGCACTCAAACCTTGTAGCGCATCCACCAATCCGTCATGGGCTTCGGCAGGCACGCCTACGCGCAGGATCCCGGCAAATTGTCCGGCCATTCGCGACATTCGACTTTCCAGCCAATTGCCGCCGTGTTCTGCGATGCACTGAGCGATACGCTCAACCTGCCCGGCCTTGTCCTGAGCAAAGACCGTAATCACGAGATGGTTCATGGCGCGGCTCTCTTGTTAGGAATCGGTTGAGTATAGGCACTGAGCGCCACATCGACGCAGGCCTTGCAGGCGCCAGGGCGATAAAGAATTGTGTACTGTTTTTATAATTATCTGGAACAACCTATGTATTTCTTGAGAACATCCTGTTCTTCTATGTGACCGATCGCCTGAAAACGGTCGAAGAACGACGTGATTAGTCTGATTTTCACATCTGCAATTGATCATGTAGTATGCCCCGGCGACCACTACATAATTAGCAACACGGTTCGCCAAGGCGTCTGCTATACCCCGTACAACCCCGCCAGCATGAGCTCACGCGGTGTTTTGAGAAGCGCTCCAGGCTTTAAATAAAAATGAGTGAGGCAAGCAATGACTGAACACGTTCAAGTCGGTGGCCTGCAGGTCGCCAAAGTCCTGTTCGACTTCGTAAACAACGAAGCCATTCCCGGTACCGGCCTCGACGCCGACCAGTTCTGGGCCGGTGCTGACAAGGTCATCCATGACCTGGCACCCAAGAACAAAGCACTGCTCGCCAAACGCGATGATCTACAGGCGCGGATTGATGCCTGGCACCAGACTCATGCCGGCAAAGCCCATGACGCCGTGGCTTACAAAGCCTTCTTGCAAGATATCGGGTATCTGCAGCCAGAAGCTGCGGATTTCCAGGCAACGACGCAAAACGTCGATGACGAAATCGCCCGCATGGCTGGCCCGCAGCTGGTGGTGCCGGTCATGAATGCACGCTTTGCCCTCAACGCCTCGAATGCCCGCTGGGGCTCGCTGTACGACGCGCTGTATGGCACCGATGCCATCAGCGAGGCCGATGGCGCAACGCGGGGCAAAGGCTATAACAAGGTCCGTGGTGACAAGGTCATCGCCTTCGCCCGCGCTTTCCTGGATGAGTCCGCGCCACTGGCCACCGGCTCTCATGTTGACGCCACGGCTTATGCGATTGTCGACGGTGCCCTGCGCGTCACGCTCAAGGGCGGTGCCCACTCGGGCCTGCGCGACACTGCGCAATTGATCGGCTACCAGGGTGAGGCCACAGCACCGATTGCCATCCTGCTGAAACACAACGGCCTGCATTTCGAAATCCAGATCGACGCTTCCAGCGCCATCGGCCAGACCGACGCGGCCGGCGTTAAAGACGTGCTGATGGAATCCGCCCTGACCACCATCATGGACTGCGAAGACTCGGTCGCCGCCGTCGATGCGGATGACAAAGTGGTGATCTACCGCAACTGGCTTGGCCTGATGAAGGGCGACCTGAGCGAGCAAGTGTCCAAGGGCGGCGAAACCTTTACCCGCACCATGAACCCGGATCGCGCGTACACCACGCCTGAAGGTGGCACCGTCAATCTGCACGGTCGTTCCCTGTTGTTCGTGCGTAACGTGGGCCACTTGATGACCATCGACGCGATTCTCGACAAGAACGGCAATGAGGTGCCCGAAGGCATCCTCGATGGCCTGCTGACCAGCCTTGCCGCGATCCACAGCCTCAATGGCAAGTCCTCGCGCAAAAACAGCCGCACCGGCTCGGTGTACATCGTTAAGCCAAAGATGCACGGTCCTGAAGAAGCGGCGTTCACCAATGAGCTGTTCGGTCGCATCGAAGACGTGCTGAAGCTGCCACGCAATACGCTCAAAGTCGGGATCATGGACGAAGAGCGCCGCACCACGATCAACCTCAAGGCGTGTATCAAAGCTGCCAGCGAGCGTGTGGTGTTCATCAACACCGGCTTCCTGGACCGCACCGGCGACGAGATCCATACCTCGATGGAAGCCGGGCCGATGGTGCGCAAGGCAGACATGAAAGGCGAAAAGTGGATTTCGGCGTATGAGAACAACAACGTCGATGTCGGCTTGAGCACTGGCCTGCAAGGCCGTGCGCAAATCGGCAAAGGCATGTGGGCCATGCCCGACCTGATGGCCGCGATGCTGGAACAGAAAATCGCTCACCCGCTGGCCGGTGCCAACACCGCCTGGGTGCCTTCACCGACCGCCGCTGCCTTGCACGCGTTGCATTACCACAAGGTCGACGTATTTGCCCGCCAGGCCGAGCTGGCCAAGCGCGCACCGGCATCGGTAGATGACATTCTGACCATTCCGCTGGCGGTGAATCCGCAGTGGAGCGCCGAGCAGATCCAGAACGAGCTGGACAACAACTCGCAAGGCATTCTGGGTTACGTGGTGCGCTGGATCGATCAGGGTGTCGGTTGTTCGAAAGTACCCGACATCCATGACGTCGGTTTGATGGAAGACCGTGCAACGCTGCGTATTTCGAGCCAGCACATCGCCAACTGGCTGCGTCATGGCATCGTCAACCAGGCTCAAGTCCTCGAAAGCCTCAAGCGCATGGCCCCTGTGGTCGACCGTCAAAACGCCAACGACGCCCTGTACCGTCCGCTGGCACCGGACTTCGACAGCAACATCGCCTTCCAGGCGGCGGTCGAACTGGTGATCGAAGGCACTCGACAGCCCAATGGCTACACCGAGCCGGTGCTGCATCGCCGTCGACGTGAGTTCAAGGCTAAAAACGGCGTGTAAGTAAGCGCTCGCTAAAGCCCGGCCTGAATGAACAACACCCCAAACGCTGGATACCCGTCCGGCTTTTGGGGTGTTTTCATCAGCGGCTACGGTCGACAACGACAGCCGCCTGTTCTCAGGTTTTCGGGATCACTGGTCTGGCAGGTGCAACTCGCGCCTGATGAGTTCCAGTAATCTCTCGACATCTATCGGCTTGAGCAGAAAATCCACCACGCTCAGGTGCATGGCATCGATCGCATCCCGAACCTCTGCATTGCCGGACATGATGATCACCGGCAAGGCCGCCAGTTCCGAATGGCGTACCTTGCGAGTCAGGTGCAAGCCATCATGGGGTTCCATGCGCAGGTCAGTCAGGATCAAACCGATAGACGTGTTGGACTTGAGCAGCGCCAGCGCTTCAGCTTCATTACTGGCGGCCACGCAGTCAATGCCGTGCAATTCCAGCAACTCTAACATCAGCTCCCGAGACGCCTCGTCATCTTCCACCAGCAACACGCAATCCTGGGCCGAAGGTGCTTGCATCACCTCTTTCAAGGCCTCACGTTCATCGTCGGTCAAAATATCGTGTTCTGTCATACAGGTCTCGAAAGCTGCGCTATCAGCTGAGTATCCCAGTGGCGTAGTCGGCTATCCCTCTATCGTGTCCCAATGTGCGCTTTGACGCGTGTATTTCCAAGCCCTCCAGCGTAAGAAAACAGCAAAAAGCCCATGAGTTTTTTCAAAAGCCGTCCACGGGTGCCTCTCCATAGACTTACGTCCAATGGGCACCCACGTAAAGACAACCGAGCATGAAGGAATGAGACACCTCGTGGGGCGCGCCCCACCCCGTCATAACAACAACGGCTAACCAAAGGCCAGGCACGCGGTAATGGCAATGAGCAAATCGGATGCGTTTCTCCAGGCAGGGAAAACAGCAGTGCTGCAGAACATTCACGGCACCATGCAGTTTTTGCAGCGATTCCCGCCCTTTAACCAAATGGAAAACACTCACCTGGCGTACCTGGTCGAGCAGTGTCAACTGCGCTTCTATGGCCCCGGTGAAAGCATCATCCGGCCAACTGACGGGCCGGTGGAGCACTTTTACATCGTCAAGCAAGGCCGTGTCGTGGGCGAACGCACCCATGTAGGTCGCGAAGAAGCGCAAACCACCTTTGAAATCACCACCGGTGAGTGCTTCCCCCTTGCAGCCTTGCTGGGCGAACGTGCCACCCGCACCGAACACCGCGCCGCCGAAGACACGTTTTGTCTGCAGCTGAACAAGCTGGCCTTTATCAAGCTGTTTGCCCTGTCGGAAGAGTTCCGCGACTTTGCCCTGCGTGGCGTCAGCAGTTTGCTCGACAAAGTGAATCAGCAGGTTCAGCAGAAAGCCGTTGAAACCCTTGGCACCCAATACTCGCTCAATACCCGCCTGGGTGAGCTGGCCATGCGGCACCCTGTGATGTGCCGCCCCGAAACCGCTCTGCGCGAAGCCGTGCGCCTGATGCATGAGCAACAGGTCGGCAGTATCGTGGTGGTCGACGCGCAGCAGGCGCCATTGGGAATTTTTACCTTGCGTGACCTGCGCCAGGTGGTGGCCAGCGGTCTTCAGGATTTCGAGCAAGCCATCCACTTGCACATGACCCCGCAGCCGTTTTACCTGAGCCCAGACCACAGCGCTTTCGACGCCGCCATTGCCATGACTGAACGGCACATTGCCCATGTGTGTCTGGTCAAGGATCAACGCCTGTGCGGCGTGGTGTCCGAACGCGACTTGTTTTCCCTGCAACGGGTGGACCTGGTGCACCTGGCCCGCACCATTCGCCACGCACCACGGCTGGAGAACCTGATCAATCTGCGCGGTGAAATAGGTCAACTGGTGGACAGGATGCTGGCCCACGGCGCCTCCTCTACCCAGATCACTCACCTCATCACCCAGCTCAACGACCACACCGTGCGCCGGGTAATCGAGCTGGTACTGGCCGACAAAGGCGACCCTGGCGTGCCCTTCAGCTGGCTGTGCTTTGGCAGCGAAGGCCGGCGCGAGCAAACGCTTTTCACCGATCAGGACAACGGCATTCTGTTCGACGCCAAAGACGGCGCCGAGGCCGCCGATATCCGTCAGCGCCTGCTGCCCATCGCGCAGCAAATCAACCAGCATCTGGCTGCCTGCGGCTTCACCTTGTGCAAGGGCAACATCATGGCCGGCAACCCCGAGCTGTGCCTGTCACGTGCGGAATGGGCCCGACGTTTTGCCGCGTTTATCCGCGAGACCACCCCCGATAACCTGCTGGCATCCACCATCTACTTCGATTTGCGCGTGGTCTGGGGGGATAAACAAGGCTGCCAGCAGTTGCGCCGCGGCATTCTGGAGCAAGTGGCCGATAACCGACTGTTCCAGCGCATGATGGCCGACAACGCGCTGCGCCATCGTCCGCCCGTGGGGCGTTTCCGCGAGTTTGTGCTGGAACGCAAAGGCAGCGACAAGGCCACCCTGGACCTTAAAATCCAGGGTCTGACACCTTTTGTCGACGGCGCCCGGCTGCTGGCACTGGCCCATGGCGTCGAAGCCAACAACACCCTGGAACGGTTACGCCAACTGGTGACATTGAACGTGATTGATCCGCAGGACGGCGCAGCCTATGAAGAGGCGTATCACTTTATTCAGCAAACCCGCATGCAGCAGCATCAACGGCAAACCCGGGAAAACCGCCCGTACTCCAATCGACTCGACCCTGACCAATTGAACCAGCTGGATCGGCGGATCCTGCGTGAGGCGCTGCGCCAGGCCCAGCGCCTGCAAAGCAGCCTGGCCCTGCGGTACCAGTTATGAGTTTTCTGTCCTGGCTGTTACCCCGTAAAAAGCCGGTGTTGAGCCTTGAGCAACAACAGCGCGTGTTGCAACTGCCGCCTGCCGCGGGGTGGAGCGATATGTCTTTGCGCCAGCAGCGCTGGGTTGTTGTCGATCTGGAAACCAGTGGTTTGAACCTCAACCGCGATCAGGTGCTGTCGATTGGCGCGACAGTGATTGAAGACGGGGCGATCGATCTGGGCCAATCGTTTGAACGCACCTTGTTGCGCGCTCACACCCCGCTCAACCCCAGCGTGCTGTTACATGGTCTGGGGCCCGGTGCGATTGCCGCCGGCAGCGACCCCGCGCAAGCCCTGCTGGATTTTCTGGCATTTGTCGGTGAGAGCCCGTTGCTGGCGTTTCATGCACCGTTTGACCAGCACATGCTGGCCCGGGCCCTGAAGGACAGCCTTGACTACCGCTTGCAGCACCCGTTCATGGATGTAGCAATGCTGGCCCCCATGCTCTGCCCGCAGGTCACCCAGCGTGATGCGGGGCTGGATCGGTGGATTGAGCACTTCAACCTGCAGATTGAAAACCGCCACAACGCCAGCGCCGATGCCTTGGCCACCGCCGAACTGGCGTTGATCCTGTTCAGCCGGGCCCGGGCCCAAGGCATTCACAGCCCGCTTGCCCTGCAACAACGGCTGAACCAGTGGCAACGGCGCAAACAGGTCCACAGCTTCTAAGCATGGCAGCACACCTTCTCGCAGCCTTCGGCAGCGATGACAGGCGCAGTAGTCTGAAAACACCGGGGCGTATCCAATGGGGCGCGCGACAGGGTTGCCGTAGCAGTTGACGAGTGGAACGAGGCTACGTCCGGCTTTTGATCTGGCTGCCTGCCATCCGATGAGTGTCAATTGCGCATCACTATTGGCTCTGACACAATCGCGAATAATTATCGTTAGTTAAAACTGCAACCGGTGATGTCTTTGTCGTCAGCCCAAACCCCGCACAGTGAACTGGTTGGATCGCTTTATCGCGACCATCGCGGTTGGCTGCTGGCGTGGTTGCGCCGCAACGTAGCGTGTCCGCAACGGGCCGAAGACCTCAGCCAGGATACGTTCGTGCGGCTGCTGGGGCGTACTGACCTCAAGGCACCCCGTGAGCCCCGCGCATTTTTGGCAGCGGTCGCCAAGGGCCTGCTGTTTGATTACTTCCGACGCGCGGCACTGGAACAGGCCTACCTCAACGAACTGATGCTGATCCCCGAGGCCGAGCAACCCTCGCCCGAGGAGCAGCAACTGATCCTTGAAGACCTCAAGGCCATCGATCGTCTGCTGGGCAAGCTGTCGAGCAAGTCCCGCTCCGCCTTTCTCTATAGTCGCCTCGATGGCTTGAGCCACGCTGAAATCGCCGAGCGCCTGGGTGTGTCCGTACCCCGCGTGCGCCAGTATCTGGCCCAAGGCATCCGCCAGTGCTACATCGCCCTGTACGGTGAACCGGCATGAGCGCCGTCAGCTCCAAACCGGTCTCGGCGCGGGTGCTGGATGCCGCCATCGCCTGGCAACTGTGCCTGGATTGCGGCAATGGCAGCGCGATGGAGCAAGCCGAATTTGCCAAGTGGTATGCCGCCAGCGAAGAACACGCTCGCGCCTGGTTGCAATTGGGCATGCTCGACCACCGTTTCAGCAGCACCACTGTCCCGGTCCGTAAGGCCTTGCTGAGCGCCCGCAGTGGTGTGCAGCAACGCGTGCGCAAACTCGGCGGCGGCCTGGCAAGCATTGTCTTGGTGTGTGGCCTGGCCTTGTTCGCCGGTAAAAACTATCTGCCCCTCGATTACTGGATGGCCGACCAGCGCACCGCGACCGGCGAGCAACGCCAACTGCGCCTGGCCGACGGTACCCTGCTCAACCTCAACACCCACAGCGCCGTAGACGTGCGGTTTGACGATAAAACCCGTCTGATCGTGCTGCATGAAGGTGAAATCCTCGTGCAAACCGGGCATGACGACCCCCGGCCATTTATCGTGCAAACCGCCGATGGCAACTTGCGTGCATTGGGTACACGGTTTCTGGTCAAGCGCGAGGATGACGGCACGCGCCTCAGCGTGTTGCAGTCCCGGGTCGCTGCCCATCCGCAAGGCAGCCCCGATGAACGTATCTACAGTGAAGGCCAGCAGGTGCTGATGCATCGCGACAGCCTCGGACAGATGCTCGCCGTCAATGTCGGCGCCGATGCCTGGACCCGCGGCATGCTGGTGCTCGATAACGTGCGCCTGGCCGATATGGTTCGCGAGCTCAACCGTTATCACCGGGGCCACCTGGGTGTCGAACCCGAGGTCGCCGATCTGCGCATCACCGGCAGCTTCCCGCTGAATAATCTCGAGCTGGCACTCAATGCCTTGCAGCCTACCCTGCCGGTGCAGATCCAGCAGCGTACGCCATGGTGGGTCACAGTCAGCGCCAAGGCGCAAACGCGCTAAATACAAATAATTTTCGATCAGCCCTATCACTTTCCGAAATTCGTTCGGCATAAAGGCATTGAGAAACACTTCCATTCAGGAATTCGCCGAATGTCACGTACCCTCGACACGCTTTTGCGCCCAAGTCTGCTGGCCATTGCCATCGCCCTCAGCGCTCCGCTGGCCAGTACTGCGCTGATGGCCGCCGAGCAAAGCTCGACCGCCCGCAGCTACAGCCTGCCAGCCGGGCCGTTGGCCACCACACTGAATCAGATCGCCAGCCAGGCGGGTGTGACGCTGGCCATTGATTCTTCTCTGCTGGCCGGTAAAACCTCGGCCCCGGTCGAAGGCACATTCGAAGCCACCACGGCCCTGCGCGAAGCATTGCGCGGGACGGGGTTGCAGTTGCAGCAGAGCGGCAGCGGGTCTTACACGTTAGTCCCGGTGGTCGAAGGCGCATTGACCCTGGGTGACGTGAACATTAACGCCGCAGCAGTGGCCGAAGGTTCGGAAGCCGCCGGGTATGTCAGCGAGAACATCAGCAATGTCGGCGCGCTGGGCGGGATGAAGTTGCAAGACACGCCCTATTCCATGAGCGTCACGTCTCAAGCACTGCTCAAAAACATGCAGGCCACCTCGCTGGATGACGTGTTCAAACGCAACCCGTTCACCCAAGTGTATTCCCCGACAGGGGCGGGCTATGCCAGCGCAGTCAATATTCGTGGTTTCAGCAGCTCGGGCAGCCTGAACATTGCCAACGACGGCCTGCGCTTTACCACAGGCGCAGATGCAGGCAACTTTCTGGAAGAAACCGAGCAACTGGAAGTCATCACCGGTCTCACCGGTTTTTTGTATGGCCCCGCCTCTCCCGGTGGTTTGGCCAACTACGTGCTTAAACGCCCGACCTATCAAAACTATCGCAGCGTGACCCTGGGCAATGCCGGCGGTGACAACTATTACCTGCATGGTGATTTCGGTGGCCCCATCGATGATGAAGGCAAATTTGCCTATCGCTTGAACCTGCTGACCCAGGATGGCGAAACCGCTATCGACATGCAGAAGCGCCGTCGGGAAATGATCAGCCTGGCGGTGGACTGGAACGTCAGCGACGACCTGCAAATCCAGTTCGACGCTTCGCACAAGAAAACCCAAATCCGCGGTGTCACCAGTTATTGGTACTTCGGGGATCAGGCGCTAAGACCTCGCGCTTCGCAGTTGGACAACGACAAGTTGTACAGCCAGAAGTGGGCATTCTCGGACAACGAAACCGACAAGGGCGGCGTGCGAGCCACATGGCGTCTGGACGACACCTTCACCCTGCGCGGTGCTGTCTCCTCGCAGAAATACACCGAAGAGAACACCTACACCGGCCCGACCGTCTACAGCGCGGGGGGATATACCCAACCGTTGTATGCGTTTGCACCAATCGAGCATCAGGAAAACTCGGCTTACCTGTTCCTGGACGCGGCCTTCGAGACAGGTTCGATCGGCCATAAAATGACCTTGGGTTACCAGGGTAACAACTCGCGCATCAAGCAGTACGAGGACCATGTCCCCAGTTCGCCACCGCAATATGTCGATGTGGGCGGCGGCACCTTACCCTTCGGCACGGGTCAGCAAGTCGACAAACCCGGCTACTCGATCGGTAATGGCAACAAACGTCTGGCGAGCACGTCTCAATCCAACAATTTCCTGATTGGCGACGTCATCACCCTCAACGATCAATGGTCGAGCATCCTTGGCGTGACCCGGACTCAAATCAAGTCTTATGCCAATGACTTCATCTACTCCTCACCCGAGAAGAAAACCCGCTACGACGAGAGCAAGACGTCACCCAGCGTGTCGCTTATTTACAAGCCTGTGCCTTGGCTGACCACCTATGCCACCTACATCGAAGGTCTTCAGGCAGGTGGGACGGCACCTTACAACGCGCTGAACGCAGGCGAAATCTTCGCCCCGCAAGTCAGCAAACAGTACGAAATAGGCGCCAAGGCCACCGTGGGCGAAACCTTGCTGACCCTGGCCTTGTTCAACATCGAGAAACCCAACGGGTTCCTCGGCGAGTCGATGGTTTACACCGAGAGCGGCACCCAGGTGAACAACGGCCTGGAGTTCAGCGTAACGGGCAAAGTCACACCCGAGATGACCGTGATCGGCGGCTTCACCTTGCTTGATCCGAAGATCAAAGACGCCGACGTCAAAGCCAATGACGGCAATGCGCCGGTGAATGTCGCCAAGCAACTGGCCAAGGTGTATGCCGAATACGACATCAACAGCGTACCTGGCCTGGCCCTGACCGGTGGCGCGTTCTACACCGGCAAGCAGTACACCGACGAAGCCAACGACTACCAGTTGCCGTCCTTCACCACCTTTGATGCGGGCGCGCGCTATCGCATGAAGGTGTCGGAGAACGATCTGACCTTGCGCATGAACGTCAGTAACCTGGCGAACAAAGAGTACTGGCTCAACAGCCATTACCTGGGCGATCCACGCACCGTACAGTTCTCAGCCCAGCTGGAGTTCTAAAGCGCTCCTGCAGTGGTTGTTTTTTTGTATTTGGGAACATCATGAAAAGCAAAACCATCCGCCGCTGGTCTTTTATACATACCTGGACCAGCCTGATTTGCACCGCCTTTTTGCTGATGCTGGCGCTGACCGGTTTGCCGTTGATTTTTCACCATGAAATCGACCATCTGCTGGGGGACGCGCCAGAGTTGCGGCAGATGCCCGAAGGAACGCCTCATCTCAATCTGCAACAACTGGTCAAGGCCGCCGAGGCTCATCGGCCCGACGAGGTGATGCAGTATTTCGGCTACGACGAAGACGAGCCCAATGCAGTAGTCGCGATCATGGCCGCCACGGCGGGTACCGAGCCCAACTCGTCGCATACCTTCATGCTCGATGCGCGCACCGGCGAAGCCCTGGAAATGCCGTCGGCCAATGGCGGGATCATGATGGTCATGCTGCGCCTGCACGTCGATATGTTTGCCGGCCTGCCCGGCAAGCTGCTGCTAGCGTTCATGGGGCTTTTGTTTGTGCTGGCGATCATCTCGGGCGCGGTGCTGTACTTGCCGTTCATGCGCCGTCACGACTTCGCCATGGTACGCACCGACAAATCCACCCGCCTGCGCTGGCTCGACCTGCATAACCTGATCGGAGTCGTGACCCTGACCTGGGCTCTGGTGGTGGGCGTTACCGGGGTCATCAGCGCCTGTGCCGACCTGATTATCGCCGCCTGGCGTACCGACAGCCTCAGCGCGATGGTCGAACCTTATCGCGACGCGCCCCCCCTGACCCGGCTCGCGCCGGCCAGTCGCCTGCTGGACATCGCTGCCACGGCCGCCCCCGGCATGCGCCCGGACTTTATCGCCTTTCCCGGTACACGGTTCTCCAGCGAGCATCATTACGGGGTATTCATGAAGGGCAGCACGCATCTGACTTCACATCTGCTGACACCGGTGCTGATCGACGCCAGTACGCTTGAAGTCACCGCTGTGGCCGAACGGCCGTGGTACATGGATGCGATGGGCATGTCTCAGCCCCTGCACTTTGGAGACTACGGCGGCATGCCGATGAAGATTCTCTGGGCAGCCCTCGACCTGCTGACCATCGTGGTGCTCGGCAGCGGCCTGTACCTGTGGTGGGCACGCCGCCGCACAGCCAAGGAAAACACCTGATGAAACCGCGTCAGTCGAATTTCTGGAAGGTGTTCTCCATCCCCCTGGCCATCGCCCTGATCAGCGCAACGGGACTGTTCAGCGCACTGCTGGATGACGGTGCGTGGGATACGCTGAGCTGGCTCGGCCTGGGCATACCGGTGTGGATCAGCCTGCGCGGGTTGCTCCGCCGCCGGCAAGCATGACCCCCCGACAACGGAACCTGCGCAGGTCGTTACATCAGCAATCCGGTTTGTCGGCCGTGTAACGGCGCGCCGGGTTTACCGCGGCGTCAAACTCACGCAAGGCCTTGGCACCGATCAGCAGCGGGTAATTGAAACTGCTGCGGTCGGTGAGGTTGACCTCAACCGTGCGCTTGACGTTGCCCAGGCACATCTCCAGATCGACGACCGGACGCTTGGCGCTTTCTGCCGACTCCTTGTCTTCATCTTCATCCGCACGACTTTTGATTTTGCTGATCCGCGCCACTTTGTGCTCGTAGACTTTTTTACTCGCGCCATCGGTGGCCAGCTGGAAGCGCACCCACGGCTCGCCATCGCGGGTGAAGGTTTCGATGTTCTTGGCCGACAGCGAAGCGGTCAACGCGCCGGTGTCCATCTTGGCTTTGAGGGTTTCGCCGATCTCAGGCAATTTGATGTATTCGTAGCGCCCGTACAGGGTCGGATCGGCGGCCATCACCGGCAATGCCAACAGGGATAGCAAGGCTAGAACAGACTTCATGGCGGCATTTTCCTTTCATGACTGGCCGCCTGCGGGAGAGCGAACAGGCTCGTCATGCAGGCGACTCGGTGGGTCGGGTTTTCCGGGGTGATGCTATCGCGAGCACGCTCGCATCGACAGTGTTCAGTACACGGTAACCCATGACGTGTGAAACATTTGTCAGCCAGACGATTTGGCGATCTGAAGCCGTCTGCTTATCATGGCCGGTCACTGGACGTTCAAGAGTTATTTATGCGCCGCCTGCTCACCGGCTGTTTGGTTACCCTGTTATTGCTGTGCAACACCCTGATCCTGTTCGGGCCGCTCATGCTGTTTGCGCTGCTCAAACTGGTGTCACCGGGGCGCCTGCGCGATTACAACTCCAGCGCGGTCATGTGGATCGCCGAAACCTGGTCCGAGATCGACAAGCGTATTTTTGCCCTGTGCCTGCCCACCCGCTGGGACATACGCGGGGCAGAAGGCCTGAGCCGCGACACGTCGTACCTGGTGATCAGCAATCACCAGTCATGGGTCGATATTCCGGCGCTGATGCAGGGGTTGAACCGACGCACGCCGTTCTTCAAATTCTTTCTGAAAAAAGAACTGATCTGGGTACCTTTTCTGGGGCTCGCCTGGTGGGCGCTCGACTACCCGTTCATGAAACGCTATTCAAAGGCTTTTTTAGCCCGGCACCCGGAGCTCAAGGGCGAAGACCTCAAGATCACCCGGGCCGCCTGTGAACTGTTCAAGCGCCAGCCGGTGACGGTGGTCAATTACCTCGAAGGCACACGCTTTACCCCGGCCAAGCGCGCCCAACAACAATCGCCCTATACCTACCTGCTCAAACCCAAGGCGGGGGGCGTGGCGTTTGTACTGGCAGCGATGGGTGAACAGCTGGATGCCGTGCTCGATGTGACCGTGGTGTATCCACAGCCGGACATTCCAGGCTTTTGGGCGCTGATCAGCGGGCAAGTGCCCAAGGTGATTGTCGACATTCAGACCCGCGAGCTGGACGCGGCGTTGTGGCAGGGCGATTACGAGAACGATCCGGTGTTCCGCGAACATGTCCAGAGCTGGATCAACCAGCTCTGGATCAAGAAAGACCAGCGCATCAGCACCTTGCGTGCCGAGCGCGGCTAAGGGTTAAACGCCCCAGGCGCTGCCCAGTTTGCCCAGCAACGAAGTACCGACACCTTCACCGCCCAGGTACTTGAGAATGATCGGGGCGAATTGACCGACCATGCCGCTGTCCATGCCCAGGGCCTTGAACGCGGCGTCCAGCTCAGCAGTGTTGGACACGTTGCTGACAGCGCTGGTCGCTGCCGAGCTGACACCATCGGTTTTACCCAGCAAGCCGCCCAGTTGGCTCAGTTGACCCAACGCGCCTGCGCCAGACAGTTTGTTGATGCCCGGCACTTCCTTGGTCAGTTCCGAGTAGTCGGAGCCGGTCAGTTGGTTCTTGGCCAGGCTCAACATCGCACCCACACCGCCTGCTGCCTGTTCCGGCTTAACGTCAAGCTTGGACAGTTCGCCCAGCAGACCAGCCGCCTGCAGCGACTTGTCTGTGCTTGCGCCATTGCCGTTGCCGCCTTGAACCTGAGCCGCGATACCAGCCACGTCGCTCATGCTGAAACCTGCAAACACCGGGCTCGCCGCCACAGTCATCAATGTTGCCAGTGCCACGCCGCTCAACTTTTTCATCGCTTCAACCTCTAGAACCAAAAAACCACCCGGTAGCGAGCAGTAAAACTGTGAGTTTGACCCAAAACCGAGGCAGATGTTCCCAAGTGCCACTATCGAATCTATCGGTGCTCGATGTTAAATCAAAACAGTCTGCTGCGCGCTGCCTACGGTGGCGCTGCCCAGTCATTTACCGCACCAAAACCTAACAGTTCTGCTAGCTATACAGGTTCAGCGCCCCAAGGGATGCTAGGTTCTGGTTCGCATCAATGACTGGAGTTCAGTATGGCCCCCGCCCGTAATGTCTTGGTCAGCCGTTATCAGTACGACCCGCTGGATCGCCTGACAGGTGCCCACAGCACTCAGCGCTTTTACAGCCACACGCGCCTCGCCAGTGAGATTGAGAACGACGGCAGCACGCGCTTTCTCGAACACGGCACCCAACCATTGGCACTGCAACGACTGGGCACCGCCGCCGACACTACATTGCTAGCCACCGACGCGCACACGTCGGTGTTGACCAGCCTGCCTGCTGCCGCCAGCCCCTCCACTCATCACTACACACCCTACGGCCATCAAGCCGCAGCGAGCAGCCGGCCAGGAGTACCGGGATTCAACGGCGAACACCACGACCCGCTGACCGGCCATTACTTGCTGGGGCAAGGGTATCGGGCATTCAACCCGGTGTTGATGCGTTTCAACAGCCCGGACAGTTTGAGCCCGTTTGAGGAGGGGGGAATTAACGCGTATGCGTATGGCCAAGGTGATCCGGTAAATCGGGTAGACCCAAGCGGGCACTACGCGTCCCGCTTCCTGAATTTTCTCTCTCGTGGCGTGATAAAAGCCCAATCCCGCATCACGGGCGCGCAGGTTAAATCCGTTAAAAATGTGACACGACTTTCGGAAGGCATCGTTGCGTTCGAGGACACTTACAAAAACAAAAGCAGGCTGAACTTTATTGGTCATGGGACGGAGTTCGAAGGTGGCTACCGCTTAAAGTACGATGACAAAAACGCCATTAATGCAGCCTCACTTTATAACCTGGCGTCTAACCACGGACTTGCCGTAAAGCAGTATGAAAACTTGCGCACAGTCATGTGCTATTCCGGCGATGGCGGGGCCAACTCATTCGGGGCCGAGTTGTCTTTGATCACAGGCCGCCCGGTAAAAGCCTACCAGGGGACGGTGATGACATCAGACCCCGATCAAATCATTCCACCGCTCAAAGTTGGCGAAACCTATTCATCGCGCACCGTGTTCGCCATTGAGAAGAACCGCGCGCCCACCAAATATTTACCCCGGGCTTTTAAACAAAACTTCAGACCCGTTACCTATGGCTCAAACATACGAGCAACCAACTGATTCATCGAGTTGAGGCAAGCCCTTCAGGGTCACCTGTACATATTCACACTTACGGGAGTTCCAGCATGTTGCCCCACAACGTTCTGCTCAGCCGTTATCAATACGACCCGCTGGATCGCCTGAGAGGTGCCCATGGCGCCCAGCGCTTTTACAACAAAACACGCCTCGCCACCGTCATCGAGGATAAGCGCAACACGTGTTTTTTTGAGCACGACGCCCAACCATTGGCCCTGCAACGACTGGGCACTGCTCTCGACACCACATTGCTGACCACCGACGCACACGCCTCAGTCTTGAGGAGCCTGCCCTCCAGCGCCAACCCGTCTGTTCATCACTACACGCCCTACGGCCACCGAGCCCTGGTGAGCAGTCTGCCGGGCTTCAACGGTGAGCAGCCGGATCCGCTGACCGGTCATTACTTGCTGGGGCAAGGGTTCCGGGCATTCAACCCGGTGTTGATGCGTTTCAATAGTCCGGACAACCTGAGTCCATTTGGCCAGGGCGGCATGAACGCGTATGCCTATTGCGCAGGCGATCCGATAAACCGGGAAGACGACACAGGGCATTTTTGGCAACACCTGATCAGTGCCTGGAAAGGGTTTCAAAACCGGGTCGGTTTAAGGGTTCCGTCACGGCAAAGGCAATCGTCAATCGCGTCGACTTCTTCGCTTCCTTTTCCTTCTATTTCCAGAGCCTCGTCCGTCTTTTCAATTTCACCCACGGCCTCAGGCTCCCTTGCTCCTGCGACGCCTCCAGTGGCTACGGTGTTGGGTGGTAAGAGTGCCGCATGGACCACGCGGGAAGTTGAAGCATTGCAGGCGTTCAATGTGCCGCCGTTACCCAGATCCGACTCAATAGACTTGAATGATCTTGCGCAGGTATCAGACAACGTTCTGGGTGAAAGACGAATGGGGATGTATTTATCTGAAGACGACGCTGATCTTATGGCACTGCGCCGCCACTTTGCCGAGGGCTTGCCACAAAGACGCTCAAGTCTTCCTGAATATGCCAATTTCGCCCCCCCGGACTATGAGTGGGTAAAAAAAAGCACCGCCCGAAAAAAACAACGCCCCCTGGGCGCAATCCGGAGGGCGTTGTAAATCGAGTGGCGCTTCACACCGTCTGAATGGACGCCCACAACAAGCGGGCGTCGGTTCACTCCAGGCTTCAGTTGCCGCTGAACATCTTGTGCGGATCGATCACAAACTTCTTCGGCACGCCGGCATCGAACTCGCCATAACCGCGTGGAGCCTGGTCCAGGGTAATCACTTCAACGCCAACAATGTCGGCAATTTTGATGCGGTCCCACATGATGGCTTGCATCAGTTGGCGGTTGTACTTCATGACCGGCGTCTGGCCGGTGTGGAAGCTGTGGGATTTGGCCCAACCCAGGCCAAAGCGGATGCTCAGGCTGCCTTTTTTCGCTGCGGCGTCCACGGCGCCCGGATCTTCGGTGACGTACAGGCCGGGAATACCGATTTTGCCCGCGACGCGCACGACACCCATCAGTGAGTTGAGCACTGTGGCCGGGGCCTCATGCTTGACGCCGTCATGGCCGTGACCACGGGCTTCAAAGCCTACGGCATCGACGGCGCAGTCCACTTCGGGCTCACCCAGCAATTCGGCGATCTGCTCGTGCAGCGGGGTGTCCTTGGACAAGTCAGCGATTTCGAACCCTTGAGCTTTGGCATGAGCCAGTCGAATCGGGTTCACGTCGCCCACAATCACGACGGCGGCACCCAGCAAACGCGCCGAGGCTGCCGCTGCCAGGCCCACCGGACCGGCACCGGCGATATACACCGTGCTGCCCGGGCCGACGCCGGCGGTCACTGCACCGTGATAACCGGTGGGCAGAATGTCGGAGAGGCACGTCAGGTCACGGATTTTCTCCATGGCTGCATCACGGTTCGGCAGTTTGAGCAGGTTGAAATCGGCATACGGCACCAGCACGTATTCGGCCTGGCCACCGACCCAGTCACCCATGTCCACGTACCCGTAGGCGCCGCCAGGACGGGCCGGGTTGACGGTCAGGCACACGCCGGTGTTTTGTTCCTTACAGCTGCGGCAGCGACCACACGCCACGTTGAACGGCACGGACACCAGATCGCCGACTTTCAGGTGCTCCACATCACGCCCGGCTTCAATCACCTCGCCAGTGATTTCATGGCCCAGCACCAGCCCGGTTTGCGCAGTGGTACGGCCACGCACCATGTGTTGGTCGGAACCGCAGATGTTGGTCGATACCACACGCAGGATCACGCCGTGATGAATCGGTTTGCCCTGGGGATTCTGCATCTTGGGGAAAGGAATGCTTTGCACTTCAACCTGGCCATTGCCCAGGTACACCACGCCGCGATTGTCAGCCATCTGTATCACCCTTCTTGTAGTTGGTGGGTGAACTGCATGCGGCAAGCCGCAAGCAGATCTGTTTTCAGCTTAGAACGAGGTGCCCTCCCTAGAGCACCACCGTACGACCTCCATTTAGGAAAACACGCCGCTCAATGTGATACCCCACTCCCCGTGCCAACGTCTGGGCCTCGATGTCACGGCCTTTGGCGATAAGGTCTTCGGGATAATGGCTGTGATCAACCGGCTCGACCCCTTGGGCAATGATCGGGCCTTCATCCAGGTCGTTGTTAATGTAGTGCGCCGTGGCGCCGACCATTTTGACGCCCTTCTCGTAAGCCTGGTGATAGGGCTTGGCCCCTTTGAAACCGGGCAACAGCGAGTGGTGAATGTTGATGGCCTTGCCATCGAGCTTGCGGCACAGCTCGGGAGAGAGGACTTGCATGTAGCGCGCGAGGATCACCAGCTCGGCACCGGTGTCTTCGATCACTTGCCACACCTTGGCCTCTTGCGCAGGCTTGTTGCGCGGGTCCAGTGCGAAGTGGTGGTAAGGGATGTCGTGCCATTGAGCCAGGGGCTCAAGGTCGGGGTGATTGGAAACCACAGCCACCACGTCCATCGACAATTGGCCAATGCGCTGCCGGTAGAGCAGATCGTTGAGGCAGTGATCCGCCTTGGACACCATGATCAGTACTTTGGGACGGTAATGCGGGGGCGTCAGTTCAAAGCTCATACCGAAGGCTTGAGCCCGTTCGGCCAGGCCTGAACGAAATTCGGTTTCGTCAAAACCGTCCGGCTGACGGAACTCCACACGAATGAAAAACCGCGCCGAGCGCTGGTCGTCAAAGGAATGGTGCTCGGTGACGTAGCAGCGCTGTTCGAACAGAAAACGCGTCACCGCGTCCACCGTTCCCATGACGCTAGGGCAGTCGGCAGTGAGAATCCAGGTGTCCGGGGCACGGCTCATGGGGAAGTTCCTTATTGTTGTCCAGGTCTGTAGGAGCGAGCTTGCTCGCGATCCAGTCAACGCGGTCTATTTGAAAAAACCGCAGCGCTCAGATCGCGAGCAAGCTCACGCCCACAGGGGGTGTGTCTGGTCAGGCCTCAACACTCAGTCCGAACTCTGCAGCCGCGTCTTGCAACCATAGCCACCAATAGTCAGAAAAGCTGCGACGGATCAGCAGTTCCCAGGTGTCTTCGCCGGTATGCCGGATCACCAGCTGTGACTTGGCGAATACGGTGCCGACCGCCTTGCCCACCGGAAAGTTGTCAGGGTGAACGTCATAGCTGGTGGATTTCATCAGCACTTCGCGCACTTTCGGCCCGCTCAGTTCCAGCAGCTGTTGCCCGCCGCTGACGTTGACCACTGAGATGTGCAGCCCGACCAGCGCCGCTCGCAAGGCTTGCTCCACCGCATATTCCTGGCCGCCAGGTACGATCAGCAGCCACTCATCCGGGCCCATCCACTGCAGCGACGACTCGCCTTTGGCCACCAGGCTCAAGGCCACGGGCAGCTCCAGGCCCAAGGCCTTGTGTACGCCTTCGGCAAAGGCCGGGTCCTTGGCATCGCCACGCAAGGTCAGGTGCCCGAGGAGTTTTTTCTCGCGCACAGTGACACCGGGATTCTTGCGTCCCTTGCCGACCAGGCCGCCGAGATTGGCGTGGTGCAGCGATGATTCGGCTTTCGCACCCGAGTCCGGGCGTTGTTGGTAAACGTTGGCTGTGCTCATGGGTCACCCGCTAAAAATGGTGGTGTTCGACCAACCTGCATCGCGAGCCAGGCACTGACCGACAGAAATGCGGCGTGCTTGCTCGCGACAGGTTTCACTCAAATATTTTGCCGTTCGCCTTTCGGGTCGAAGAACACCGAAGACACGATTTCGGCTTCGATCACAGTGCCATCGGCCAACGGTGCAAATACCCGCTCACCCATGCGGCTGAGACCGCCCTTGACCACGCCCATCGCAAACGAATAACCCAACGAGCCGCAGGTGTAACTGGAAGTCACGTGGCCGACCATGCTCATCGGGATCGACTGGCGAGTGTCGAACACCAGCTGTGCGCCTTCAGGCAACCATTTGGTCGGGTCGACCGGCTTGAGGCCGACCAGTTGTTTACGCTGTTCGCGTACACAGTCTTCGCGGTTCATGCCACGCCAGCCGATCCACGAGAACGGTTTGGTCCGGCCTACACACCAGCCCATGTTCAGGTCATCCGGAGTCATGGAGCTATCGGTGTCCTGGCCAACGATGATGAACCCCTTTTCCGCACGCAATACGTGCATGGTCTCAGTCCCGTACGGCGTCAGGTTGTACGCCTTGCCGGCCTCGGCGATTTTCTCCAGTACGCCCATTGCGTAGTCGGCCTGGATGTTGACCTCGTAGGACAGCTCACCGGTAAACGAAATACGGAACACCCGTGCCGGCACGCCGCCCACCAGGCCTTCTTTCCAGGTCATGAACGGGAAGGCTTCGCGATCCAGGTCGATGTCCGTCACTTCACTCAGCAGTTTGCGGCTGTTAGGGCCGGACAAGGTCAGCGTCGCGTAGTGGTCGGTCACCGACGTGAAGTACACCTTCAGCTCTGGCCATTCGGTCTGTTGATAGATTTCCAGCCATTGCAGGACGCGTGCCGCGCCGCCGGTGGTGGTGGTCATCACAAAATGGTTGTCCGCCAGACACGCCGTCACACCATCGTCAAAGACCATGCCGTCTTCTTTGCACATCAGACCGTAGCGGGCTTTGCCCACGTCAAGCTTGGTCCAGGCGTTGGTGTAGATGCGGTTGAGGAACTCCCGCGCATCCGGGCCTTGAATGTCGATTTTGCCGAGGGTAGAGGCATCGAGAATCCCGACGCTGTCACGGACCGCCAGGCACTCGCGCTTGACCGCCGCATGCATGTCTTCGCCATTGCGCGGGAAGTACCACGGACGCTTCCATTGGCCGACATCTTCAAACTCGGCGCCTTGCTTGACGTGCCACGCCTGCAGCGCGGTGTAGCGCACCGGCTCGAAGATATGCCCACAATGCCGGCCCGCTACCGCGCCGAATGTCACCGGCGTGTAGTTGGGACGGAACATGGTGGTGCCCATCTGCGGGATGCTCACGTTCAGCGAGCGCGCGGCAATGGCCAACCCGTTGACGTTACCGAGTTTGCCCTGATCGGTACCGAAGCCCAGCGCGGTGTAACGCTTGACGTGCTCGACCGACTCGAAGCCTTCACGGGTCGCCAGTTCGATGGCGGCAGCAGTGACGTCGTTCTGCAGATCGACAAATTGTTTCGGCGCCCGCGCCGTGGCTTTTTCATGGGGCACCTGAAACAGCGCCAGCGTCGGCTCTTCATGATGATTCAGGGCTTTGGGCAGCACGCCTTCAACCGGTTTGAAGCCGGCTTCGCTGGCCGCCCGTACGCCGCCTTCGAACCCGTCAGCCAGGCTGTCGGCGAGGCTGTACACGCCATTGATACCGCCCACACACACGCGCTTTTGCGGCGCTTCGCCAGGTACAAAACCCAGAATATCTTCGCGCCAGGTCGGCTTGCCACCCAGGTGCGAAGCCAGGTGCACCACCGGGCTGTAACCGCCCGAGGTCGCTACCAGATCGCACTCCAGCCATTCGCCGGGGCTGGTGACGCTATGGGATTTGAGGTCAATCGCCGCCACACGGGCACCGGTGACATGTTTGCTGCCGCGCGCTTCAATCACCGCGCTGCCGGTCAGGATCCGGATGCCTTTGGCCCGCGCTTCTTCAACCAGGGCGCCGCGTGGATTGCTCCGCGCATCGGCGATGGCCACGACTTGCTGGCCGGCGTCGAACCAGTCCAGAGCGACGCGATACGCGTGGTCGTTGTTTGTGCTCAGCAACATTTTTTTGCCTGGCGCCACGCCGTAGCGGCGCACGTAGGTGGACACTGCGCCCGCCAGCATGTTGCCCGGTACGTCGTTGTTGCCGTAAACCAGTGGACGTTCGCAGGCACCGGTGGCCAGCACCACGCGCTTGGCCCGTACCCGGTTAATGCGCTGACGCACCTGACCGATCGGAGCCCGGTCACCAAGGTGGTCGGTCAGGCGCTCGTGAATGGTCAGGAAGTTGTGGTCGTGATAGCCGTTCACCGTCGCCCGGGGCAGCAGCACGACGTTCGGCAGTGCCTTGAGTTCAGCGATGACTTTGGCCACCCACTCCATCGCCGGTTTGCCGTCGAGGCTTTCACGGCTGTCGAGCAGGCTACCGCCGAATTCTTCCTGCTCATCGGCCACGATTACCCGTGCCCCACTGCGTGCGGCAGCCAAAGCGGCAGCCAGGCCCGCAGGGCCCGCGCCGACGATCAGCACGTCGCAATGGTGGTTCATGTAGTCGTAGGTGTCCGGGTCATTCTCGGTCGGCGAACGGCCCAGACCGGCAGCCTTGCGGATGTACTTCTCGTAAGTCATCCAGAACGACTGCGGGTACATGAAGGTTTTGTAGTAGAAACCCGGCGGCATCAGCTTGCCGCCGACTTTGCCCAGAATCCCCATCATGTCGTTGTTGACGTTGGGCCAGCCATTGGTGCTCGTGGCAACCAGCCCCTGGTACAGCGCCTGTTGCGTAGCGCGCACGTTAGGGATCTGCGTGGCCTCGGTCGCACCGATCTGCAGCACCGCATTGGGCTCTTCGGCACCGGCGGCAAAAATGCCCCGTGGCCGTGAATATTTAAAGCTGCGGCCAATAATATCGACACCATTGGCCAGCAGTGCGGCCGCCAGACTGTCGCCTTCGTAGCCTTTGTATTGTTGGCCGTTGAAGGTAAAGGTCAGCACTTTGGAGCGATCGACGCGGCCGCCGTGGGGCAAGCGATGGGTCTGGCTCATACTTTTTCTCCCAACTCGCAAGTTGCCGTTGTGGTCAGCGGCGCGGTCTGTTCGGTGAACTGCGGTTTGCTGCCGATCAGGTAAGTCTCAAGGATCTCGTACGTCACCGTGTTGCGCGTAGCGTTGAAGAACTGGCGGCAGCCGGCGACGTGGTTCCACAGTTCATGGTGCAAACCGCGAGGGTTGTCACGAAAGAACATGTAGTCGCCCCACTCCGCATCGGTGCATGCATTGGGATCGAGGGGGCGCGGAATGTGCGCCTGGCCGGACGCGTGAAATTCCTCTTCGGAGCGAAGCTCGCCGCAATGGGGACAGAAGATGTGCAACATGAGTGATTCTCCTGTTAGTGGGCGACGGCGGCTGCGCCGTGTTCGTCGATCAGGGCGCCGTTGTGGAAACGGTCGATGGAAAACGGTGCGGCCAGGGGATGCATTTCACCTTTGGCCAGGCTGGCGGCAAACACGTTGCCCGAGCCCGGAGTGGCCTTGAAGCCGCCCGTGCCCCAACCGCAGTTGAAGAACAGGTTGGGTACCGGCGTTTTGGAGATGATCGGGCAGGCGTCTGGCGTGGTGTCGACGATGCCGCCCCATTGACGGTTCATGCGCACGCGGGACAACACCGGGAACATCTCGACAATCGCTTGAACAGTGTGCTCGATCACCGGGTACGAACCGCGCTGGCCGTAGCCGTTGTAGCCGTCGATGCCGGCGCCGATCACCAGGTCGCCCTTGTCGGACTGGCTGATATAGCCGTGCACAGCGTTGGACATGATCACGCTGTCGATAATCGGTTTGATCGGCTCCGACACCAGCGCTTGCAGCGGGTGCGATTCGATGGGCAGGCGGAACCCCGCCTGACGCGCCATGTGCCCGGAGTTACCGGCCGTCACCACACCGACGCGCTTGGCGCCGATAAAGCCTTTGCTGGTTTCAACGCCGATGCATACACCGTTTTCCTTGCGAAAGCCCAGCACTTCGGTTTGCTGGATCAGGTCGACACCCAGCGCGTCCGCTGCCCGGGCAAAGCCCCAGGCCACGGCATCGTGGCGAGCAACGCCGCCACGGCGCTGTACGGTAGCGCCCATCACCGGATAACGGGTGTTTTTGGAGCAGTCCAGGTACGGAATTTCGTCCGCAACTTGCTGGGCATTCAGCAGCTCGCCGTCCACGCCATTGAGGCGGTTGGCGCTGACCCGGCGTTCCGAGTCACGAATGTCTTGCAGGGTATGGCACAGGTTGTACACGCCGCGCTGCGAGAACATGACGTTGTAGTTCAGGTCCTGGGACAGGCCCTCCCACAGTTTCATCGCGTGCTCGTACAGATGCGCCGACTCGTCCCACAGGTAGTTGGAGCGCACGATGGTGGTGTTGCGCGCCGTATTACCGCCGCCCAGCCAGCCTTTTTCGACCACCGCCACATTGGTGATGCCGTGCTCCTTTGCCAGGTAGTAGGCCGTCGCCAGCCCGTGCCCACCGCCGCCAACGATGACCACGTCGTAGACCTTTTTCGGGATCGGCGTGCGCCACATCTTCTGCCAGTTTTCGTGGTGGCTGAGGGAGTGTTTGAAGAGGCCGAAGCCTGAATACCGTTGCATAGGATTTACTCCAAAACCGCTCTCAGCGATAAACCGGGAAGTCTTTGCACAGCGAAGTCACCTGGCGGGCAACGTCAGCTTCGATGTCGGCATCGCCGAGATGATCGAGGATGTCGCAGATCCAGCCAGCCAGCTCCGTGCATTGCGCCACTTTGAAGCCGCGCGAGGTCACCGCCGGGGTGCCGATCCGCAGGCCGGATGTGACGAAAGGTGATTGCGGATCGTTAGGCACAGCGTTTTTGTTGACGGTGATATGGGCACGACCCAATGCAGCATCGGCGTCTTTGCCGGTTAGGCCCTGGCGGATCAGGCTGACCAGGAACAGGTGATTGTCGGTACCGCCCGAGACCACGTCGTAGCCGCGCTTGATAAACACCTCAGCCATGGCCTGGGCGTTGTCGAGCACTTGTTGCTGGTAGGTTTTGAAGCCCGGCTCCAGGGCCTCCTTGAAGCACACCGCCTTGGCTGCAATCACGTGCATCAGCGGGCCGCCCTGACCACCTGGGAACACAGCCGAGTTGAGCTTTTTCTCCAGCGCTTCGTTGGCCTTGGCCAGAATCAGGCCGCCACGCGGGCCGCGCAGGGTTTTGTGCGTGGTGGTGGTGACCACATCGGCATACGGCAGCGGGTTCGGGTACAGACCGGCAGCCACCAGGCCAGCGACGTGGGCCATGTCGACAAACAGGTAGGCGCCGACTTTGTCAGCGATTTGGCGAAAACGCGGGAAATCGAGGATTTGCGAGTAAGCCGAGAACCCGGCGATGATCATTTTTGGCTGATGCTCAACGGCCAAACGCTCAACTTCGTCGTAATCAATGGTGCCGGTCGCGGTGTCGATGCCGTACTGCACGGCGTTGTAGAGCTTGCCCGAGAAGCTGACACTGGCGCCGTGGGTCAAGTGGCCGCCATGGGCCAGGCTCATGCCCAGCACGGTGTCGCCTGCGTTGAGCAAGGCCAGGTAGACCGCGGCATTGGCCTGGCTGCCGGAGTGCGGCTGCACGTTGGCGTAATCGGCACCGAACAGTTGCTTGGCGCGATCGATGGCCAGTTGCTCAACTTTATCCACATGCTCGCAGCCGCCGTAATAGCGCTTGCCCGGGTAGCCTTCAGCATATTTGTTGGTCAGACCGCTGCCCTGAGCCTCCATGACGCGCTGGCTGGTGTAGTTCTCGGAGGCGATCAGCTCGATGTGATCTTCCTGACGCTGATCTTCGGCATTCATGGCCGCTAACAAGACGTCGTCGTAACCCTGAATCTGATCCTGCTTGCTGAACATTGCGTTCTCCCAGCGCCAGCGCGCCTTTGGTCTCGGTGAGGCGTGTGCCAGATGGCATGCCCTTTGAGCCAGATGGTAGGGCTGGAACGGGGGAAACAAATGCCTACGGACGCCACGCAATGGTGCGTTTACGACATGGCGCCTTTAGCCGCAGCAGAAGGCTGCGATAACGCTCACACGACGCCCTGTAAAAGCCCCGCCCACTGCGAGGTCGCTCGCAACCTGGAGCAGCGGCTACAAGTGTCGTGTCGTTTGTGGACTATTATTTTGTAGGGTGTTTCCGCACCTAAAGCCGTGTCTGTGCACCCGGAAGATTCTTGGATAAAGTGCACAGCATTCTTCAACCATGGAACCGGGAAATGACTGACAAGAGCCAACAATTCGCCAGCGACAACTACTCCGGTATCTGCCCTGAAGTCTGGAGCGCCATGGAACAGGCCAACGTCGGCCACCAACGCGCTTATGGCGAGGACGAGTGGACGCTGCGCGCCGCCAACGACTTCCGCAAACTGTTCGAAGCCGACTGCGAGGTGTACTTCGCCTTCAACGGCACCGCCGCCAACTCCCTGGCGCTGTCGTCGCTGTGCCAGAGCTTCCACAGCGTGATCTGCTCGGAAACCGCCCACGTCGAAACCGATGAATGCGGCGCCCCGGAGTTCTTCTCCAACGGCTCGAAACTGCTGACCGCCCGCTCGGTAAACGGCAAGCTGACGCCCGATTCGATCCGCGAAATCGCCCTCAAACGCAAAGACATCCACTACCCGAAACCCCGTGTGGTAACCATTACCCAGGCCACTGAAGTGGGCAGCGTGTACCGTCCGGAAGAAATCCGGGCCATCAGCGCCACCTGCAAGGAGCTGGGCCTGAACCTGCACATGGACGGCGCGCGCTTTTCCAATGCCTGCGCCTACCTGGGCTGCTCGCCGGCGGACCTGACCTGGAAGGCCGGTGTCGACGTGCTGTGCTTTGGCGGTACGAAAAACGGTATGGCGGTGGGTGAAGCGATTCTGTTCTTCAACCATGACCTGGCCGTGGACTTTGACTACCGCTGCAAGCAGGCTGGGCAACTGGCTTCAAAAATGCGCTTTTTGTCTGCGCCTTGGGTGGGCTTGCTGGAAAACGACGCCTGGCTCAAGCACGCACGCCACGCGAACCATTGCGCCCAGTTGCTGAGCCAATTGGTGAGTGACATTCCGGGGGTTGAGCTGATGTTTCCGGTGGAGGCCAACGGTGTGTTTCTGCAGCTTTCGGAGCCGGCAGTGACCGCCTTGACAGCCAGGGGCTGGCGCTTCTACACCTTTATCGGCGACGGCGGCGCGCGCTTCATGTGCTCGTGGGACACCGCTGAGGCACGGGTTCGGGAATTGGCCGCGGATATTCGCGAAGTCATGGCGGGGTAAAAACAGCAGCGGCTACGGATTATCCGTAGCCGTTACCGAGTAGAACGAGACGAGGTCCGGCACTGGATCTTGATCCACCTGCCCTTCGGAGGCCGAATCCTGCGACTGCTTCGCAGCCGGACGCGGCCTCGCTCCGCTCGACCGCTGCTACGATTGTCCGAGCGTTCGTTCAATCACATCGACCGTGGCGCTGACTTGCTCTTGATAACGGTCGAGTTCCTGTTTGTGACGCTGCTTGAGTTCAATCTGTTGCGAGCACAGATTCAACGCAGCCAGCACCAGCAATTTGTCCCCGATCAAGCTCGGGTACTTTCTTTTCGTATCGGCCAAGGCAACGTTCAACATCACCGATGCCGCCACCAGGGTTTTCTGCTCCCCTTCAGGCGCCTTGATCGAATAGTCGTTGCCCAGAATCGAGACGACTTTTATTCCGTCTCTGTCCGCGTTCATGCGTTGACAGGGCTCACGCTCGCGCGCTCAACCAGGGCTTGAATGCGGGCAGCAGTAGCGCCTTGCTTCTCTTCGTGTTCCATCAGGCTCAGTTGCAGGCTTTCATTTTCGTCTTTGGCCTGGGCCAGCTCAGCGTTCAGCGCAGTGTTGGCGTCCAACAGCTCTTGCTTTTGTTGAACCAGGTCGCTGACCAGTTGTTCCAGTTTGCTAAGGGATGATTCCATCATGGTGGTGATCTCAAGCAGTTTCAGAGGGCGCGTACGATAAAGAAAAGTCGGCAGCTAAGCTAGCGCCGACCTTGCTTTCAGACCCCTAAAGACTGTGGTTTCGGTGCTTTGTTCCCGAACACCGCACAGGCCCGCCCCTGCTGTTTTTAGAATTCGATACGCACATCGCCCTTGGGCACACTGCAGCACGAGAGAATATAGCCTTCAGCCACGTCTTCATCGGTGATGCCGCCGTTGTGCTCCATGTCGACTTCGCCGCCCAGTTTCAGCACCTTGCAGGTGCCGCAAATGCCCATGCCGCAAGCTTTGGGGATGAGCAAGCCGAGTTTGGCGGCGGCCGCATGTACGGTTTCGGCCGGGCCCACGCGGATACTCTTGCCCGACGCGGTGAACTCCACCTGGTTCAAGTCCGCGGCATCCAGCTCCGGCGCGTCGGCCGCCTGCTCGGCTTGCTCCACGGCATCAGCCCGAGCTTCGGGTGGCGTCGCCCCGAAAGACTCTTCATGGTAGCGGCTCATGTCAAACCCGCAGCCTTCCAACAGGCGCTTGACGGCGCTCATGTAGGGCGTCGGCCCGCAACAAAACACTTCGCGTTCCAGGAAGTCCGGGGCCATCAATTCCAGCATCTTGTGATTCAGATAACCGCGATAGCCGGCCCACGGCTCGCCCAACCCGTGTTTTTCACAAATCAGGTGCAGGCTGAAGTTATCGATACGCGACGCCATATGCTCCAGCTCGCGGTGATAAATGATGTCTTTGGGCGAGCGGGCGCTGTGGATAAACACCATGTCGACATTGGCATTGGTGTCGTAAAACCAGCGCGCCATGGACATGACCGGGGTAATCCCGACGCCGCCGCTGAGGTACAGCACTTTGGGGCTAGGCGCATCAATGGCGTTGAACAACCCGACCGGGCCGTGAACCGCCAGCTCCTGCCCTTCGTGCAGGGTGTCGTGCAGCCAGTTGGACACGCGTCCGCCCGGAACACGCTTGATCGTCACCGAAAAACTGTAGGGCACTGATGGCGAGCTGGAGATGGTGTACGAGCGCATCACCGGAGAACCTTCAATTTCCAGCTCCAGGGTCACGAATTGCCCGGGTTTGAAAAAGAACAGGATCGGCTGGTCCGCCATAAAACAGAAGGTGCGCACATCCCAGGTTTCCTGAATGACTTTGACGCATCGCACGATGTGTCGGCCATTAGCCCAGGTCTGGGTGGTTACCGGATTCAGAAAGGTGTTGGACATGCGCTTCTCCACGGCCGACTGTTGGCCTCTTGGTGGCGATTTTGCGCATGCCCCGGGCCGACCACTTATCTATCCGCGACATTCACATACTTATGGCAACCAGCCCCTGAAAACAGGGGCTCACGCGTCGGAATCAGATGGGGCCATGTCGCCCATGGATATGGCCCCGGCTTGCGACGAACGCACACTCAGCGCCATTCACCTGCAGTAATTATTTTGCCTTGCGTCGCACCCTGATCAGCCACTTTTAGGCCACACACGATGGCCATGAGGATTACAACGATGGACGTCACTACAACCCTGAGCCTGGGCGATCCACTGGAACCTGCACGCAAGGCTACGGCCGAGATGCTGCAAACCCGCGAGCGGACCTTTTCCCTGCCGCAGCCGTTTTATAACGACGAGCGCCTGTTTGAGATCGACATGCAGGAGATCTTTCATAAGGAATGGCTAATCGCAGGCATGACCTGCGAAATCCCGACCAAGGGCAACTTCCTGACCCTGCAGGTGGGCAAAAACCCGATCATCGTGATTCGCGGGGCCGAAGGCCAGGTTCATGCCTTTCATAACGTGTGCCGACATCGCGGTTCGCGGCTGTGCACCACTGAAAAGGGCAAGGTGGCCAAGCTGGTGTGTCATTACCACCAGTGGACCTACGAGCTGGACGGGCGCCTGCTGTTTGCCGGTACCGAGATGGGCCCCGACTTCGATATGAAGCAATACGGCCTTAAACCGGTGAACGTCAAAACGGCGGGGGGGTACATTTTTATCAGCCTGGCCGAGAACCCGCCGGCCATCGACGAATTCCTCGCCACCCTCGATCACTACATGGAACCCTATGACATGGAAAACACCAAGGTGGCGATCCAGACCACCCTGGTAGAGAAGGCCAACTGGAAGCTGGTACTTGAAAACAACCGCGAGTGCTACCACTGCAACGCGTCCCACCCTGAACTGCTGAAAACCCTGCTGGAATGGGACGACGTCACCGACCCCCGCGCCGATCAGGCATTCAAGGATCACGTGGCCGCCTCGGCTGCCGCCTGGGACGCCGAGAAAATCCCTTATGCCCACGCCAGCTTCGGCCTGCGCAACCGTATCGTGCGCATGCCGCTGCTCAAGGGCACGGTATCGATGACCCTGGATGGCAAACAAGGCTGTGCAAAACTGATGGGGCGGATCAAAAACCCGGACCTGGGCTCGATGCGCATCCTGCACTTGCCGCATTCATGGAACCACTGCATGGGCGATCACATCATCGTGTTTACGGTGTGGCCCATCAGCGCCCAGGAAACTGTGGTCACCACCAAATGGCTGGTGCACAAGGATGCGGTGGAAGGTGTGGATTACGACGTGGAGCGCATGCGCGACGTCTGGGACGCCACCAACAATCAGGATCGCCGGCTGGCCGAAGAGAACCAGCGCGGCATCAACTCCACCGCGTACCAGCCAGGGCCGTACTCCCAGACCTATGAATTTGGTGTGGTCAACTTTGTGGACTGGTACAGCGAACGCCTGCTAAGCAATCTCGGGGCGGAGCCTGCTGCGTACCTCAAAGGGGTAGAGGCTCAGTAAACACTGAGCCAGATGGCTCAGCCCAGCGTGCAGAGCATCAAGTACGCCTCACCCGTTACGCGTATCAACGGGTGGGGCGTGACCTGACAGGTTTTGACAATTTCAAAGCCGTGACGCTCATAGAAGCGGCGTGCCCCGGTGTTCGCCTCATAGTCGATCAGGCTCAAGCCCGTCAGCTCCAGCTCACTGCAACGCTCCCGGGCGTGCTGCAGGAATTTCGCCCCCAGCCCCAGGTTTCGCCAGCCCTCGTGCAATGCCAGGCTTGAGATATAAAGCGTGTCGGCAACTTCCATGTCGGCATAGGGCGCCAGCACCGGATCGGTCACAGGCTCGGCCTCCGGGTCGTCACGCATGACGAAGCTGTGCATCATGCCGATCACCCGGCCTTCAGCCTCGGCAATCAGGCAGTTTTCATACGAGAAGATCACGCCTTCGCGTGCATAGCGCATTTCGCCGACATCCAGCAGCGTCTGTCCCGGTTGCGCGATCAGGCTCCAGATATAGTCGGCGCAGCCCTCAGACGATATTTGAAACAGGCGAGCGATTTCACGCGCATCGTTGCGCACAGCCGGACGAAATAAAACGGTCATTCACTTTACTCCACAAGGCATTGGGCGCTCTTTTTAGCCCAGCCTCCTCAAGGGCGACAACTCGCAGGCATACCACCTGTATATCAAGATGTTGCCAGCCACTGATCGTTTTTTGATCAAAGCTCTGCACCCCAGATAACCAAAGGGCCACAGCCCTCCGCTAACATCTTGTCCACAGGCACACCCACAGCAATTGTGGGGAAGTGGACAAGTTATCCCGGAAAGTGCAATTGATCGTTTTTTGTACAACACACTGTAAGCCACGTTTCACGTGGCTTGTAGCCAGCCGCGAACACCTTATCCACATACCCACCAACAGAGAATGTGCGCAACTTATGCACTGCCCGAGCGCGCTGTGGAAAACCTCCTAAAGTGCCGATTATTCAGGGGTTTCAGGTTCTGGCAGTGGATAACGTGTTGAATTGATCGTTTTTTGACCAGAAGCCCGTAAGCCACGGTTTGTATGGTTCTTAGCCGACAGCAAACAACTTATCCACATAAGCGCTAACAGACTTTGTGGGCAAGTGTCAGCGTACGACGCCTTCTTCAATCAGCAGCTTCAAAATAGCCTGCGCGCCCTCTTCGGCACTCACCCCTTTCAGAACCTGACCCGATCCGCCCGCAGCCTTGGCTGTCGCGGCTTTCATCCGATCGGCACCGCTTTTGGCCTTGATCACTTTCAAACGCTTGGGCCGGGGTTTGGCCGGTTGCAGAAGCCCCGTTGTGGATAAGTCATCTGCGACCACCTCCACATCATCCACTTCGAGCGTCCCTCGCGTGGCCGGGCCGTAAGCGCTTTGACGCGCCTTGGGTGCAGCGTTATCCACAGTGACCATGAACGGCAAACGCACCTTGAGCCGCCGCCGCTGACCACGAGGCAGGGCCTGGAGCACCAGCGCCACGTCATTGTGGATAGATTCGATTTGCGCGACCCCCACCAGCAACGGCCAGCCCAACTGTTCGGCCAGCAAGTACGGGAGCATGCCCGACCCTTCGCCGGTTTCGGCCTGACTGCCTGTCAGCACCAGTTGCACGCCCGTCTCACGGATGTAATCGCGCAACACCGGCACCGCATCCGCGTCGCTCGGCTGTTCCAGAACGTGCAGGGTATCCAGGCCCATGCCCAGGTAAGCCCGCAATGCGGGTTCATGGGGATTGCCCGCATGCAGCACGTGCAAGTCATCCCCGGCCAGTTGCAGGCCCAGCTCGACCGCGCGGGCGTCGTGCTCTGCGCGACGGGCACGGCCTGAAGCCGGGTGAGCGCCGATGGATACCAGGGCAACAGTGGCAATGGTCATGTGTCTCTCTCCAAATCAAAAGCCCCTCACCCTGGCCCTCTCCCTCTGAGAGGGGGGAGTGACCTGAGTGATTGCCGGAGCAACGGCCGACCGATAAATCGCGTCGGCTTTAACCATTGAATGCAACAGGAACCGGCGCTCTCTCCCGCGGGGATAGCCCGGGTGCCAGGGTGTCCTGACGCCAGTTATCCACAGCCGTAATCAGCGCTTCGAGCACGGCGGTACCATCGCCGATCACCGAAAGATCCGCGCGTTTGATCATGTCGCACGCCGGATCCACGTTGATGGCCACCACCTTGTCGCAAGCGCCAATCCCTTGCAGGTGCTGAATCGCGCCACTGATACCGACCGCGACATAGACGCGTGCCGTGACCCAGATGCCGCTGGCGCCCACCTGCCGGTCGCGGGCCATGAAGCCGTCATCCACAGCCACCCGCGAGGCCCCTTCCGTGGCGCCCAACGCTGCCGTAGCCCTGTGGAAAAGTGCCCAGTCCTTGATGCCGTTGCCACCGCTGACGATGAACTCTGCTTCAGCCATGGGGATCGCTGAAGGATCAACCTCCACCGCTCCCAGGTCCTCGATACGTGGTAAACACCTCGGGACGTCTGTGGATAATTCCACCACCCGGGCTTCATGGCGGGTATCGCTGACCGGCTCGGCACATTCAACCGCCGCCAGAATCACTTTGGTGACCGGCTGCGCCAAATCTTGCAATCCGGCACCGGCGCGGCCGATGCAGGTCCCATCCTTGACCTGCCATACCCGCGTCGCAGGCCGCTGGCCCTGGCTCGCCGCAAAGCGGCGGCCCAATTCCCCACCGCCATAGCGGCTGTCAGGCAACAGCCAATGCTTGGGTGCAAACTGGTTATCCACAGCCCGCAAGCCGTGGACCCGCTGCTCCGGTGCATAACCCTCAAAGGCCTCCCCTTGCAGAATCAATAAACGGTCGACACCTGCCGTGGCGAAGGCGGTTTCTTTTGGCTCGCCAAAGACCACCGCCAGCACCGCTCCGTCGGTGCCCGCCAACTGATGGGCCAACCCCAACAGATCGCGGTCGTGACTGCTCAAGCGACCGCCGACCATGTCCGGCACGACGCCGATATAGAACGCGGGCGCCAGCACCTCATGCAGCGGCAATTGCACGTGAGCGGCAACCGAGCGTTTGCTGGTGCCTCCCTGTTGCGCGCCGCTGCGGTCTATCCGCTTGATGCCGTTAGGGCCGATAAAGCCCACGCCGTGCACATTTTTGCGCAGTACACCGTTGGGCCCCATCCAGCTCTGCTGGCTCGGTTGCATCGCCGCGTGCAACGGGTGCAGGCGGTTGCGAGCGATCCACTCGGCCCGCGGATCGCGGCGAATAATGTCACTCATGCTGTCACCTCCGGGATGACGCGCCGCGCGGGTTTCGCGGGGGCTGCGTCTTCAATCAGGGCATCGGCCACCAGTTCGGCAATGTCTTTGATCAAGGGCCGGGGTTCGACCACACCTTCGAGCATGGCGGTGCATTGCGGACACCCGACCGCGACACGCTCGGCACCCGTTTCGCGAATATCCTCCATGCGCATATCGGGGATCCGCTGCTTTCCAGGAATATCGGTAATCGGCGCGCCACCGCCACCGCCGCAGCACCGGGAACGGAATCCGGAACGCTGCATCTCTTTCACGTCGATACCCAATGCTCGCAATACCGCGCGTGGGGCCTCGTATTCACCGTTGTAGCGGCCCAGGTAGCACGGATCGTGATAGGTCACGCTACCGCCTGTGTCGGGGCTCAGATTCAACTCACCTGCGCTGATCAGTTCGGCCATATAAGTGCTGTGATGTTGCACCTGATAGTCGCCGCCCAGTGCGCCATATTCGTTTTTCAGGACGTGGAAACTGTGCGGGTCGCAGGTGACGATGCGGCCGAAACTGTACTGCGCCAGGGTCTGGATATTGCGCCGGGCCAAGGCTTGAAAGGTCGCTTCGTCGCCCAGACGTCGGGCCACGTCGCCGCTGTCACGCTCTTCGAGGCCAAGCACGGCAAAGTTGACCTTGGCCGCTTTCAGCACTTTGACGAAGGCGCGCAGGGTGCGCTGGTTACGCATGTCGAAAGCGCCATCACCGACCCAGAACAGCACGTCCACCGAAGGCTTGTCGCGCATCAGGTCAAGGTTCAGATCCGCCGCCCAGTTCATCCGCCCGCCCGGGGCGAAACCGCCGGGGTTGTCGGTCGCGATCAGGTTGTCCAGCACCTGGGCGCCGTTGTTCGGTGTGGCGCCTTTTTCCAGGGTCAGAAAGCGTCGCATGTCGACGATAGCGTCCACGTGCTCGATCATCATCGGGCATTCTTCGACACAGGCCCGGCAAGTGGTGCAGGACCAGAGCGTATCGGCGTCGACCAGCCCGTTAACGATGGGTTGATGCGGGTTGCCGCCATGTTCGCCAATCGGTTTGCCCGGATACGGGCTGCCCGCAAAGTGCGCATCGGTACCGCCCGCGAGGCCGACCACCATGTCCTGGATCAGCTTTTTCGGGTTCAGTGGCTGCCCGGCGGCGAAGGCCGGGCAAGCGGCTTCGCACTTGCCGCATTGCACGCACGCATCGAAACCCAGCAGTTGATTCCAGGTAAAGTCCTTGGGCTTTTCCACCCCCAACGGAGCCGTACGATCATTCAGGTCCAGGGCTTTCAAACCCGTCGAACGTCCCCCGCCAAAGCGCTCGGCACGCCGGTGCCAGGCCAGATGCAGCGCCCCGGCAAAGGCGTGTTTCATCGGGCCGCCCCAGGTCATGCCGAAGAACAGTTCCGATACGCCCCACAACACGCCAACGCTCAATACCGCCGCCAGCATCCAGCCACCAAACCCTTCAGGCAGCACACCCGCCACCGGCAAGGTGAGGATGAAAAAGCTCACGGCGAACGCCATCAGGCTTTTTGGCAGGCGCATCCACGGCCCTTTGGACAAGCGGCTTGGCGGATTCAAACGCCGCTTGAACACAAACAGCGCACCGACAAACATCAACGCCGTGGCAAATAACAAGGCGTAGCCCAGGATGCGGCTCTGCAAACCCAGGCCGTGAACCAGCACCGCCAGCACCGCTGCCAGCACAAAACCCCCGGCCGTGGCGACGTGGGTGTTGGCCATGTATTTGTCGCGGGCCACCACGTGGTGCAGGTCGACCATATAGCGCTTGGGCATGGCCAGCAGGCCACCCAATAAATCAACCTTGGCCGGGCGGCCACGACGCCACATCGCCATCCGCCGCAGGGCGCCAATGACGGCGAGCCCAAGGGCGGTGAACAACAGGACGGGAAGAACGATATTGAGCATGATGAAGCTCCCAAAAACCAGAGGCACGCAACCTGTAGCCATTGCTGCAGGCTGCGATAAGGTCCGAAAGACCTTCGCCTTTAAAACACGACCGCTTCACGCCCGATCGCAGCCTGCGGCAGCGGCTACAGGGTTCTCGAGTCCGGCATCAAAAATCCTTGCACAACCGCAGCGCGTCATAGATCGCGGCATGCACGTTGCGTTGCGCCACGCAGTCGCCGATGCGGAACAGTAAATACCCGTCCCCCGGCTCGCTCAGGCATGGCTGCGGTTTGATTGCGAACAGCGCTTCGACGTCGATCTGGCCCTTGTTGCGTGAATCCGGCTTGAGCTCGTAATACAGGGCTTCGTCCGGGCGTACGCCGTTCTCCACCACCACCTGATCCACCACCCGCTCTTCCTTGGCGCCGGTGTATTCGTTTTCGAGCACGGCGATGAGCTTGTCGCCCTCGCGGTAGACCTTCTCCAGCATCATGTCGCCGGTCATGATCACTTCTTTGGGATACAGGCTGCGGTAGTAAGTCGGGAATGAGGTCCCGCCTACGGCCACGCCGGGTTTGGTGTCGTCGGTGACGATCTCCACCTGGCTGCCTTTATCGGCCATGAAGTCCGCCACCGACATGCCGGTGAACTCACAAATGGTGTCGTACACCAGCACGTTTTTACCCGGTGCAACCTTGCCGTCGAGCACGTCCCAGCTGCTGACCACCAAGCCTTCGGCGGCTCCCCAGTGTTCGTTCTGTTCGATAAACGAATGCCCGCCCACCGCCAGCACCACCACGTCCGGGCGCAAGTCCCGAATGGTCGCCGCATCGGCTGCGGTGCCCAGGCGCAGGTCCACTTTCAGGCGGGCCAGTTCCAGTTGGAACCAGCGGGTGATACCGGCCATCTGATCGCGCTGCGGCGCCTTGGCAGCCAGACTGATTTGCCCGCCAATGGCTTCCTTTTTCTCGAACAGGGTGACGTCATGCCCACGCTCGGCGGCCACACGGGCCGCTTCCATGCCGGCCGGGCCTGCACCGACTACCACCACCTTGCGTTTTACCCCGGTGGTTTTTTCGATGATGTGCGGCACCCCCATGTATTCACGGGAGGTGGCGGCGTTTTGAATGCAGAGTACGTCCAGCCCTTGGTATTGGCGGTCAATGCAGTAGTTGGCCCCAACACACTGTTTGATCTGGTCAACCTGGCCCATTTTGATTTTGGCGATCAGGTGCGGATCGGCTATGTGGGCGCGGGTCATGCCCACCATGTCCACGTAGCCCCCCTCCAGAATGCGCGTGGCCTGGTTCGGGTCCTTGATGTTTTGCGCATGCAGCACTGGCGCCTTGACCACTTCCTTGATCCCAGCCGCCAGATGCAAAAACGGCTCCGGTGGATAACTCATGTTCGGGATCACGTTGGCCAGGGTGTTGTGGGTGTCACACCCCGAACCGACCACCCCGATAAAGTCGAGCAGACCGGTGTCGTCGTAGTACTTGGCGATCTGCTTCATGTCTTCATGGCTCAAGCCATCGGGATGGAACTCGTCGCCGCACAGGCGAATCCCGACGCAGAAGTCCGGGCCGACTTCAGCCCGCACGGCCTTGAGCACTTCGAGGCCAAAACGCATGCGGTTCTCAAACGTACCGCCCCATTCATCGGTACGTTTGTTGACCCGCGGGCTCCAGAACTGGTCGATCATGTGCTGGTGCACTGCCGACAGTTCCACCCCGTCCAGGCCACCGGCCTTGGCACGTCCGGCCGCGCTGGCGTAGTTGCCGATGATGCGCCAGATCTCTTCGGGCTCGATGGTCTTGCACGTGGCGCGGTGCACTGGCTCACGCACCCCGGACGGCGACAGTAGGGTCGGCCAGTTGAAACCGTCCCAGCGCGAGCGACGGCCCATATGGGTAATCTGAATCATGATTTTGGCCCCATGCTTGTGCATGGCATCGGCCAGATTCTGAAAATGCGGAATGATGCGATCGGTGCTCAGGTTGACCGAACTCCACCATTCCTGTGGGCTGTCGATGGCCACCACCGACGAACCGCCGCAAATCGCCAGGCCAATACCGCCCTTGGCCTTTTCTTCGTAGTACTGCACATAGCGCTCGGTGGTCATGCCACCATCCGTGGCATACACCTCGGCGTGGGCAGTGCTGAGTACACGGTTGCGGATGGTCAGTTTGCCGATTTGAATCGGCTCAAACATTGCTTCGAATGCCATATCCCGATCCTCGACTTACAACGGTTTGACGATAAACAGGCCGTCATCGTGGCCTTCTTCGGATCCGCCGTAGACCTGTTCGGCACGCGTGCGAAGCTGACTGCCGCGGGCCTGCAGAATCTGGTCCATGGCCCCGGCAAACCAACCGGTGAACATGTAGTCGACCTTGCGCCCGACCTTGCCGTACACATACACAAACGCTGAATGCTCGAGCGTGACGCTGGCGGTGCCTTTATCGAGGTCGATGTCCTGGATCTTGAACAGGCCCCAGCCGCGTTGCGACAGGCGCTTCATGTAATGCTCGAACACCGCGACGCCTTCCAGGCCGTGGCATTCCGCTTCTTTTTCACACCAGTGCCAGGCGGATTTATAGCCGGCCTTGTAAAGAATTTCGGCGTAGGCGTCAGCGCCCAGCACCTCTTCGATACCCATGTGGTTATTGACGAAAAAGTGCCGGGGCACGTAAAGCATCGGCAAGGCATCAGAGGTCCAGATACCGGTTTCGCTGTCGACTTCGATAGGCAATTGCGGGGCGATTTTAGCCATGAAACAAAACTCCAAAAAAAATCGTTATGTCGTAGCAGCTGTCGAGCTTTAGCGAGGCTGCGTCGCGTGTCTGCAGGACAGCCCTCTGGGGCCGCTTCGCGGCCCAACGCCGCCTCGTTCCTCGGCAGCTGCTACGGTTTTTTTATTTAGCGGTGGCTTACTCGCCCCAAACATCCTTGAGGACGTTGACCCAGTTTTCGCCCATGATCTTGCGCACCACACGCTCGGGGTGGCCGCGCTTGAGCAGGGTTTCGGTGAGGTTGGGGAACTCGCCCACGGTGCGGATGCCCAGCGGGTTGATGATCTTGCCGAAGCTGGTCAGACGGCGGGCATAACCCTTGTCATGGGTCAGCATTTCGAAAAAGTCCTGGCCATGGCCCTGAGTGAAATCAGTGCCGATACCAATGGCATCTTCACCCACAATGTTCATGGTGTATTCGATGGCTTCGGCGTAGTCATCGATGGTGGAGTCGATGCCCTTGGCCAGAAACGGCGCGAACATGGTCACGCCGACAAAACCGCCGTGGTCGGCAATGAATTTGAGCTCAGCGTCGGATTTGTTGCGCGGGTGTTCTTTGAGGCCGGACGGCAGGCAATGCGAATAGCAGACCGGTTTTTTCGATTCGAGGATCACCTCTTCCGAGGTTTTTGAACCCACGTGGGACAGGTCGCACATGATCCCGACGCGGTTCATTTCGGCCACGACTTCGCGGCCAAACCCGGAGAGCCCGCCGTCACGTTCGTAGCAGCCGGTACCCACCAGATTCTGCGTGTTGTAGCACATCTGTACCACGCCCACGCCCAGCTGCTTGAAGATCTCGATATAACCCAACTGGTCTTCGAAGGCATGGGCATTCTGAAAACCGAAAATGATCCCGGTTTTGCCCTGTTCCTTGGCCCGACGAATGTCAGCGGTGTTCTTGACCGCAATCACCAGGTCGCTGTTGTCGCGGATCAGGGTCTGGCTGGCAACGATATTATTAATGGTGGCCTGAAAACCTTCCCATACCGACACCGTGCAATTGGCTGCGGTCAGGCCGCCTTTGCGCATGTCTTCAAACAGTTCACGGTTCCATTTGGCAATGATCAGCCCGTCGATAACGATGCTGTCGGCGTGCAATTCGGCTGGGCTCATCAGGCGTCCCCTTATTGGCGATGGCTGCGCCGAATCGTCTGCCGGCGCTTTGGGGCCAGCATAGGCTTGGGGTTAAAAACAGCCGGGTGCAAAAGCGACAGCGCAATTGCCGAAAGCGTCAATCCACGACAATGCAGGCATGCGCCTGGTAATGGCCTATGCTGCGTGGCTGTTCTTTGGCCGATGCTTAAGCCAGAATCCCTCACTTCTATGGATTAGGAAGCCGCAATGAAATCGATTCTCCTGGCCCTGGCGTTGATCTCCAGTGGCGTCCACGCAGCCGATGATGGCGATTACAACCCGTGTGATGCGGTAGAAAACGACAAGCAAACCCTGGCGTGTTCGGAGTACAGCAGAAGTGCTGCCGAGCAATTGCTGACCGAGAATTACCAATCCCTGCAAGCCCGTATGACTCAGCTGTACGGCGAAAATCCGACCCAGCTCAATAACATCACCAGCAAAATCAAAACGGCTCAGGCGTTGTGGCTGCACCAGCGTGATGCCGATTGCGCGATTGTGGTGTTCCCGAACACGGCTGGCACCCAGGCATTCTCCATCGCCCAAAATGACTGCATCGCACGCGTCAGCGACGACCGTTCGGAATTCCTGGAGTCCATCGGCCAGGAATAACCCCCGCTCCCAGTGAGCTGCATTTCCAGGATTTTTATGACTATTTGCGGTATCGAAATCAAAGGCAGCGAAGCCATCTTCGCCCTGGCCACCCAAGGCGCAGACGGCCTTGAGCATCTGGCCATCGCCACCAAGAAAATCGCCCTCGACGACGATGAAGACGCTGCCAGCGTCAAAGCCTTCGCCGCCGCCCTCGCAGCGTTCGTGAAGGCCAATGCCATCACCCGCATTGCGATCAAAAAGCGCAGCAAAAAAGGCGAATTCGCCGGCGGTCCGACAACCTTCAAGATTGAGGGCATTCTCCAGTTGCTGGATGACTGCGAGGTGCAATTACTGTCGCCGCAAACCCTCAACGCCCAGTTCAAAAAACACGCGTTCGACCTCCCGGCCTCATTGAACAAGTATCAGCATGAGGCGTTCAAGGCAGCCTGTGCGGCACTGCTCAAAAAATAACCACTGCTAGCCTGGTACCCGGTCCTGGCTTGGCGCGCAGTCAAACCGTGCGCGGTAACTGCGAGTGAAGTAGGACGGGGACTCGAAGCCACAGGCAATACTGATGTCGAGCACACTCATGTCGGTCTGACGTAACAGCTGACGGGCTTTTTCCAGGCGCAGACCGAGGTAAAAGTTGCGTGGTGTGTCGTTAAGGTGCAGGCGGAACAGCCGCTCCAGCTGACGCCGAGTAACACTGATGCCCTGTGCCAATTGCGAGGTGCTCAGTGGCGGCTCGGTGTGTTGCTCCATCTCTCCGATCACCTGCACCAGCTTCTTGTTGTGAGTCCCGTAGCGCGTGGCAACTTGCATGCGCTGGTGGTCTTTACGCGGGCGGATACGCCCCAGCACGAATTGCTCGGAGACTTGTATCGCCAGTTCGGGACCGCAAGCCTGGGCGATCAGGTCCAGCATCAAGTCGATCGACGCCGTGCCACCCGCACAGGTAATGCGCTGGCGATCAATCTCGAACAGTTCCTGGGTCACCTGCAACTGTGGGAAGGACTCCTTGAACGCCTCCAGCGCTTCCCAGTGCAGGGTCAGTCGATGGCCGTCGAGTACACCCGCCTGCGCCAGCACAAAGCTGCCCGTGTCGATACCACCGAGCGTCACGCCCTCATTGCCCAGGCGTCGCAACCAGTGCTTCAAGGCGGGAGTCACATGGGCCAGCGGGTCGAAGCCGGCCACCACCAACAGCGTCGCGCCGGCTTTCAGCACCTCCAGCCCCGCCTCGGCATTCACGGACATGCCATTGCTTGCCAACACGGCCCCCCCGTCGCAACTGAGCACGTGCCAACGGTACAGCTCACCGCGAAAACGGTTGGCCACGCGCAGAGGTTCTATCGCAGAAATAAAGCCCAATGACGAAAAACCGGGCATTAACAGAAAGTAAAAATCCTGGGGCATGGCAGTGCTCGCAGATTCAGAGTCGCTGGATTGAAACACACTCGGGTCGCTGCAGTGCAAAAGCCGGTCGCCCCAGTGCGGTTATAAGGTACGCGGCCTGCGTACCTTGGCATCACGGCGCACAAAGACGCCGGATCCCCAATAACAACCTGCCGAGGCCTCCCCATGAAGCGACTGATCAGCTGTTGCCTGTTAGCACTCAGCGCCACGCCGTTACTCAGCCCCCACGTATTCGCCGCAGAAGATGCATCCTGCAAAAACGTGCGCATGGGTGTCGTCAACTGGACCGATGTGATCGCCACCAGCGCCATGGCGCAAACCCTGCTCGACGGTCTCGGCTATAAAACCAAACAAACCAGCGCCTCTCAGCAAATCATTTTTGCCGGGATGCGCGATAACCGGCTGGACCTGTTCCTGGGCTACTGGAATCCAACCATGAACGGGAGCATCGCCCCCTTTTTGGCTGCCAAGCAAATCACAGTGCTGCCCGAGCCCAGCCTCAAAGATGCCAAGGCCACGCTCGCCGTGCCAACGTATCTGGCCGACAAGGGCCTGAAAACCTTTGCTGACATCGCCAGGTTCGAGAAAGAGCTGGGCGGCAAGATCTACGGCATCGAGCCGGGCTCAGGGGCCAATACCAAGATCACGGCGATGATTGATGAAAACCGGTTCGGCCTGGGCAAGTTCCAATTGGTGGAGTCCAGCGAAGCCGGGATGCTCTCGGCCGTCGCCCGCGCGGTCAAACGCAACGAACCCATCGTGTTTTTTGGCTGGGCACCGCACCCGATGAATATCCAGCAAGACATGACCTACCTCAGCGGCAGCGAAGATGCATTGGGCCCGAACGAAGGCCAGGCCTCGGTCTGGACCGTCACCATGCCGGACTACGCCAGCCGTTGCCCGAATGTCAGCCGTTTGCTGAGCAACCTGACGTTCAGTGCCGAAGACGAGAGCCGCATGATGCAGCCGCTGCTGGATCACAAGGACGCTCAAGCCTCAGCCCGCCAGTGGCTCAAGGATCATCCTCAAGACCAGCAGCGCTGGCTCGAAGGTGTCACCACAGTGGATGGCAAACCGGCCGCAGAACACCTGAAACTCAGCACTCAATAATCCAGTACCGAGCCCACATGCCGCCGCCCGCAAGGGCCGCGCAGTGGCGCTCTACGCGCTAAGGAAAATGCCTCATGAACCACGACGTCATCATCACCTGTGCACTCACCGGTGCCGGCGACACCTCTGGCCGCAGCCACTTGGTGCCGATCACCCCCAAGCAAATTGCCGACGCCGCCGTGGAGGCCGCCAAAGCCGGGGCCACGGTGGTGCATTGCCACGTACGCGATCCAAAAACCGGTCAGTTCAGCCGTGATGTGGCGCTGTACCGGGAACTGATGGAGCGTATCCGCGAGGCCGACATCGACATCATCGTCAACCTCACAGCCGGCATGGGCGGCGACTTGCACATTGGCCCTGGCGAAAACCCGATGGAGTTTGGTCCCAACACCGACCTGGTCGGGCCGCTGACCCGTCTGGCGCATGTCGAAGCGTTGCTGCCTGAAATCTGCACCCTGGATTGCGGCACCCTGAACTTTGGCGACGGCGACACCATTTATGTGTCTACGCCAGCGCAACTGCGCGCTGGCGCCAGGCGTATCCAGGAGCTGGGGGTAAAAGCCGAGCTGGAAATATTCGACACCGGCCACCTCTGGTTTGCCAAACAAATGATCAAGGAAGGCCTGCTCGACGATCCACTGTTCCAGCTGTGCCTGGGCATTCCGTGGGGGGCGCCGGCAGACACCACCAGCATGAAGGCCATGGTCGACAACCTGCCGGCCAATGCGGTGTGGGCCGGGTTTGGCATTGGTCGCATGCAAATGCCAATGGCAGCACAGGCGGTACTGCTGGGCGGCAACGTGCGGGTCGGGCTGGAAGACAATCTGTGGCTGGACCGTGGTGTATTGGCCACGAACGGTCAACTGGTCGAGCGCGCCACCGAGATCCTCAGCCGCCTCGGCTCACGCGTACTCACCCCGGCCGAAGGGCGGGTAAAGATGGGCCTTAAAGAACGCCGCTGATGCACCCCGCCTTGCCCTCTGTCCTGGCTGACTCGCGGTGTTGTTGAACCCGCAGGCCAGGGTGAGGGGGCATTTGATGTTTACCCCCTTTTATTCAGGACTTTCCCATGACGTTCATCACCCACATCAAAACCTTTGCCGCGCTTGGCAGCGGTGTTATCGGCAGCGGCTGGATCGCCCGCGCACTGGCCCATGGGCTGGATGTGGTGGCCTGGGACCCTGCTCCGGGAGCCGAGACTGCGTTGCGCAAGCGTGTGGCCAAGGCCTGGCCGGCACTGGAGAAAAGCGGTCTGAGCCAAGGCGCCTCACAGACCCGGCTGCGTTTTGTCAGCACCATTGAAGAATGCGTCCGCGATGCCGATTTCATTCAGGAAAGCGCTCCGGAACGACTCGATCTCAAGCTCACGCTGCACAGCCAGATCAGTGCTGCGGCCAAGCCCCGGGCCCTGATTGCGTCCAGCACCTCAGGGCTACTACCCAGCGAGTTCTATGAAACTGCCACGCATCCTGAGCGCTGCATTGTCGGTCACCCGTTCAACCCGGTGTATTTGCTGCCACTGGTCGAAGTCGTCGGCGGTCAAAAAACCGCGCCCGAGGCGATTCAGGCGGCGATCCAGGTCTATCAGTCCCTGGGCATGCGCCCGCTGCATGTGCGCAAGGAAGTGCCTGGGTTTATCGCCGATCGTTTGCTCGAGGCGTTGTGGCGAGAAGCCTTGCACCTGGTCAATGACGGCGTGGCCACCACCGGTGAGATCGATGATGCGATCCGCTTTGGTGCCGGGTTGCGTTGGTCGTTCATGGGCACCTTCATGACCTACACCCTGGCAGGCGGGGATGCGGGCATGCGTCATTTCATGAACCAGTTCGGCCCGGCCCTGCAACTGCCCTGGACGTATCTGACCGCCCCCGAGCTGACCGAAAAACTGGTTGATGACGTAGTGGAAGGCACCTGTGAACAATTGGGCAGCCATAGCATTGCCGCGCTGGAAAGCTATCGTGATGATTGCCTGTTGGCCGTCATGGAGGCCATAAACGCCACCAAACTCAAACATGGCATCGCCCTTCACGACTGATCGAACACCGAGGTTCACCATGTCCGCACTCAACACCTACAGCACACCGATCCTTGAAGAGTGGGTCGATTACAACGGGCATCTGCGGGATGCGTTTTACCTGCTGATTTTCAGCTATGCCACCGACGCCCTGATGGACCGCCTGGGACTGGACAGCCAGAGCCGCGAGGCCAGCGGTCATTCGCTGTTCACCCTGGAGCTGCACATGAACTACCTGCACGAAGTGAAGCTCGGCGCGCAGGTTGAAGTCCGCACCCAACTCATCGGCCACGATAAAAAACGCCTGCATCTCTATCACAGCCTGCACCTGGCCGGTGATGAGCAGACCCTCGCCGGCAACGAACAAATGCTGCTGCACGTCGACCTCGCCGGGCCACATTCAGCGCCGTTCAGCGAACACACGCTGGCGCTGCTGCAAGCGATCGAAATCCAGCAACGCACTTTGCCCAGGCCGGCATATGTCGGCCGTGTGATCGGTTTGCCAAAGGCCGCCTGAACATGAAAAAAGCCCCGAACCTGCCGTGACAGATCCGGGGCTAAACGTGTTGTGATGCCGAGAGGTGACCAAACCATCGACCGTGTTGCTGAGGCCAGTTTGCCCAGCACGGCTGAAACTGACTTAGCCGAAAACGACCTGTGTTTAGGCAAACCGGACATTACGCAAAACCTCGCTTGATCCCTTGCCCAAGGCCAACCAGAATCAGATTTCAATCGCGCCTCGAAAAAAGGATAAAAACCATGATGCACGCGGATTTGGTTGATGAGCAGGATCTGTTGAGCCAGCTGCGCTCGCTGGGCTTTGACGTGTCGGGCACTGCAGAACAAGCCTGCACCGCCGCCGTGTGCGGATTGAATGACACCAATGCCCGTGCGCTCAAGGGACTGGTCGAAAAACTCTACACCGGCAGCGCGACCATCCTGCCGGCCGTGCGCCAGGCCATTGATCAGCAACTGCTGCCCGGACTGGCGCAATTCAAGCAGAGCAAAACAGCCTGAACAGCGCGGCTACGGGTCACCTTCGTAGCCGCTGCCGAAGGCTGCGACACGGGTCGAAGGACCTTCAAAACCCGTTGCTGCGACCGCATCCGGGCTGTTGCACCGAGGGCCTCACGGCATGGTGCCGTGACCCGGCAACGGGATAGGCTCTACAACCTCACACTGGCAAAGGTCGATTCGTTGCGTGCCTGGTTCAAGGCAGACATCGGCCCGGCCAACGGGGTCATTAGCAACGACTGCGGAATCGGTACCAGGGTGGTCTGCTGTGCGGTATTGGAACCTACGCGCTCATCCCGTGGAGGGATGCCGAAGTATTCGCGGTAACACTTCGAAAAGTGCGGGGTCGACACAAAGCCGCAGACCGCTGCCACTTCAATGATCGACATGGGTGTTTGCTTGAGCAATTGCCGTGCCCGCACCAGTCGCAGCTTGAGGTAGTAGCGCGACGGTGAGCAGTGCAAGTATTTCTGAAACAGCCGCTCCAGCTGACGTCGTGACACCGCGACGTACACCGCCAGTTCGTCGAGGTCGATGGGCTCTTCGAGGTTGGCCTCCATCAAGGCAACGATTTCCTGCAATTTAGGCTGGTTAGTACCGAGCATGTGCTTGAGGGGGACCCGCTGGTGATCCTGCTCGTTACGAATGCGTTCATAGACGAACATCTCAGAAATGGCTGCCGACAACTCGCGACCATGATCACGGCTGATCAGGTGCAGCATCATGTCCAGCGGCGCGGTGCCGCCCGAACTGGTGAAACGGCTGCGATCCAGAGTGAACAGACGTGTGCTCATGGATACCCGCGGGAAGGCTTCCTGCATGGAGGCCAGACACTCCCAATGCACGCTGCAATCAAAACCGTCGAGCAAACCTGCGTAGGCCAACGCCCAACTGCCGGTACAGACTGCACCCAAGCGACGGGACTGACGCGCCTGGCTTTGCAGCCATGACACATGTTCGCGGTTGACGGTGCGTTGAATGCCAACACCTCCACAGACAATCACCATGTCCAGCACCGGAGCCTTGTACATGCTGGCATCGGGGGTCACTTGCAGGCCATCACTGGCCCAGACCTGGCTGCCATCCGCGCTGAGGGTGCTCCATCGGTACAACTCGCGGCCGGACAGCTGATTGGCCATGCGCAAGGGTTCTATCGCAGACGCCAGGGAAATGAGTGTGAAATTGTCCAGCAGCAAAAAACCGATGGATTGAGGCGCACGGTTCTGGGGTTGGGCCCCGGAGTTGAACGACGTCATCGCAGTATCTCCTCACACAAAGCAGGTGTTGGCCTCAGGCTCAGGCTCTTGTTATCGCCCTGTTTGTACGGGGCTTTACGATGACAACGCAAACCTCATGCCTAAACTTGAATGCGCATTCAAAAAAATCTGAAAACGACGTCGCTATGCGTCTAGACGGGCCATGCCTAAATGCTCGACAAACAGGCTCAACCCTGCGTGCATGCCGTCTACCCCGCCGCTGTTGAGCACATTGGTATCACTTGTGGGAAGCGTGTAGGAATCTGGTACTGAGCAGTGTCACCGAAAGCACAAGTCGCTTGAGATGTGCGCCACAAAGATCCGTCGCGCACTGAAGAAGTGCAAGCCCGCGGTTACAGCTCCAACACGCTCACCGTCCGCCAGTTCTGGGGAGTTTCTTTGTGTTTACTGCGCTTCGCACGAATCTCTCGTAATGAATCTGGACTCATCAGAGTAGGACACGTCCGGATTTCTTTGGCGATGATCTACACCCGGGGGTGGGCTGTTAGGGTCGCGGCATTCGACCTGGAGCCCGCCCATGACTCAGTGCTTCAAAGACCATCCCAGCGACACTCAGCGCCTGTTTCACAACACCTTGCCTGTTTGCGAATGCGAAACCCGCGTCATCGAGCTCTACGACTGCATGACCGCCGTCACCGAAGTGCCCGTTCTGACCTGCGAAGGGCTGTGGCGAATATACCAGCGGGCAGCCGAAGAAATCGTCGCCCCCGGCGGCATCCTGATTGCCGACCCCCAAGCGCGTAACCGCGCGATCAACGCCACCTATGCCCGCATGTGGCTGGAAGACCCACGCTTCCAATGGGCCGGGCTCGCAGCGTTTGCCTCAAAGCAGGTGGGGTGCGGGCTGCTGCATGCGGCGGACTCGATTGAGAAAATCCATGCAGAGACCGTGGCAATGGAAGCACTGACGCGAGGCTTCAGCGGGCCTCAGCCGCTGATCAGTAACGACACCGTGCAGTTGTTGCAAAAAAATCTGGCGAGTTATCGGGTCGCCAATGCCAACAACCCCATCCCCTTCGACCTTCGTTTTGAAGGAGATGAGTTGGGCCAGATCCAGCAACAGTTCAACTATGTGTACGACATGCTGGCGTTGGGCAATACCACACTGTTTTTAGATATCTTTCCACTGCATGCGTTTTACAAAAAACGGGGTTTTGAGGCGCTGAAAACCTGCCTGAATAATCGCCGGAAAATTCATGGGCACCCGAAGTTTCCGGTGCTGTGGCCGGTTGAGCAGGAAAAACTCGTTTTTGGGGGGACTTATCAGGAAGTTCTAGATGCTTTCGAGGCCATTGAAAACGGTGAAATTGCTAAAAGTGTAGAGTTTTTTGCCTTTCATGAGCAAAGCAATATCCTCCAGCCGACCCTGTACGAAGACCCCAGGATGGTCTGGCTGTTGCGCAGCAATCATGTGTCGTACGTCACCGGTTTCCCTTCTGGGGTCGCCCAGGCCATCGAACTGACCCTTACCAGCCAGTGCCAACCGCTCGACGACGGACGCACGATCAGTTTTGACCGCAGCGTGTTGGCAAACCTGGCCGACCTTAAACAGCGCATGGCCTTTGTGCTTGAGGCCGCCAGGCGTTTTGACCAGATGTTGCAGGACGAAAACCGTCATGCACTGGAGCATTCAATCAAACATATTGCCGCAGGTGCAGCGCCATGATCCGGCGTCTGAAAGTCAGCAGCTGGCCTCGAAGGCTGTGCATGGTGCTTATGGTGTTTTTCGTGGTGGCGAGCGTGCGCTGGGGGGTGCAACAACTGGCCGATGAACCTGAAACTGCCTTGATACGTGGTGAGCCTTGGGAGGATATGCGCCAGCGTTCAAGCGCAAAGATTGGCCCGGCAATACCCGGGCATCACTGGTTCCGCATGCCGGAGTCGGACGCCCGATTACGCTTCATCGACCCCCAATACGGTTTCACCACGCCATTGGCACGCTTTTTCACGATCAGTTTTGATAATGAGCGGGTGCGCAACATCCGCATGTCCCCGCAAGTCGAACCGTTACTGCTGGATGATGCACTGAAAATTGTGCTGGATTTACAGGATCAATGGCAGCGCAAAGGCTGGTTTGTCACCAATCCTAAAAGTGATCCACCGTTGGCTGATACCCCACAATGGCGCGACCAGTTGCGGGATGTAAACAAGGGAGGAACAACGTTTTGGCAGGCGGATGATAAGTATCAGGTGATGCTGATTCTGAATCGTTTCAGAGACTATAAACGTCCCACCGAAGAGCGCTACATGATCACTCTGGCGATAGCCAGTCCATGGGTGAGTGGTGAGGAGCATTGACGATGCTGCACGACGAAAACCGTCATGCACTGGAGCACTCGATCAAACATATTGCCGCAGGTGCAGCGCCATGATCCGGCGTCTGAAAGTCAGCAGCTGGCCTCGAAGGCTGTGCATGGTGCTTATGGTGTTTTTCGTGGTGGCGAGCGTGCGCTGGGTGGGGCAACAACTGGCCGATGAACCGGAAATCGCGCTTGTCTTCGGGGAGCCATGGGAAGACATGCGCCAGCGTTCCAGCGCCTCGATTCCCCCTGCGATTCCTGATGAGCTTTGGTTCCATATGCCCGAATCAGACGCCCGATTACGCTTTATCGACCCGCAATACGGTTTCACCACGCCCTTGGCCCGCTTTTTCACGATCAATTTTGATAATGAACGCGTGGCTAACATCCGCATGTCCCCGCAAATCGAACCGTTGCTGCTGGACGATGCGCTGAAAGTCGTATTGGGTCTGCAGGACCAATGGCGTCGACAAGGCTGGTTTGTCTCCGACCCAGAGAGTGATCCCGAGATTGTCGACACGCCTGAAGGGCGTGCTCGGGTGCGAGGTATCCTGGGTGGCAGAACCTTTTGGCAAGCCGGCGACAAATATCAAATCATGCTCAACGTGAACCGTTTCAAGGACTACAGACACCCCGACGAAGAGCGTTACCTGATAAACCTGTCGCTCGCCAAGGCCCGCCGATGAGGAAGGTGTTCGATAAGCCTGGGCGCGGCTGGCCTCGAAGGCAGTGCATTCAGCGCGATGCAAGCGCCCGATAATGCTTGAGCAGGGCAAGTGTGTTTTCTACCAGGTGCGAGTTCGGTAAAGCCCTCACCCCAAATCCGATTGCCTTTACGGCAATCGGGGGCATTGCATGCTCTTATAGATCACAGGGTTAGTGCAGAACGAATACAGAGACCAGGGGCTTGCGACAGGAACGCCAAAACTGCTCACGTGCGAATCTCGCTGCGTAGCTGTCGAATCGCACCACCTGTTTTCTGTAATTTGTGATCAATACCTGCCGCCATAAACCCAGCAAGGAAATTAAAAGCTGTGCCCACGGGTCGGGAAGCACCATTGGTTTTTGAGAGCCAGTGATAGGCGGAACTAAAATGCGCACTGGCGTTGGAAAGTGCGCCAGCTTCAACCTTTTGCGCTGTGTCCAGATAAAAACTGGCGTGAGGCACACTCAGACTGGAATCTGCGTTGGAAATCAGGTTTTTATTGGTTTCGTACAGCAGGTTGGTGAAGGTTTGATTTCTAGGCATTACCTCAAGCCCCTCATTCAGAGCCTGTCTTCCCGGTGCGATTGACTCAGGAGTGGAAGCGCTCCGTGTCAATGATTTCCTGGCAACGTCGAGGGTTTCCTTCCATAAGTTCCGACTTTCGCTTGGAGCACTCAAGACCGCACCTCCAAACCCGCTTAAAGACTTTATAGGCAAACGGATATGCCCCGTTTGGTCCTTCCAATTTACCGGGTCCCCCGAACAATAGGCGTAAGCATTGATACCGCCTTTTAAAAAGGGGCTAAGCGAGTCCGGGGTGTTGAATCGCATCAACACCGGGTTATACACGCGCTGGCCATTGCCCACTAAATAATGGCCGGTCAATGCTTCAGGTTGCTCACCATTAAACCCCACCCATGCTCCAGCACTGTCGAAAGACCGGGAGTAACCATAGGGGGTATAGAAAACGTAATGGACCGGATGCATGTGCTTGCTAAAGCTCATGGCTGAACCGGGCAAATCGGTTGTCAGTAAATAGGTACCTGTGCTGTCGCGTTGTGCAACCGCCTGATGATTGTTGCGGAATAGGCAAGTGGCTACCGTGCCCTGAATGGCGGTTACCAATTGGTCGTTTTTATAAAAAAACCGCCCGACAGGCTCGCCCGAACGCGTGGAGGCGATACAACGATCCAGGGAGTCATAGGTAAAGCTGACAGCTGAAACAGTCATGGCTCGACACTCCAGTAGTTGAGACTGAAGTGTCGAGTGTGTGGCAGCACAGAGCAACTAGCAGTTCTGCTAGGGTCTGCTCCCGTTTCGCAGGAGCAGACCATGAGCCTGCAATCAGCACTCCACCGCGCTCACCGCCAGCCCGCCGCGTGAGGTTTCCTTGTATTTGTCATGCATGTCGGCGCCGGTATCGCGCATGGTGCGGATCACCCGGTCCAGCGAGATAAAGTGCTGGCCGTCGCCGCGCAGGGCCATTTGCGCGGCGTTGATGGCTTTGACCGCTGCAATGGCGTTGCGCTCGATGCAGGGTACTTGCACCAGCCCGCCCACCGGGTCACAAGTCAGGCCCAGGTTGTGCTCCAGGCCAATTTCGGCGGCGTTGCACAGCTGTTCTGGCGTTGCGCCGAGTATTTGCGCAAGCCCTGCCGCGGCCATGGCACATGCCGAACCGACTTCTCCCTGGCACCCCACTTCGGCACCGGATATCGAGGCATTCATTTTGCACAAAATACCGATGGCCGCCGCGCTCAATAAGTAGTCGACCACATGGGCCTCGCTGACTTCATCACTGAACTTCATGAAGTAGTGCAGCACCGCCGGGATAATACCGGCAGCACCGTTGGTGGGTGCCGTCACCATGCGCCCGCCCGCGGCGTTTTCTTCGTTGACCGCCAATGCGAACAGGTTGACCCACTCCATTGCGCTGAGGGTTGAACCGATGACATTGGGTTTGCCCAACTCCTGCAAGCTGCGATGCAGGCGAGCGGCGCGGCGGCGCACGTTCAAGCCGCCGGGCAGGATGCCTTCGTGCTTGAGGCCTTGCTCCACGCACGCCTGCATGGCGCGCCAGAGTTTCATCAAACCGCAGCGAATTTCATCTTCACTGCGCCAGGTACGTTCGTTGGCCATCATTAATGCAGCCACACTCAACTGGTGCTCGCGGCACAGTTCGAGCAACCGGGCGGCACTGGTGAACTCATACGGCAGTGCGCTGCGGTCCATGTCCAGCACCCCGCTGGCCGCTTGCGCCGCATCCACCACAAAACCACCGCCCACCGAGTAATACGTGTCGCGGTACAGCTCGTCGTGTTCACCTTCAGCCACCAGCGTCATGGCGTTAGGATGGAACGGCAAATTTTCGTCGATCAGGCGCATGTCCCGGGCCCATACAAACGCAATGGGCAGATGACCATCCAACAGCAGGCTTTCCTGTTGCCGCAGTTCGGTGATGCGCGGACCGATCAGCGACGGGTCGATAGCGTCCGGCCACTCGCCCATCAGGCCCATGATCACCGCGTTGTCGCTGCCATGCCCGACGCCCGTGGCTGACAACGAGCCATAGAGCTGCACTTCGATGCGTCGGACCTGCGACAGCTGGCCGCGCTCACGCAAGCCCTGCACGAACAGCGCCGCCGCGCGCATCGGGCCCACGGTATGTGAGCTTGATGGGCCGATGCCAATCTTGAACAGGTCAAACACGCTGATAGCCATGAACACGAACCTCGGGGAGATGAGTGCTCGCATCATGGGTTGTTTCCGACCGGGAAAAACGTCCAGCTACGACTCATCGTTGCCTGCCAGCGCCCCGCGTGAAGTCCACGCCGTTTTGGCCGTTTTAAGCGGTGCAGATCCGGGAAAAAGCCGGTTTTGTAGCCAAGTTTTTCTGAATACGACCTCGCAGGCTTCAGATACGACCCTGTCTGTACTGGATACGACGCCCCCAGTAGGCGTTTGATTTTCGCTGTTACATGATCAGTCCTGACTCGATTGCTAGACGCCCTGACAACCTGTCGGCCCGGCGTCACCCGACCGCAACTGATACGTGCGGTTTTCCGAGTGAAAACTGCCACCCGAAACCCAGGAGTCGCCCATGAAACATTCGCCCTCGTTGTTGTTGGCTGCATTGCTGAGTCTGCCCGTCGTTGCCCTGGCAGCGGAGCCTGAGCAATGCAGAACCGTCAACTTCTCGGATGTCGGCTGGACCGATATCACTGTCACCACGGCCGTCGCCAGCACACTGCTGGATGCCCTCGGCTACACGACCAGGACCACCATGATCTCGGTGCCGGTCACGTACAAGTCGCTGGCTGATGGCAAGAACATGGACGTGTTTCTCGGCAACTGGATGCCCACCATGGAAAACGACATCAAGGCCTATCGCGACGCGGGCACCGTCGAGACCGTGCGCGCCAACCTTGAGAACGCCAAATACACCCTTGCCGTACCCGAAGCCCTCTATAACAAAGGGCTCAAAGACTTTTCCGACATACCCCGATTCAAGAAGGAACTGGGCGGGAAAATTTATGGCATCGAGCCGGGCAACGACGGCAACCGCATGATTCAGAGCATGATCGACAAGAACGCGTTCGGACTTAAGGACGCCGGGTTCAAAGTGGTCGAATCCAGCGAAGCCGGGATGCTGTCACAGGTCGATCGTGCCCAGAGACGAGGCACCGATGTGGTGTTTCTGGGCTGGGAACCGCATCCGATGAACACTCGCTTCAAGATGAAGTACCTCACTGGCGGTGATGACTTCTTCGGCCCCAACTACGGCCAGGCGACCATCTATACCAACACCCGTAAAGGTTATTCCCAGGAGTGCAGTAACGTCGGCCAGCTCTTGAAAAACCTGGTGTTCACCCTCGACATGGAAAGCACCCTGATGGGCAACGTCCTGGATGACAAGATCAAACCCGACGCGGCCGCCAGAGCTTGGCTCAAACAGAACCCGCAAGTGCTGGATACCTGGCTTGCGGGGGTCACCACCTTCGATGAAAAACCGGGCCTGGAGGCCGTGAAAGCCAGTCTCGCGAAATAATCCTGCGCGCGGACGGCCTGCCCGTCCGATGCCGTTCCAATCCCCTGCATGCGGACGTCCATTACCATGCTGATTGATCAGAAAATGCCTTTAGGCCAGTACATTGCCAGCTTTGTCGACTGGTTGACGCTAAACGGCGCCAATACCTTCGACATGATTGCAACGACACTGGAAACGATGATCCACGGCGTGACGTTTGCGCTGACCTGGTTCAATCCCTTTGTGTTTATCGGGCTGATTGCCTTGCTCGCGCATTTTATTCAGCGCAAGTGGGGGCTGACCGTATTTGTCGCACTGTCGTTCCTGCTGATCTTCAACCTGGGCTATTGGCAGGAGACGATGGAAACCCTGGCGCAGGTGCTGTTCGCGACCTTTGTGTGCGTGATCATCGGGGTGCCACTGGGAATTCTGGCCGCGCACAAGCCCATGTTCTACACCTTCATCCGCCCGATACTCGACCTGATGCAGACGGTGCCGACTTTCGTTTACTTGATCCCAACCCTGACCCTGTTTGGTCTGGGGGTCGTACCGGGGCTGATTTCCACGGTGGTGTTTGCCATTGCCGCCCCCATTCGCCTGACTTATCTGGGTATCCGTGACGTGCCCCAGGAGCTGCTCGACGCAGGCAAAGCCTTCGGCTGTTCACGCCGCCAATTACTGACCCGCATCGAGCTGCCCCACGCCATGCCGAGCATCGCAGCCGGGATCACCCAATGCATCATGCTGTCGCTGTCGATGGTGGTCATCGCGGCCCTGGTGGGCGCAGATGGCTTGGGCAAACCGGTGGTCAACGCCCTCAACACGGCGGACATCGCTCTGGGCTTTGAAGCCGGGCTGGCGATTGTATTACTGGCCATCATGCTCGACCGGATTTGCAAACAGCCGGACGCAAAACAAGGAGCCGACGCATGAGCATCATTCGTTTCGATAACGTTGACGTTATTTTCGCCAAAGACCCGCGTGAGGCGCTAAGCCTGCTCGACCAGGGCTTTTCACGGGACCAGATCCTGAAAAAGACCGGGCAAATCGTCGGTGTTGAAAAAGCCAGCCTGGACATCGAGAAAGGCGAAATCTGCGTTCTGATGGGGTTGTCCGGTTCCGGCAAGTCCAGCCTGCTGCGCTGCATCAATGGCCTTAACACCGTCAGCCGCGGCCAGTTGTACGTAGAGCACGAAGGCAAGCAGATCGACATCGCCTCGTGCAGCCCGGCCGAGCTGAAAATGATGCGCACCAAGCGCATCGCGATGGTGTTTCAAAAGTTCGCCCTGATGCCGTGGCTGACCGTGCGGGAAAACATCAGCTTCGGTCTTGAGATGCAGGGCCGTCCCGAGAAAGAACGACGCAAGCTGGTAGACGAAAAACTGGAACTGGTGGGCCTGACCCAATGGCGCAATAAAAAACCGGATGAGTTGAGCGGCGGGATGCAGCAGCGGGTGGGCCTGGCCCGCGCCCTGGCCATGGACGCTGATATTCTGCTGATGGATGAACCCTTTTCGGCGCTCGATCCGCTGATTCGCCAAGGCCTGCAGGACGAGTTGCTAGAGCTGCAACGCAAGCTGAGCAAGACCATTGTGTTTGTGAGCCATGACCTCGATGAAGCCCTGAAATTGGGCAGCCGCATCGCGATCATGAAAGACGGGAAGATCGTGCAATACAGCAAGCCCGAAGAAATCGTACTCAACCCGGCGGACGATTACGTACGCACGTTTGTCGCCCATACCAATCCCCTCAACGTACTGTGCGGGCGCAGCCTGATGCGCACGCTGGACAACTGCAAACGCATCAACGGTTCGGTGTGCATTGATCCGGGGAATGACTCGTGGATTGATCTGGCAGAGGGCAACACCATCAAGGGCGTGCGTCAGGGCGCCAGTAATGTCGACCTGCAAAACTGGAGCACAGGCCAGGCAGTGGAAGGGCTGGGACGTGGCCCAACGCTGGTGGATTGCGGCATTGGCATGCGCGACGCACTGCAGATTCGTTATCAGACCGGCAACAAGCTGGTGCTGCACGACAATCAGCGCGTGGTGGGGATACTCGGCGATACAGAGCTGTATCACGCGTTACTGGGTAAGAACCTGGGTTAACGCTTAGAGAAGATGTAGCCGCTGTCGAAGGTTGCGATGTGAATCGCAAGACCTTCAACAGCAGGGTCGCCTGGCGACCCGTCGCAGCCTGCGGCAGCGGCTACACAATCACAGGTTAGCTGTACACCCGGCCAAGAAGTTGGCGATGGCTTTCAAACTGGTCGAGAACGTCCCGACTGATTTGTTCCTGGGTAAAGCCCATCAGATCGTACTCCTGGTTACCGTTGTGCAAGTACACCTCGGCGCGGTAGTAACGACTGCGCACTTCATCCTGCCCTGACTCACTTGGCGCGGCGAGGTAGCCATCCAGGCTGACTTCATAGACGAACGGGTTGCCCTCTTCCATCTCGATTCGCACACCCATGCAGCGCTTGGCGTTGCCGAGCAAGGTTTGCACCGCCAGCCCCTGGCTGCGCAATTGCTCCGCCGCGTCTTCAAGAGCCGGCGTGACGTGCTTGTCCATAAAGCGCTGCACCACGGCCTGGGTCGGTTGCAGATCCTGTGCGGTCAAGCGCTCGCTGAAACCACGGCGGCCACGGGCCGCCAGCTCAGCTTGCTCCTGCTCCATCTGGGAGTCCTGACGCATCGCCTTGTGCAGGCCCAGCATAAACAGGATCAGCACCACCGAGAATGGCAGGCCCGCCAGCACCACCATGGTTTGCATCGCCGCAAAGTTACCGGCGAACAACAGGCCGATGGTCACCAGCGTAATCACTACCGACCAAAAGATACGCAGCCAGTGCGGGGCATCTTCGTCGACATCGCCCCCCTTGCAGGACAGGTTGGCCATCATCACCGCGCCGGAATCTGCCGGGGTCAAGAACAGCACGAACCCTACGAAGATCGACACACCAATCACGATTTTCGAGGCCGGGTAATGCTCAAGCAATTGGTAAATCGCCATGGAAGGCTGCTCCAGGGCTGTTTTCCCCAGCTCGACCGCTCCCTGGTTTACCACCAGATCCAATGCCGAGTTACCGAAAATCGACAGCCAGGCCAGGGTGAAGCCCAACGGAATCAGCAACACGCCCGCCACCAGCTCACGCACGGTACGACCCCGGGAAATACGGGCAATGAACATGCCGACGAATGGGGCCCAGGAGATCCACCATGCCCAGTAGAACAGGGTCCACAGCCCCAGCCAGCCTTCGGTTTTAGCGTTATTGCCTTCGTACACGTACAGGTCGAAGGTTTTCAGCACAATACCGTTGAGGTAATCACCGGTGTTCTGCACCAGGCCGTTGAGCAGGTGCAGAGTCGGGCCGAACAGCAGCACAAAAATCAACAGGCCGCTGAACAGCACGATGTTCAGGTTGGACAGGCGACGGATGCCGTTTTCCACACCCGAGACCGCAGCAATCGTGGCCACGGTGCTCATCACGATAATGACGATCAGCAGGTTGGTGTTGCTGTGCTCCATGCCGAACAGGTTTTCGAGACCCGACGACACTTGCATCGAGCCGATCCCCAGGTTGGTCACCAAGCCGAGCAACGTCACGAACATGCCAAAACCATCCACCGCGTGCCCCGCCGCCCCTTTCACCCAGCGCTCCCCCATCAAGGGGTACAGCGCCGAACGCAGAGCCAGCGGCTGGTTGTGACGGTAGGCAAAGTACGCCACGGCCAGGCCGACCAGCGCGTAGATCGCCCAGCCATGCAAGCCCCAGTGCAGGAACGTCAGTTGCAACGCCTGACGGGCGGCTTCATGACTGCCAGCCACGCCCTCAGGTGGGTTGAAGTAATGGTCCAGCGGCTCGGAAGCCCCGAAGTACAACAGCGAAATGCCGATGCCCGACGAGAACAGCATCCCGGCCCACGCGCCGTAACTGAAATCGGGCGTATCCTGCCGGGTCCCCAGTTTCAGCTTGCCGTAAGACGAAAACGCCAGGCCCACCACAAAAATCAGGTAGGCCGCGATGACGACCATGTAATACCAGCCGAAACTGCGCGACAGCCATTCCTGGGCCAGTCCCAGCAAACGGCCTGCTTCTTGTGGCGCAATGATCAAAATGGCAGTCAGCAAAAGTATCAAGGCAGTGGAGGTGTAAAACACCCAACCGTTGACCGTCACCTTTTGCGGCGGGGTCTTTATTAGAGAAGCAGAACTCATGGCACGGATGCTCCAGGCAGCGCGAGAGAAGGACGTGTAGCAACGCACCACTCGACCAAACGCTTAGATAGCGACCAACGGTCGAGTGATATAAAGACACCGCTAAAAACCGGAGTCGCCCAGGCAAAAGCCTGTCAGCCAAGCGATCGCTGTCTGTGCAGAGGCGGGCTGGCCCGCATCTACAAGGGTTCCGGGGATATTTGCTGTGTCGTTTTGCGCCATTCATGCGCTGGGAAATGGCATAAATCGCGACGATTTGTCGCAGAGCTTATTCTTTGTTGATTGAACGTTCAATCAAAACAAAATAGACTGGCTTTCGTTCAGTGATCTTTTTTCACTGTTCGCCGGCCCAAGGAGATTCGCAAAATGCCCAAGGTCGGAATGCAACCCATACGCCGCCAGCAGTTGATCGAAGCCACATTGACGGCCATCGATCAGGTTGGAATGGCAGATGCAAGCATTGCACTGATTGCCCGTTTGGCCGGTGTGTCGAACGGCATCATCAGTCACTACTTTCGAGACAAGAACGGACTGATTGCCGCCACCATGCGGTACTTGATGAATGTCTTGATCGAAAACGTCACCGCCCGCCGCCAGGCACTGAGCGATGACAGCCCACGGGTTCATCTGCAGATCATCGTTGAAGGCAACTTCGACGCCAGCCAGGTCAATGGCCCGGCAATGAAAACCTGGCTCGCCTTTTGGGCCGCCAGCATGCACCAGCCGTCGTTACACAGATTGCAGCGGATCAACGACCACCGCCTTTACTCCAATCTGTGCTGTCAATTTCGCCGAGTGCTGCCGTTGGACCAAGCGCGCAATGCAGCACGCGGCCTGGCAGCCCTCATTGATGGTCTATGGTTGCGGGGTGCCCTGTCGGGCGATGCATTCGACACCGAACAGGCACAACGCATCTGCTACGAATATATGGATCTACAACTGGCGAAGCAGGTGAGTTAAGCCTCAATCAATGCTTAACCCCTGAACTGTCGAGACATTGAGTTGCCCCAGTTAGATGGCAACCCGCGTTTCGATCAACGCCAACCACTTATGCACTTGCGAGGATTTTATGGCCCGTTTCGAACTGCAAAAACTTTACATCGATGGCGGTTACACCGACGCCAGCAGCGATGCAACCTTCGATGCCATCAACCCGGCTAACGGCGAAGTCCTTGCTCAAGTGCAACGTGCGACCAAAGAAGACGTCGAACGCGCCGTTGTCAGCGCTGAAAAAGGCCAGAAAATCTGGGCCGCCATGACCTCCATGGAGCGCTCGCGCATCCTGCGCCGCGCCGTGGACATCCTGCGCGAGCGCAACGATGAACTGGCCGCACTGGAAACCCTGGACACCGGCAAGTCGTACTCCGAAACCCGCTACGTCGACATCGTCACCGGCGCCGACGTTCTGGAATATTACGCAGGCCTGGCCCCCGCCATTGAAGGCGAGCAAATTCCCCTGCGTGACACCTCATTCGTTTACACCCGTCGTGAGCCGCTGGGCGTTGTCGCCGGTATCGGCGCGTGGAACTACCCGATCCAGATCGCATTGTGGAAATCCGCACCGGCCCTGGCTGCCGGTAACGCGATGATCTTCAAGCCAAGTGAAGTCACTTCGCTGACCACCTTGAAGCTGGCTGAAATCTACACCGCTGCCGGCGTACCGGACGGTGTGTTCAACGTGCTGACCGGCAGTGGCCGTGAAGTCGGCAGCTGGTTGACCGAACACCCGCGCATCGAGAAAATCTCCTTCACCGGCGGTACCGATACCGGTAAAAAAGTCACCTCCAGCGCTACCAGCTCTTCCTTGAAGGAAGTGACCATGGAACTGGGTGGCAAGTCGCCGCTGATCATTTTTGACGATGCCGACCTGGATCGTGCAGCCGACACCGCCATGATGGCCAACTTCTACAGCTCGGGCCAGGTGTGCACCAACGGCACTCGCGTCTTCATTCCGACGGCGCTGAAAGCCGCCTTTGAAGCCAAGATCCTGGAGCGTGTTGCGCGCATCCGCATTGGCAACCCGGAAGACGAAAACACCAACTTCGGCCCGCTGGTCAGCTTTGCTCACATGGAAAGCGTGCTCGGCTACATTGCCAAGGGCAAGGCCGAAGGCGCCCGCGTCCTGTGCGGCGGCGAACGTCTGACCGAAGGTGACCTGGGCAAAGGTGCATTCGTGGCACCGACCGTGTTCACCGACTGCACTGACGAGATGACCATCGTTAAAGAAGAAATCTTCGGCCCGGTGATGAGCATCCTCACTTATGACACCGAAGAAGAAGTGATCCGCCGCGCCAACGACACTGAGTTTGGCTTGGCCGCAGGTCTGGTGACCAAAGACCTGAACCGCGCTCACCGCGTGATTCATCAGCTGGAAGCCGGTATTTGCTGGATTAACGCCTGGGGCGAGTCCGACGCGAAAATGCCGGTCGGCGGTTACAAGCAGTCGGGCATTGGCCGTGAAAACGGCATCAGCTCGCTGGCGCAATACACCCAGATCAAATCGGTCCAGGTTGAGTTGGGCGATTACGTTTCGGTGTTCTAAACCCGATCCCGTAATACCTGCCTGAGCGAGCTTGCTCGCGATGCACACGACGCGATGGCTCTATGACACCGCGCGGATGTCATCGCGACCAGGCTCGTTCCCGCAGCGTTCTGTGATTTGCCACACTTTCAAAGAGGGTGCATTTATGTCCCAAGAATTCGACTACATCATTATTGGTGCCGGCTCTGCCGGCAACACCCTGGCGACCCGTCTGACTGAAGACCCAGGCGTCACCGTTCTGCTGCTTGAAGCAGGCGGCCCGGACTACCGTTTTGACTTCCGTACCCAAATGCCCGCGGCACTGGCGTTCCCGCTGCAAGGCCGCCGCTATAACTGGGCCTATGAGACCGATCCAGAACCGTACATGGACGGCCGTCGCATGGAATGTGGCCGGGGCAAGGGCCTGGGCGGCTCTTCGCTGATCAACGGCATGTGCTACATCCGTGGTAATGCAATGGACTACGACGGCTGGGCAAAAAACCCGGGCCTCGAAGACTGGAGCTACCTCGATTGCCTGCCGTACTTCCGCAAGGCCGAAACCCGCGATATCGGCCCGAACGACTACCACGGCGGCGACGGTCCGGTCAGCGTGACGACCCCCAAAGCCGGGAACAACGTGTTATTCCACGCCATGGTTGAAGCCGGCGTACAAGCGGGCTACCCGCGTACCGACGACCTGAACGGCTACCAGCAGGAAGGTTTCGGCCCGATGGATCGCACGGTGACGCCGAACGGTCGTCGCGCCAGCACCGCCCGTGGCTATCTGGACACGGCCAAGCAGCGCTCGACCCTGACCATCGTCACTCACGCCCTGACCGACAAGATTCTGTTTGAAGGCAAGCGTGCCGTTGGCGTGGCTTACCTGGTGGGCGACAGCGACACCCGCATTCAGGCCAAGGCTCGCAAGGAAGTACTGCTGTGCAGCGGCGCCATCGCCTCGCCGCAGGTGCTGCAACGTTCCGGTGTGGGGCCTGCCGAGCTGCTGAACAGCCTCGACATTCCGGTGGTTCACGATCTGCCGGGTGTGGGTCAAAACCTGCAGGATCACCTGGAGCTGTACCTGCAATACGCCTGTACCCAGCCTGTTTCGCTTTACCCGTCGCTGTTGTGGTGGAATCAGCCGGCCATTGGCGCCGAGTGGATGTTCCTGGGCAAAGGTATCGGCGCCAGCAACCAATTCGAGGCCGGAGGCTTTATCCGCACCCGTCCTGATTTCGAATGGCCGAACATTCAATATCACTTCCTGCCAGTGGCCATTAACTACAACGGCAGCAACGGCGTGAAGGAACATGGTTTCCAGGCACACATGGGCTCCATGCGTTCGCCAAGCCGTGGCCGGGTTAACGTGAAGTCCAAGGACCCGCGCGAATACCCGAGCATCCTGTTCAATTACATGTCGAGTGATCAGGACTGGCAGGAATTCCGTGACGGCATTCGCCTGACCCGTGAAATCATGCAACAGCCAGCGCTGGATGCGTACCGTGGCCGCGAAATCAGCCCGGGTATCGACAAGCAGACTGACGAAGAGCTGGACACGTTTATCCGCGAACACGCCGAGACTGCTTTCCACCCGTCCTGCTCGTGCAAGATGGGCACCGACGAGATGGCGGTGGTCGATGGTGAAGGCCGTGTGCACGGCATGCAGGGTCTGCGCGTTGTCGATGCCTCGATCATGCCGCTGATCACCACCGGTAACCTGAACGCACCAACAATCATGATCGCCGAGAAAATCGCCGACAAGATCCGTGGCCGCCAGCCACTGCCCCGCAGCACCGCCGACTACTATGTCGCCGGCGATGCCCCGGTACGTGGCAAGCCACTGCGTGAAGTGAGCCGTACCGCGCAATAACCCGCTATGTAGCCGCTGCCGAAGGCTGCGATGGGTTGCGAAGCGACCCTGCTTTTAAAAAGCGAAGGTCCTTTGGACCTTATCGCAGCCTGCGGCAGCGGCTACAGGCTTAGTTTCATCCTCCCCTGCTTGCCCCGGCCTCGACGCAGGCCTAATCTAGTGCCTCGCTTCGCGCCTCACCCCCCGCCCCACCCGTGATGCCAGCACCTGCCTGGCCAAGAGGTTTTCTATGTTTGATGTTGTCTCTTCCAGCAAATGGCCAACCGGCTTTCTGATCAATCCAAACGCAGAACCTCTCGATCCAAAGTGGCTGACCGAGTTCAGCAAGATTCCGGCTGCCGCCGTCAGTGACTGTCTGGGCCGCAACGTTGGCGGCCTGGGGCTCAAGCCTTTTCACGGCAGCCGGCCAATGCTCGGCAGCGCCCTGACCGTACGCGTACGCCCCGGCGATAACCTGATGATCCTCAAGGCCATGCAGATGGCCCGCCCGGGGGATGTGCTGGTGATCGATGGCAGCGCCGACCTGACCCGCGCCGTGTTCGGCGGCATCATGCGCGCCATGGCCCTCAAGGCCGGGATTGTCGGTGTCGTCATCAACGGCGCCCTGCGCGACCTCGACGAATGGCAGACCGGTGAACTGCCGGCTTACGCCATCGGCGGCGTGCACCGCGGCCCAAGCACTGACGGCGGCGGCGAAATCAACGTACCGATTTCGTGTGCTGGCATGTTGGTGATGCCAGGTGACCTGATGATCGGCGACGGTGATGGTGTGGTCGCTGCTTCACGCTCCGAGTTACCTGAGCTGCTGATTCGCTGCCATGATTTGCTGGCACGTGAACAGGCAACCCTGGCGGCCATCGAAGCCGGCACGCTGGACCCGGATCGCTTTGACGCCATTCTGCGCGCCAAGGGCTGCCCGGTTTAAAACCACGCTCCTCCCCGCCCTTGTAGGAGCGGGCTTGCTCGCGATGGCATCACCGCGGTGAACCAGGCAAACCGATTGGCCTGAATCTCGAGCCAGCCCGCTCCTACAGACCTATACGTTTTCCGGAGGTCTGTGCATGTTCGATTTCTATCCTCAGCTCAAGCAGCGCTTTGCCGCACTACGCACCCGGGCCGAGTTCTTTTCCCTGCGTTATGTCCGCGAATCCGGGCAATACCTGTCGGTACGCAAGAACGTCGCAGAACCTCCTTCCTTCAAGCATGATCAGGGCGCGATGCTGACCGTACGGGTCAAGGGCGTCGAAGCCTATGCCGCCACCAATGACCTGTCGCAAAACGGTCTGCAGGCCGCACTGGAACTTGCAGAAGGCCAGGCGCAGCTGATCGCCGCCCACGCCTTGCTCGACCTCAGCCAGGAACCCGTATCCCAGGCCCGCGCCGATTACTGCTCACCCAATCTCGAGCAGGCATTCCCGTCCCTGGGCGACTGTTTTGAGTTACTCCGCGTCGAGTCAGCGGCAGTCCCGAAGGACGAGCGGCTGGTGAGCTGGGATGTCTCGCTCGGCCTCAATCATGTCGAGCAGATTTACCTCAATAGCGCCGGCGCCGAGCTGCGTCAGGCACAGCGCTTTGTCTACCCCGGGATGAGTGTCACGGCCTATGACGGCCAGGACAGTCAGACCCGCAGCCTGGGTCGCGAAAACTTTGGCCAGCAAGGCGGTGCTGACGTGATTGGCCGTTGCGGGCTGATTGGCTCGGGACCCAAAGTGGCCGAGCAAGCGCTGCAGTTGTTGATGGCGCCCAACGCCCCGGTCGGCAAACGTGACCTGCTGCTGATGCCCGACCAGATGATTCTGCAGATCCACGAATCCATCGGTCATCCGCTGGAGCTGGATCGCATCCTCGGTGACGAACGCAACTACGCGGGCACCAGCTTCGTCAAAACCAGCGACTTTGGCAGCCTGCAATATGGCTCGAACCTGCTGAACGTGACGTTCGACCCCAGCATCCCCGAACAACTCGCCAGCTACAGCCATGACGACGACGGGACGCCGGCACGCAAGGAGTTCCTGATCCGCGAAGGCTTGCTGTTACGCCCACTGGGCGGAGCGCTGTCGCAATTCCGCTCGGGCCTGGACGGGGTGGCCAACAGCCGCGCTTGCGGCTGGAACCGGCCGCCGATTGACCGTATGGCCAACCTCAATATCGAGCCTGGCGATCGATCGATGGCCCAACTGATTGGCGGTATCGAAAGCGGGATTCTGATGGCCACCAACCGCTCCTGGTCAATTGATGATGCGCGCAACAAATTCCAGTTCGGCTGCGAATGGGGCCAGTTGATCGAACAAGGGGAGCTCAAGGGCGTGGTGAAAAACCCGAATTACCGGGGTATTTCCGACCAGTTCTGGCGCAACCTCAAGGCCGTAGGCGACGCCAGTACCTTTAAGGTCCTGGGTACGCCGAACTGTGGCAAGGGCGAACCCAATCAGGTGATTCGTGTCGGGCATGCGTCTCCTGCCTGTGTATTCAGTCAAATTGATGTGTTTGGAGGCGATGCCTGATGAGTACCCCGTTGAGTCAGGCCGAGCAGTTCGATGCGCTGGTGCAGTGGCTGCGCCAGACAATCAAAGCCCCCGAGCAATTCACACTGGGCTACGACGCCGAAGCCTCGGAATTCATTCGTTTCAACCGGGGCCAGGTGCGCCAGGCTGGCCAGGTGCAGCAAGCCAGCCTGAACCTGAAGCTGATCAACGACGGTCGTCATGCGGATGTCCGCATCACACTGGCCGGCGAGCCAGCCGCAGACCGGCAACGGCTGACCGAAGCCTTGCAACAACTGCGTGAAACCTTGCCGCTGTTGCCTGCAGACCCGTACTTACTGCTCAATGCCGAACCCTGGCACAGCCACCAGGTGCAAGACCAGCCGCTGCCGGAAACCGGCCGGGTGCTGGAGGAGATCCGCCGCGCCGCCCAAGGCGTAGACCTGGTGGGCTTTTATGCCAGCGGACCGATCAGCTACGGCTACGCCAGCTCTGCCGGCGCGTTCGGCTGGCATCAAGCCAACAGCTTCAACTTCGACTGGAGCCTGTTTCACAGCAACAGCCAAGCGGTGAAAGCCAGCTATGCTGGCGCGGACTGGGACAGCCAGCGCTTCGCCCGGCGCATGCAACTGGCCCGCGAACAGCTTGAGTTTCTAGAGCGTCCGCTGCATACACTGGCACCGGGTGAGTACCGCGCCTACCTTGCCCCAGCCGCGCTGGAAGAAGTCATGAGCATGCTCTGCTGGGGCGGTTTTTCTGCCCAGGCGCTGGCCAGCAAATCCAGCCCACTGCAAAAGCTCTATGCCGGGGATGCTCACCTGAGCCCTCTGGTCTCTCTGGATGAGCAGGTCAGCCAATCGTTGAGCCCGGCATTTTCCGGCGAAGGCTATCCGCGCCGGGATCTGTCACTGGTCAAAGAGGGCCGCGCGTTGCAACAACTGGTGGGTTCGCGCAGCGCGGCGGAATATGGCCTTGAGGTCAACGGCGCACCGTGGGGCGAAGCGCCCAGTGCGCTGGCAATGGCGCCGGGCACGCTTGCGCAGGCCGATGTCCTCAAGCAATTGGGTACCGGGCTGTATATCAGCAACCTGTGGTACCTGAACTACTCGGACCAGCCAGCCGCCCGCCTGACCGGCATGACCCGCTTCGCAACCTTTTGGGTCGAGAACGGCGAAATAAAGGCGCCGGTCAACACCATGCGCTTTGATGACAGCGTCTATAGTCTGCTGGGTTCGCAACTTGAAGCCCTGACGAGCGAGCGTGAATTGCTGCTATCGGCAAGCACCTACGACCAGCGCCAGACCGCGTCGAATCTGCTGCCGGGCGCTTTGATTAAAAAACTGACGTTGACGCTTTAAATGATTCTCGTAGCCGCTGAGGAGCGAGGCTGCGTTCTATTGCCAAGCGATCGCGAATCCTGTGTACGGGGTTGTGCTGTCACACCGTGCAACCTGACTTTATGACGGCTACGCCGCCAGACGCAGCCTCGCTCCGCTCCTCAGCGGCTACGACGACCAGGTATCGCCAATAACACAGAGGTTCTATGCCCGTACGCCCGGTTCTGAGTCCTGAAACCTTGCGCTGGTTGCCGTGGGTGGTGGCCATCGCGTTTTTCATGCAGTCGCTTGACGGTACGATCCTGAATACTGCCCTGCCCGACATGGCACGCGACCTCGACGAAAACCCGTTGCGCATGCAAGGGGTGATTGTTGCCTACATGCTCACCGTGGCATTACTGATCCCGGCGTCGGGCTGGATCGCCGACCGCTTCGGCACCAAGAAAATCTTCTTCAGCGCCATCCTACTCTTCAGTTTCGGCTCGTTACTCTGCGCACTGTCGGGCACCCTGGACCAACTGATCGGCGCACGCGTCATTCAAGGCCTTGGCGGTGCCTTGATGCTGCCCATAGGCCGATTGGTGGTACTCAAGGCTTACCCTCGTTCGGAGCTGGTACGCATCATGGGATTCATCACCATTCCGGGCCTGCTCGGGCCTCTGATCGGCCCGACCATGGGCGGCTGGATGGTGCAGTACCTGAGCTGGCACTGGATTTTTTTGATCAACCTGCCGGTGGGCATGCTCGGCTGCTGGGCCGTGTGGCACTTTATTCCGGATCTGCGCGGCAGCGAACGGACCCGATTCGACAGCCTGGGCTTTGTGCTGTTTGGTGCGGCAATGGTGTTCATCACCATCGCCATGGAGGGTCTGGGCGAACTGCACATGCCGCACCTGCGGGTCATGTTGCTGCTGTTCGCAGGCATGGCGTGTCTCGCGGCGTACTGGTTGCGGGCGGGCGCTATCAGCAATCCGCTATTTTCCCCGACACTGTTTAAAACCAAGACCTTCGCTGTCGGCATCCTGGGCAATCTGTTTGCCCGCCTCGGCAGTGGTGCATTGCCGTTCCTGGTGCCATTACTGCTACAAGTTGCCCTGGGTTACTCACCGTCCCAGGCCGGGATGAGCATGCTGCCGCTGGCGGCTGCCGCCATGCTGGCGAAATGGGGCGCACGACCGTTGATCGAACGTTTCGGTTACCGCTCCGTGCTCACGGGAAACACGCTGGCGCTGGGCCTGATGCTGGCCAGCATGGGCCTGGTGACGGAACACACGCCCTACCCGTTATTGCTGGGAATGCTGGCTGTACTGGGCGCCATCAACTCATTGCAGTTCACGGCGATGAACACCGTGACCCTGATCGACCTTGATGATGCCAGCGCCAGCAGCGGCAACAGCTTGCTCTCGGTGGTGGCGCAATTGTCGCTGAGTCTGGGAGTGGCCTGCGCCGGAGCCTTGCTCGGCGGTTTCACCGGGGACAACAGCGGCGATGGTGTAGACACCGTGCTCGGGGCGTTCCAGCTGACCTTCTTGACTGTCGGGATCATGGCGATGCTCGCAGCAGCCATTTTCCTGCAACTGTCACCCCAGGACGGCCGTAAACCCAAAGCCAACTCGGAACACGAACTGGATCATTAAGCGGTTTTCGAGCGGCTGCGGATGACTTCTCGTCCAGAATGTTCTGGCGAAGGCCATGGGACTGGTACACTGCGCGACATTTTGTTTTGCAGGCCAGTCTCGTGACCACCATTGCCACCGCTTTTAACTCTCTGCCTCTGTCCGCCGCCATGCTGGCTAACCTCGACTCCCTCGGTTATGCCCAGATGACGCCGATCCAGGCGCAGAGCTTGCCGGTGATCCTCAAAGGCATGGATCTGATCGCCCAGGCCAAGACCGGCAGCGGCAAAACCGCCGCCTTCGGCATCGGCCTGCTGAACCCCGTCAACCCGCGTTTCTTCGGTTGCCAGGCCCTCGTGATCTGCCCGACCCGTGAACTGGCGGACCAGGTTGCCAAAGAGATCCGCCGTCTGGCCCGCGCTGAAGACAACATCAAAGTGCTGACCTTGTGTGGCGGTGTGTCCTTCGGCCCGCAAATCGGCTCGCTTGAACACGGCGCGCACATCATCGTCGGCACCCCGGGCCGCATTCAGCAGCACTTGCGCAAAGGCTCGCTAAAGCTCGACGGTCTCAACACCCTGGTGCTCGACGAAGCCGACCGCATGCTCGACATGGGCTTCTACGACGCCATCGAAGACATCATTCGCCAGACCCCTGAGCGTCGCCAGACCCTGCTGTTCTCGGCCACCTACCCGGTCGGCATCAAGCAACTGTCGTCCAAGTTCATGCGCAATCCTCAGCAGGTCAAGGCTGAAGCCTTGCACACTGACAGCCAGATCGAGCAGCGTTTCTACGAGATCTCGCCTGAAGAGCGCATGAGCGCCGTGACCAAGGTGCTGGGGCATTTCCGTCCGCAATCGTGCGTCGCGTTCTGCTTCACCAAGCAGCAGGTTCAGGAAACCGTCGATCACCTGACCTCCAAGGGTATTTCGGCAGTCGGCCTGCATGGCGATCTGGAACAGCGTGACCGTGATCAGGTGCTGGCGATGTTTGCCAACCGTTCGACCTCGGTGCTGGTTGCAACCGACGTAGCGGCCCGTGGCCTGGACATCGACGCGCTGGACATGGTGATCAACGTTGAGCTGGCCCGTGACTCCGAAATCCATATCCACCGCGTGGGCCGTACCGGTCGTGCCGGTGAAAAAGGCATCGCCATCAGCCTGGTAGCGCCTTCCGAAGCCCACCGCGCCCAAGCCATCGAGCAGCTGCAAAAGGCGCCGTTGAACTGGGAAACCCTGGACACCCTGCAATCCAAGGGCGGCGCGCCCCTGCTGCCGGCCATGAGCACGCTGGTGATCGGCGCCGGTCGTAAAGACAAGGTTCGCCCAGGCGACATCCTTGGCGCCCTGACTGGCGACGCGGGCATCCCGGGTGCCCAGGTCGGCAAAATCGCGATTTTTGACTTCCAGGCCTACGTGGCGGTTGACCGTACCGTGGCCAAACAGGCTGCACAGCGCTTGAGCGAAGGCAAAATCAAAGGCCGCGTATTGCGCGTGCGGGTTTTGTAAAAGATCGCCTGAACACTGGCGATCAAATGTGGGAGCTGGCTTGCTCGCGATGCACACACTCCGGTTCATCTGAATCACCGAGGTGCGGCAATCGCGGGCAAGCCCGCTCCCACATTAGGTTTGGATTGACTATGAATTTTGTGAGGACACCGCTTTGCGCTCTACCGACGTTGTGATTATTGGCGCTGGCGCCGCAGGTTTGATGTGCGCGCTGACCGCTGCCGGTCGTGGGCGCAAGGTCATGCTGATCGACCACGCCAACAAGGCGGGCAAAAAGATCCTCATGTCGGGCGGTGGCCGCTGCAACTTCACCAACATGTACACCGAACCCAACAATTTCCTGTCGCAGAACCCGCACTTCTGCAAGTCGGCCCTGGCGCGCTACACCCAGTGGGATTTCATCGAACTGGTGTGCAAGCACGGCGTGCCGTATCACGAGAAAAAACTCGGCCAGCTGTTCTGCGATAACAAATCCAGCGACATCCTCGAAATGCTGCTCGACGAGTGCAAACAGGCGGGCGTCAGCCTGCACCTGGACACCTCCGTGGAGCAGATCGAAAAAACCGACAGCGGCTACAGCCTGAAGACCACCCTGGATCAACTGAACTGCCAGTCGCTGGTGATCGCTACCGGCGGCTTGTCGATTCCCACTCTGGGCGCCACCGGTTTCGGCTATCAGGTAGCCAAGCAGTTTGGTCATGCCTTACTCCCTACCCGCGCCGGTTTAGTACCGTTCACCATCACCGACCAGCTCAAAGATATCTGCACCGAGCTGTCGGGGACCTCGGTGGATTGCCTTGTGAGCTGCAACGACCAGAGCTTTCGCGAGAACATCCTGTTCACCCACCGCGGTTTGAGCGGGCCGGCAATTTTGCAGATATCGTCGTTCTGGAACTCCGGCGATACGGTCGAAATCAACCTGCTGCCCGACCTCGACGCGTTGAACTGGCTGCACACACAACAGGCCGAACGCCCGAACAGCGAGCTGAAAACCCTGCTCGGTGAGATTTTCACCAAAAAGATGGCGAACTTGCTGGCCGAACACTGGTTTGCGTCCAAGCCGATGAAGCAGTACACACCGGGTGAACTGGCCGACGTGGCTGACAAGCTGGCGTGCTGGAAGGTCGTCCCGGCGGGTACCGAAGGCTATCGCACGGCAGAAGTGACGCTGGGCGGTGTCGATACCCGTGAAGTGTCGTCCAAGACCATGGAGTCGCTAAAAAGTCCGGGGCTGTATTTTGTCGGTGAAGTGCTGGATGTCAGCGGCCATCTGGGCGGGTTCAACTTTCAATGGGCGTGGGCGTCTGGCTACGCAGCGGCACAGTTCGTCTGATACAGACCCTCTGTAGCCGCTGCCGTGGGCCGCGGCTACAGCCAGATGCCAAAAAATATTTTGTGCGGGATGTGAACAGTGCCATTGCACTGTCGTCACAACTGGCTCAATTTAGCGACACGACTCGCAAGGCATCGCCACTACATGTCATCGAAAAGCTTTCGGCATTCACTGCGCCGCCTGTGGGCGCGGGATAAGTTCAGTTACAGCGTTCGGGTATTTGTCGCCCTGACCGGCAGCATGGCTTTTTGCTGGTATCAAGACGAAATGACGCTGTTGATCCCGTTGTTCCTCGGGGTCATTGCCAGCGCACTGTCCGAGACGGATGACAGCTGGCAAGGCCGCCTCAATGCACTGCTGGTGACACTGGTGTGCTTCAGCGCTGCCGCCTTCAGCGTCGAGCTGTTATTCCCCTACCCCTGGTTGATGGTCTGCGCCCTGGCACTGGCCAGCTTTGGCCTGACCATGCTCGGTGCGCTGGGTGAACGCTATGGCGCCATTGCCTCGGCGACGCTGATTCTCGCGGTATACACGATGATCGGCGTCGACCAGCGCGGTGGCCAGGTCATCGATTTCTGGCACGAGCCCTTGCTGCTGGTCGCAGGCGCTGCGTGGTACGGGCTGCTGTCAGTGCTGTGGCAGGCACTGTTTTCCAATCAACCGGTGCAGCAAAGCCTGGCGCGATTGTTTTGGGAGCTGGGGCTGTACCTCAAACTCAAATCATCGCTGTTCGAGCCTGTCCGCAATCTTGATGTGGAGGCCCGGCGACTGGAGCTGGCTCAGCAAAACGGCAGGGTCGTGGCCGCACTGAACACCGCCAAGGAAATCATCCTGCACCGCGTCGGAAACTCTCGACCGGGATCAAAACTCAGCCGCTACCTGAAACTGTACTTCCTCGCGCAGGACATCCACGAACGCGCCAGCTCGTCGCATTACCCCTACAACGCCTTGGCAGATGCTTTCTTTCACAGCGACGTGATGTTCCGCTGTCAGCGTTTGCTGCGCCAGCAAGGCGTCGCCTGTCAGCGTCTTTCAGACTCGATCAAGCTGCGCCAGCCGTTTATCTATGACGACAGTTTTGCCGAGGCACTGACCGACTTGCACGCCTCACTGGAACATTTGCGCGTCCAGAGCAATCCGGCCTGGCGCGGACTCTTGCGTTCGCTGCGTGCACTGGCCGCCAACCTTGGCACACTGGACCGCTTGCTCAGCGACGCCAGCAACCCCGACACTCTGGCGGATGCCACCGACAGCAGCCTGCTGGATCGCTCACCGCGCACCCTCAAGGATGTGTGGTCGCGGCTGCGTCAACACCTGACGCCCACGTCCCTGATCTTCCGTCACGCCCTGCGCCTGCCGCTGGCGCTGTGCACAGGCTTTGCGATGGTGCACTGGATCCACCCGACTCAAGGCTACTGGATCATCCTGACCACGCTGTTTGTGTGCCAGCCAAGCTACGGCGCCACACGGCGCAAATTCAGTCAGCGGATCGTCGGCACTGCCTTTGGCCTGGCCTTGGGCTGGGCGCTGTTCGATCTGTTCCCCAACCCGCTGATCCAGTCGATGTTCGCCGTCGCGGCCGGGGTGGTGTTCTTTATCAACCGCACCACGCGCTACACCTTAAGCACCGCTGCCATTACGTTAATGGTGCTGTTTTGCTTCAATCAGGTGGGCGATGGTTACGGGCTGTTCTTGCCGCGCCTGTTCGACACCCTGGTCGGCAGCGTGATTGCTGCGGCCGCTGTGTTCCTGTTCTTGCCCGACTGGCAGGGGCGCCGTCTCAACCAGGTGCTGGCCAATACCTTGAGCTGCAACAGCCAGTACCTGCGCCAGATCATGCAGCAATATGCCCACGGCAAAAGCGACGACCTGGCTTATCGACTGGCGCGCCGCAACGCGCACAACGCCGATGCCGCGCTGTCGACCACTCTGGCCAACATGCTGATGGAACCGGGGCATTTCCGTAAGGATGCTGACATGGGCTTCCGCTTCCTGGTGTTGTCACACACCTTGCTCAGTTATTTGTCGGGCCTTGGTGCGCACCGCGACACGCAACTGCCAGACGAACTGCGCCAGCAACTGATCGAGGGCGCCGGGCAGCGCATCGCCGATAGCATCGATGTGATCGCCCAGGGCCTGGCCGCCAAGCAGCCTGTGGACGTGCAGAGCGATGAGGAAGAAGCGCTGGCCAGCGAGCTGGAGCAAATGCCGGATGACATCGACGAAAACCAGCGTCTGGTACAGACCCAGCTGGCATTGATCTGCCGTCAACTCGGCCCCCTGCGCACCCTGGCCGCGCACCTGATCAAGGCAGAGTAGAAACACCGTGACTTGGCGCCAGACCGCATCGCGCCTAGTATCGGGGTATACCTCACTCTTTCGGGACTAGAACGTGACCATTGACTGGATCTGCAAACACCATAACGACCTGGGCAAAGAGCAACTTTACGCGGTGCTGGAATTACGTTCGGAAGTGTTCGTCGTCGAACAGAAATGCGCATACCAGGACGTTGACGGGCAAGACTTGTCAGGCGACACCCTGCATTTGATGGGCTGGCAGGACGATCAGTTGGTTGCCTATGCCCGCCTGTTAGATCCCGAGTCCCAGGGTGGCGATGTGGTGATTGGCCGAGTGATCATCGCGCCTCAGGCACGTGACCAAAAGCTCGGCCATACGCTGATCAGCAAGGCCCTGGAAAATGCTGAAGAGTACTGGCCCGGGCAGCCCATCTTCTTGTCCGCCCAAACCCACCTGCAGAACTTTTATGCTCAACACGGCTTCCGTGCCGAGGGTGACACCTTTCTCGAAGATGGCATTCCCCATATCGGCATGCGTTTGGGCTGAGGCCTGTCAGGGGTAGCCCAGCACCTGCCTGATCTGCACCAGGTGCTGATCGACCCAGTGTTTGTCGACCGGGCCCCAGCTGAGAATCCGATAGCGTCCGGCGTGGTTACGGGCGCCATCTTGCTGCTCGAACTCGCACACGATATCCAGGTCAGCCAGCGCAGCGATGGTGTCCTGCGCGGTGCGCCGTGGCATGCCGGTCAGCTCCGTCAATGCCGGGACGCTGCTGGCCGTCTGACTGTCAATCAACCAAGCCACGTACAGACGCCGATAAAAACTGCTTTTGGTTTTGCTGACTTCCATTCAGAACTCCATTCAAGTGGTACTCGCGACCTGCAGTGGCTACAGCGCTTTGGGCTTGCCTTGCATATCACGCCATGTGAGGTAAACCCGCAGATCAAACTCCAGCTGGTGGTACCCCGGCAACATGTACTCGCACAGTTTGTAAAACGCCTTGTTGTGATCTGACTCTTTGAGGTGCGCCAGCTCATGGACCACGATCATTTTTAAAAACTCGGGGGCCGCGTCCTTGAACAAGGACGCAACGCGCAGTTCTTTCTTGGCCTTGAGCTTGCCGCCCTGCACGCGAGAAATGGTGGTATGCAGGCCCAGCGCCCGGTGCGTCAGATCGAGTCGATTGTCGAACAGCACCTTGTCGAAGGACGGCGCATTGCGCAGGTATTCCTGCTTGAGCTCAAGCGCGTAGGCATACAGGGCCTTGTCACTCTGCACCGCATGACGCTGTGGGTATCGTTCATTCAGGTAACTGCCCAACTGGTCACGCTCGATCAGTTGGCGCACCTGATCCTGTAACGTCTGGGGATAAGCCTGAAGGTATTTGAGAGCAGTCATGGGGCGCCAACGCACAGCGTAAAAGTGCACCAGTGTAGCGAATTCAGCCCAGTCGTGGGCCCTGGCATTTGCCCGATACCAGTACACGCCGGTCCGGCCCGGTGGGGTGAAAGTCAGATACTTATGCTGATAAGAGAAGGACGCTTCCGAGAAAATGCTTTCGCCCCAAGCACGGGTTGCAGCGTTGAAAGCCACGGCGCTATCTTCTTGAGTTCCCCTGCCCCCTGCCTTGAATGCTGATTGCTCTGGAAAAGACATGAAAAAAAAGATGCCGGATGATCCCAAGCCAACACGCCTCAAGCGCGACGATCACCAACATGACGAAACAACCCGGCATCTCCTCGAAACACTGCGCACAACGTCCATTCCTGTCGACCACCTCAAGCCCACCCGGGCACGCCAGGTGAATCCGCAATCACCTTTTACCGTGCGCAACGACGTGCCCGCATTGTCAGCCCTGCAGCACGTGTCGATGCTGCTCAAGAGCGCCGAAGAGGTGTCGGACGAAATCACCGAAATGGCCAGCGGCGTAGAGCGCGGGCTGGTCTGGTCATTGGTGCACTCCGTCGAAATGGCACGCTCGCTGGTGGATGCGCTGCTCAAGGGCAACGGCATCGATCCGGAGCAAATGCCTTCGGGGCACAACTGACCTCGCAGGGGCTGCCAGCCACCCACAAAAAAGCCCGCATCGCTGCGGGCTTTTTTCGTACGCCTCAGGGCTTAGTTGACCTTGGCGTTCAGCTCACCCTTCAAGTAGCGCTGGTACATGGCTTCGAGGGAGACCGGTTTGATCTTCGAAGCGTTACCGGCGGTGCCGAAGGCTTCGTAACGCGCAATGCACACGTCACGCATGGCAGTCACGGTCGCCGCGAAGAATTTGCGCGGGTCGAACTCGCTCGGGTGGGTAGCCATCATGCGACGCATGGCGCCGGTCGATGCCAGACGCAGGTCGGTGTCAATGTTGACCTTGCGCACGCCGTGCTTGATGCCTTCAACGATTTCTTCGACCGGCACACCGTAGGTTTCTTTGATGTCGCCGCCGAACTCATTGATGATTGCCAGCCACTCTTGTGGAACCGACGACGAACCGTGCATCACCAGGTGAGTGTTGGGAATGCGTTTGTGGATCTCTTTGATGCGGTCGATGGCCAACACGTCGCCGGTAGGCGGCTTGGTGAACTTGTACGCGCCGTGGGAGGTACCGATAGCGATGGCCAGGGCATCCACTTGAGTACGCTTCACGAAGTCAGCGGCTTCTTCAGGATCGGTCAGCATTTGGCTGTGATCCAGCACGCCTTCTGCGCCGATGCCGTCTTCTTCACCGGCCATACCGGTTTCCAGGGAACCCAGGCAGCCCAGCTCGCCTTCAACCGACACACCGCACGCATGCGCCAGCGCAACCGTCTGCTGAGTGACACGAACGTTGTAGTCGTAGTCGGTTGGGGTTTTGCCGTCTTCGCCCAGCGAGCCGTCCATCATCACCGAGCTGAAGCCCAGTTGAATCGAGCGCTGGCAGACGTCAGGGCTGGTGCCGTGGTCCTGGTGCATGCACACCGGGATATGCGGGAATTCTTCGATGGCCGCCAGGATCAGGTGACGCAGAAACGGTGCACCTGCGTATTTACGCGCACCGGCCGAAGCCTGAACGATCACCGGGGAGTCAGTCTTGTCAGCGGCTTCCATAATGGCGCGCATCTGCTCAAGGTTGTTTACGTTGAAGGCTGGAACGCCGTAGCCGAATTCGGCGGCGTGGTCCAACATCTGGCGCATGCTGATAAGTGCCATTGTGAGTCTCTCTCCCGGACGAGGGTCGTTAATCGTGCAAGCCTGCCGTAGCGGCGGCTGCTATTCAAGTTATTGCAGATCGGGGGCTTGCCCCCGAAATGCGGATTCTGTCTGGCTGAAACGTTACAGCATCAGCCCTGGCTACTCGCTCTCTTGCAGGAGCGAGTTCAGGGACAGCCGCGCTCTTTCGCGGGCTGGGGTGACTCGTACTTCTCCAGCGCTTCAGGCCCTGAACGTTTATTGACCAGCGGCACACTCTGCGCCTGCCAGTCTGCCTGGTAGCAACCGCTCTCTTCGGGGGTGGCTGCTTCGGGCGTCGACTCGCTCGAGCCGGCGCAACCGGCCAAAAAGCCCGCAATCATCAACAGCGGTAACAACTTGACCATGTCCATGCTTCCTTTCAGGGCCTGAAACACCTTCAGGCTTTGGCGCGGCTTTCCAGGATTTCCACCGCTGGCAATACCTTGCCCTCGACGAACTCAAGGAACGCACCACCGCCGGTGGAGATGTAAGAAATTTGATCCGCAATACCGTACTTGTCGATAGCGGCCAGCGTATCGCCACCGCCAGCAATGGAGAACGCTGCGCTTTCGGCGATAGCGTTGGCCAGGGTTTTGGTGCCTTGGCCAAACTGATCGAACTCAAATACGCCGACCGGGCCATTCCACAGAATAGTCCTGGATGACTTCAACAGCTCGGCGAAATGTGCAGCTGTTTGTGGACCGATGTCCAGAATCATGTCGTCTTCAGCAACGTCAGCAATCAGCTTGACGGTTGCCACTGCGCTTTCAGCAAATTCCTTGGCCACCACGACATCTGTCGGCAGCGGTACGTTGACCTTGGCCGCGATCGCCCGTGCGGTGTCCAGCAGGTCAGGTTCGTACAGCGACTTGCCCACCGGATGACCGGCTGCGGCCAGGAACGTGTTGGCAATCCCGCCGCCCACGATCAGCAGGTCGCAGATCTGGCTCAGGCTGTTGAGGACTTCGAGCTTGGTCGACACCTTGGAGCCAGCAACAATCGCCGCCATGGGTTTGGCCGGAGCCCCCAGTGCCTTGCCCAGCGCTGCCAGTTCGGCGGCCAGCAACGGGCCTGCTGCGGCAACTTTGGCGAACTTGGCTACGCCGTGGGTCGAACCTTCGGCGCGGTGAGCGGTACCGAAAGCGTCCATCACAAACACGTCGCACAGGTCAGCGTACTGGCGGGCCAGTTCGTCGGCGTTTTTCTTCTCGCCCTTGTTGAAGCGTACGTTTTCGAACAACACGACGTCACCCGCGTTGACATCAACGCCGTTCAGGTAATCGCTGACCAGCGGTACATCGCGGCCCAAGGCCTTGCTCAGGTACTCAGCGACAGGCTTGAGGCTGTTTTCAGGGGAGAATTCGCCCTCGGTCGGACGTCCCAGGTGCGAGCAGATCATAACCGCCGCGCCTTTTTCCAACGCCAGCTTGATGGTCGGCAGCGAGGCAAGGATGCGCGCATCGCTGGTGACTACACCGTCCTTGACTGGGACGTTGAGGTCTTCGCGGATCAGTACGCGCTTACCTTGCAGATCGAGGTCGGTCATCTTCAACACGGTCATGGGTCGCAGTTCCTGAGTTTCTAATGTTAGAGAACGGATTTGGGGTGAGTAACGTGCAGATAGTGCTGTGCCACATCGATCATTCGATTGGCAAAGCCCCATTCGTTGTCGAACCAGGCCAGCAGGTTTACCAGCCGGGGGCCGGAAACGCGGGTCTGGCTGGCATCAACAATTGCCGAATGCGGGTCATGGTTAAAATCACAACTGGCGTGCGGCAGCTCTGTGTAGGCCAACAAGCCTTTGAGCGGGCCGCTGGTGGCGGCCTCGCGCAGAACGCGGTTGACCTCCACGGCATCGGTGTCGCGCGCCGTAACCAACGTAATATCGAGGCACGACACGTTCAGCGTCGGCACTCGAACAGCTTTGGCTTGAATCCGCCCGGCAAGTTCCGGCAACAATCGCTCGATGCCTTTCGCCAGACCTGTGGACACCGGTATTACCGACTGGAACGCCGAGCGGGTACGGCGAAGGTCTTCGTGGTGATAAGCGTCAATCACCGGCTGATCGTTCATTGCCGAGTGAATGGTGGTAATCGATACGTACTCCAGGCCGAACGCCTCATCCAGCAGGCGTAACAGCGGCACACCGCAGTTGGTGGTGCAGGAGGCATTGGACACCAGGCGCTCTTCACCGGTCAGGCTCTGCTGGTTAACGCCGTACACGATGGTGGCATCGACATCTGCCTCGTTGGCCATCGGCTGCGAAAACAACACGCGGGGAGCCCCGGCATCAAGGAAGCGCTGGCCATCTGCCCGGGTGTTGTAGACGCCGGAACACTCCAGCACCAGATCAACGCCCAATGCGGCCCAGTCGATTCCTTCAGGGGTGGCACTGCGGAACACCTTCACACAGTCGCCATTGATATGCAGGCAGTCGCCTTCGATCCGAATCTCGCCCGGAAACCGGCCGTGGGTGGAGTCGAAGCGCGTCAAATATTCGAGACTGGCCATGTCGGCCAAATCATTGAGTGCAACAATTTCAAACCCGGCAGCTGCTCCTCGCTCAAACAACGCACGCAAGACGCAACGACCAATCCGGCCATAACCGTTGAGTGCAACTTTGTAAGGGCGCGTTTGGGGCATGAGGTTCTCTTATCAGTGCAAGCAGTAAATGCAAAACCCTGGAGCCGCAGCCGCAGGCTGCGACGGGTTACGCAGCGGCCCTCACGAAAGCGAAGGTGCTGCGGCCTTTGTCGCAGCCTGCGGCAGCGGCTACAAGGAGCTTGCTTTAGTCTTCCAGCAGCTCTTCAGCCTGACCCAGGATGTTTTCCAGGGTGAAACCGAACTCTTCGAACAAGGCAGGCGCAGGCGCCGACTCGCCGTAGGTGGTCATGCCGATGACGCGGCCTTCCAGGCCCACGTACTTGTACCAGTAGTCAGCGTGCGATGCTTCGATAGCGATACGGGCGCTTACTTGCAACGGCAGAACCGATTGCTTGTAGCCAGCATCCTGAGCTTCATACACGCTGGTGCATGGCATCGAAACCACGCGTACCTTGCGGCCCTGCTCGGTCAGCTTGTCGTAAGCCTGTACCGCCAGGCCCACTTCGGAACCGGCCGAAATCAGGATCAGCTCCGGCTCGCCTGCACAGTCCCTGAGCACATAGCCACCACGGTTGATGTCGGCGATTTGCGCGGCATCACGGGTCTGGTGGTTCAGGTTCTGGCGCGAGAAGATCAACGCGGACGGGCCGTCATTGCGCTCCAGGGCGTACTTCCAGGCCGCTGCGGATTCCACCGCGTCAGCCGGACGCCAGGTGTCCAGGTTCGGTGTGGTACGCAGGCTGGTCAATTGCTCGACTGGCTGGTGCGTCGGACCGTCTTCGCCCAGACCGATGGAGTCGTGGGTGAACACGTAGATCACGCGCTGCTTCATCAGGGCCGACATGCGGATGGCATTACGGGCATATTCCATGAACATCAGGAAGGTGGCGCCGTAAGGCACCAGTGCGCCGTGCAGGGCAACACCGTTCATGATGGCGCTCATGCCGAACTCACGTACGCCGTAGTACATGTAGTTGCCGCTGGCATCTTCAGCGCTGACACCCTTGCAGCCTTTCCACAGGGTCAGGTTGGAACCGGCCAGGTCAGCCGAGCCGCCGAGCAGTTCCGGCAACAGAGGGCCGAAAGCGTTGAGGGCATTCTGGCTGGCTTTACGGCTGGCGATGGTCTCGCCTTTGGCAGCGACTTCAGCGATGTAGGCATTGGCCTTGGCATCGAAGTCAGCTGGCAGCTTGCCGCTCAAGCGACGGGACAGCTCAGCCGCCAGCTCAGGGAATTCGGCAGCGTAGGCCGCGAAACGCTGATCCCACTCGGACTCAACGGCAGCACCGGCTTGCTTGGCATCCCATTCGGCATAGATATCAGCCGGGACTTCAAACGGACCGTGGCTCCAGTTCAGGGTCTGGCGGGTCAGGGCGATTTCCTCTGCGCCCAGTGGGGCACCGTGGCAATCTTCTTTGCCCTGCTTGTTCGGCGAACCGAAACCGATGGTGGTTTTGCAGCAGATCAGCGTTGGCTGTTCGCTCTTGCGGGCGGTTTCGATCGCGGTTTTGATTTCTTCCGGGTCGTGGCCGTCAACGTTGCGGATCACTTGCCAGTTGTAGGCTTCGAAACGCTTCGGCGTGTCATCGGTGAACCAGCCTTCAACTTCGCCATCGATGGAGATGCCGTTGTCGTCGTAGAACGCGATCAACTTGCCCAGGCCCAAAGTGCCGGCCAGCGAGCTGACTTCGTGGGAAATGCCTTCCATCATGCAACCATCACCCAGGAACACGTAGGTGTGGTGGTCGACAACGTTATGCCCGGGACGGTTGAACTGCGCGCCCAGTACTTTTTCTGCCAGGGCAAAACCCACCGCGTTGGCCAGGCCCTGACCCAACGGGCCAGTGGTGGTTTCAACGCCCGGCGTGTAGCCCAGTTCCGGGTGACCCGGGGTGCGGCTGTGCAACTGGCGGAAGTTTTTCAGGTCGTCGATTGACAGGTCGTAGCCGGTCAGGTGCAACAGCGAGTAGATCAGCATCGAGCCGTGACCATTGGACAGCACGAAGCGGTCGCGGTCGGCGAAAGACGGGTTGCTCGGGTTGTGTTTCAGATAATCGCGCCACAGTACTTCGGCGATATCTGCCATACCCATAGGGGCACCGGGATGGCCGCTGTTGGCTTTTTGCACGGCATCCATGCTGAGTGCACGAATGGCGTTGGCACGCTCACGACGGCTGGGCATCGCTGTTCTCCTGAATGTGATAAAAACGCATTTGATTAAAACGGAACGGAAAAAAGGCGAGTATTTTCCCTCAGGCAACGCCCTCGGGGCAATGACAGATAGTCACTTGTGGCGTTTTTCCTGTGCTTAACCGTTCAACCTACCGAGGAATAGGACAGGCTTTTCGTCAATACAATCATCCGGCCCGACAAACGCACCACTTATCGAGCAATATCAAAAAGTTTTGATATTGAACTTGCTAGGTCTGGAGCGGGTAACTAGACTGCGGCCCCATGAACCTGCGCGCGCCTATTATCAGCCACGACGATTGCGACGATCTCTCCGCCCTGTGCAAGGCCGGGGGCGATCCGCTGCGACTGAACGTTCTGCGTACGCTGGCGAATGATTCGTTTGGTGTACTGGAGCTGGCGCAAATCTTTGCCATCGGCCAATCCGGCATGAGCCATCACCTCAAGGTGCTGGCCCAGGCGCAGCTGGTAGCGACACGACGCGAAGGCAATGCGATTTTTTATCGCCGCGCACTGCCCCGCACCGAACGATTGGGCGGAAAATTGCACGCAGCGCTGCTGGAAGAGGTCGATAACCTGGCCTTGCCCGTCGACGTGCAGGTACGTATCGCTGCCGTACACGGGCAACGCGCAGCAGCCAGCCAGGACTTTTTCTCGCGCGTAGCCGAGAAGTTCCGCGCTCAACAGGATTTGATCGCCGGCCTGGTGCAATATCGGGACAGCGTTTTGGCGCTGCTCGACAAACTGAGCTTCAATTCAGCGGCCACAGCACTGGAAGTTGGTCCTGGCGATGGCAGCTTTTTGCCCGATCTGGCCCGCCGCTTTCATCAGGTCACGGCACTGGACAACAGCCCGGCAATGCTTGAGCTGGCTCGCCAGCTGTGTGAGCGAGAGTCACTGAACAATGTCAGCCTGATCCTGGCCGACGCCTTACACGATGCACAGATCCAGGCCGATTGCGTGGTATTGAACATGGTCCTGCACCATTTCGCTGCGCCGGCCGAAGCACTCAAGCAACTGGCCACCTTGCTGCAACCTGGCGCCAGCCTGCTGATAACAGAGTTATGTAGTCATAATCAGGCGTGGGCCCGTGAAGCTTGCGGTGATCTGTGGCTTGGTTTTGAACAAGATGATCTGGCCCGTTGGGCCACCGCTGCGGGACTCGTTCCCGGGGAAAGCCTCTATGTAGGCTTACGTAATGGTTTCCAGATTCAGGTCCGCCACTTTCAGCGGCCAGCTGGCGACACTCACCATCGGTAATTATTAGGAAACCGTCGAGATGAGCGAATACTCCCTTTTCACCTCCGAGTCCGTGTCTGAAGGGCATCCGGACAAAATCGCCGACCAGATTTCTGACGCGGTGCTGGACGCCATCATTGCTGAAGACAAGTTCGCCCGTGTGGCGTGCGAGACTCTGGTGAAAACTGGCGTAGCGATCATCGCCGGCGAAGTCACCACTTCGGCCTGGGTTGACCTGGAGCAGATCGTTCGTGACGTGATCACTGACATCGGTTACACCAGCTCCAACGTCGGCTTTGACGGCGCGACCTGCGGCGTGATGAACATCATCGGCAAGCAATCCCCCGACATCAACCAGGGTGTTGACCGTGCCAAGCCTGAAGATCAGGGCGCCGGCGACCAGGGCCTGATGTTCGGCTACGCCAGCAACGAAACCGACGTGCTCATGCCTGCGCCGATCACCTACTCTCACCAGTTGGTACAGCGCCAGGCCGAAGCCCGCAAATCCGGCCTGCTGCCTTGGCTGCGCCCGGATGCCAAGTCCCAGGTAACCTGCCGTTACGAAGGTGGCAAGGTTGTCGCTATCGACGCCATCGTACTGTCGACCCAGCACAACCCTGAAGTCTCCTACAAAGACTTGCGCGAAGGCGTGATGGAACTGATCGTCAAGCACGTGCTGCCGGCTGAACTGCTGCACAAAGACACCCAGTTCCACATCAACCCGACTGGTCAGTTCATCATCGGTGGCCCGGTTGGCGACTGCGGCCTGACCGGTCGCAAGATCATCGTTGACACCTACGGCGGCATGGCCCGTCACGGCGGTGGCGCGTTCTCGGGTAAAGATCCATCCAAGGTTGACCGCTCGGCGGCCTACGCCGGCCGCTACGTGGCTAAAAACATCGTGGCTGCCGGGTTGGCTGAGCGTTGCGAGATCCAGGTTTCCTACGCAATCGGTGTCGCTCAACCGACTTCGATTTCGTTGAACACCTTCGGCACTGGCAAAATCTCTGACGACAAAATCATCAAGCTGGTGCGTGACGTGTTCGACCTGCGTCCATACGCAATCACCACCATGCTCGACCTGCTGCACCCGATGTACCAGGAAACTGCAGCCTACGGTCACTTCGGCCGCACGCCACAGACCAAAACGGTTGGCAACGATACCTTCACCACGTTCACGTGGGAGCGTACCGACCGCGCTGATGACCTGCGCGCAGCTGCCGGCATCTAAGCAAGCCTGTTACATCCCAAGGCCCCGGACAGGCAACTGTCCGGGGCCTTTTGTTTTTCGCCATGGTCAGGCGGGCTCCTGTGCCTCGAAACACCCCGCAAACCACTGCGCACCCAGCGTGGGCATCCTCCACTAGCCTTAAGCATTCATGCCGGGCAAGGACGCTCACGATGCTGGCCACCTTCCGTTTCGCAGGCGGGTTACTGCTCGCCTTTTTCACATTCGACACTCACGCCGACACCTGCCCCGACTGGCCGGCGCCAAAGGTTGCCCAACAGACCAGCGCACTGCGCCAGCAGCTACAAGTGTGGGACGACAGTTATCACCGCGAAGGTGTTTCCCTGGTCAGCGACGCGGTTTACGACCGCTCGCGTGCACGCCTGGAACACTGGCAACGCTGCTTTGCCCTGCCAGACCTTGCCACCGATAACCCATTGCATACAGCTGGTGGCACCGCGCCCCATCCCGTTGCGCACACGGGTCTGAGCAAGCTGCCTGATGAGACCGCGGTCAAAGCATGGATCACAGGACGGCAAGGGCTGTGGATTCAACCCAAGGTCGATGGCGTGGCCATCACGCTGGTCTATCGCCAGGGCCGATTGCAGCGTGTGATCAGCCGTGGTGATGGTCTGCACGGTCAAGACTGGACCCGCTCCGCACAGGCCATCGAGGCCATTCCTCAACACCTGCCGCACGCCGTGGATATCGTGCTGCAAGGTGAGCTGTACTGGCGCCTGCCCGGTCATGTCCAGGCCAGATCCGGCAGCCTCAATGCCCGTAGCACGGTCGCAGGCTTGATGGCGCGCCAGCAGTTAACGCTTGAGCAAGGTCAGGGCATCGGCCTGTTTGTCTGGGACTGGCCCGACGGCCGCGGCACGTTCGAAGAGCGGCTGCAGCACCTGGGCAGTTTGGGTTTCGTCGACAGCACGGCCTACAGTCAGGCCATTGAACACGTCGAGCAGGCCCGATCCTGGCGCGCGCACTGGTATGACAGCCCCTTGCCGTTTGCCAGTGATGGCGTGGTGATGCGTCAAAGTCAGCGGCCAGCCGCCACGCGCTGGCGACCCTCGCCACCCAACTGGGCGGCTGCGTGGAAGTACCCACATGCTCAGGCCGTCAGTGAAGTGCGCAAGGTCACGTTCAAGGTGGGTCGCACCGGGCGCATCACGCCGATGCTGGAGCTGGAGCCCGTACGTCTTGATGATCGCCAGATCAAACGCATCAGTGCCGGGTCCTTGCAGCGCTGGCAATCCCTGGACATCCGCCCCGGAGACCACGTCGCCATCAGCCTCGCGGGCATGACCATCCCGCGACTGGACAGCGTGGTCATGCGTGCCGATGAACGGGTTGAAATACACGTGCCGACACCCAATCACTTTCATCACCTGAGCTGCTGGCAACCGGTAGCAGGTTGTGAAAGCCAGTTTTTGGCCCGCCTGAACTGGCTCAGCGGTAAACAAGGGCTGGCCCTGCCATTTGTCGGGCCCGGCACCTGGAACAGCCTGGTCCAGAGCGGGCAAATCAACAACCTGTTCGATTGGTTGACCCTGGATGCTGCACAGCTTGCTAACATTGACGGCTTCGGTGAACGCAACAGCACGCGTTTGCTCGCAAGTTTGCGCGGTGCCCGGCAACAACCGTTTGCGCGCTGGGTGAAAGCACTTGGCCTTCCACCCACGGGGGATGTGCCTCTGGGGGTCTCATGGCAAGCGCTGGTCGCACGGGATTCCGGCACATGGCTGGCACAGCCGGGGATTGGTCCACGACGCGCGGCACAATTGACGGCCTTCTTGCGAGACCCGAATGTTCAGGCGTTAAGTGAAATATTAAGCGCTGCCGGAATTGACGGTTTCGATTAACCGCCCCAAGCCTGCAGCATTGCCCGGGGCGCACAGCGCGTACCGGTTTTTAAATCGTGTTTATTGTCATTTTTTGTCATGGAGCTCTTTATGAAACTTCTTTCACCGCTCGCCCTGTTTACTGTTTGTGGTCTGCTCGCTGCCCCGCTGATGGCCGCCAATCAAGCACCAGAATTGACCGGCTGTGAGGCTAAAAAACACGCCATCAGCCAGGAACTCGAACAAGCCCGCGCCCATGGCAACAGCAACCAGGTGGCCGGACTGGAAAAAGCCCTGAGTGAAGTGACCGCTCATTGCACCGACTCGGGTCTGAAGAAAGAACGCGAAAACAAGGTGCTGGAAGCCAAGCACGAAGTCAGCCAGCGTCAGGCCGACCTGGACAAAGCCATGAAAAAAGGCGATCCGGAAAAAATCGACAAGCGCAAAAACAAGCTGGCTGAATCGCGCAAAGAGCTGCAAGAAGCGCTGGATCAACTGGATAAATAACGACACTGTCCCACTGGAGCGGGCTTGCCCGCTCTCGATGGGTGCAGCCCTCAGTGGTTGCGGAATTCCTTGTGACACGCGCTGCAGGTGTCTTCGACTTTCTTGACCGCGGGCATCAGATTGCTGACCTTGTAGGGCTGAACCTGACTGACGACCACCAGTTCACCGGTGGCCGCTTCGAGCTGACGTGCCAATGCCTGAAAACGCGCCTGTTTTTGCCAGACATCGTCGGTCGCATTGGTTTGATCAGACTCCTTGACCTGCGAAAAATGCTTCCAGGGCTCATGAGAAAGCGCATCAAGCTGGGTCGCACCCGCGGTAAAACGCGGGCCGTCGAAAGGAATGCGGCCACGCAACATGCCACCCAGGTCTTCGCTGGTCTTTAGCATTTGCTTGAAAATCGCTTTACGCTGGCCTTGCGGCGAGTCGGGATCAACCCCGCCACACGCTGACAGCATCAGGCAGGCCAGCACTACAACAGTCAATCGTTTAACAATCATGGTGGCTTCACGTCACGGAATCGGCCGCCAGTATCCTCGTGTCACCTGCAAAGACCAATAGCCCTATTGAATATACGGGTTGCCTGGACAGTCATCCGCTTCCGGCAAACTCTGAAGGAACATCGCTGATGAGTAGATTTTTCAAACCTCTGGCCTGGGCCCTGCCCGTCGTGATGCTACTGGCCGGTTGCAATGGTACCGACAAGGAAACAGACAAGGACGCCGCACAACCCGAACCCCATACGACTTACAGCAAAGCTGATTGGGGAGCACTGCCGGAAGTGACGGGCAGTGACCTTCAAGGCGGCTTTGCGTCGTGGCGCAGCGCCTGCACCCGCCTCAAGGCTGATCAGAACTGGGGGCCCGTTTGCAGTGATGCCGCCAGTTTGCCCGCCAGCCCGAGCGTCGAACAGATCAGTAGCTTCCTGCAAACCCATCTCGATGTGTACAGCCTGCGCTCGGCACAAGGCAGCAGCGACGGTTTGATCACCGGTTATTACGAGCCGGTCTACCCTGGCAGCCTGACCCGGACCAAAGCCGCCAACGTCCCCATCTACGGCATACCCGCCGACTTGATCGTGGTGAATCTGGACAGCCTTTACCCCGAACTCAAGGGCAAGCGCCTGCGTGGACGCCTTGAAGGTCGCGTGATCAAACCCTACGACACGGCTGAAACCATCAACAGCAAAGGCCTGGATGCCCCGGTGCTGGCGTGGCTGACCGACCCGATGGACCTGCAGTTCCTGCAAATCCAGGGGTCGGGCCGCGTGCAACTCGATAATGGTCGGCAGTTGCGCATTGGTTACGCTGACCAGAACGGTCATCCCTACAAACCCATTGGCCGCTGGCTGGTTGAACAGGGCGAGTTGAAAAAGGAAGACGTGACCATGGGCACCATCCATGCCTGGGCCATGACTCATCCTGAGCGGGTACACGAGATGCTGGCAAGCAACCCCAGCTATGTGTTTTTCACCCAGAATCCTGACAGCAACGAAGGGCCTCGCGGCTCGCTTAACGTGCCACTGACGCCTGGCTATAGCGTGGCCGTTGATCGCAAGGTGATCCCGCTGGGCAGCCTGTTGTGGTTATCGACCACCCAACCGGATGGCCAACCCATCGTGCGACCGGTAGCAGCCCAGGACACGGGCGGTGCCATTGCGGGCGAAGTGCGTGCCGACTTCTTCGTCGGCACCGGCCCCGAGGCGGGCCAATTGGCCGGTGACATGAAGCAGACAGGCAGTATCTGGCTGTTGTGGCCCAAAGGCGCAGTGTTGCCTCAATAACGCCAACCCGCTACGGCCTTTGTCGATACCGTCTTTTGCCCGGACGGTATCGGCGGACATCCTGTAGCTGCTTGCTCTTGAAGCCCCTTTGGCCTTTTCGCAGCCTTCGGCAGCGGCTACAAAACCTCAATCAGTCGGCGATTAAAGCGACACAAAAAAGAAGCTGACGACCAGCCCCATACCGGCAAACCAGATAATGGAGCGCAATATGGCCCAATCGGCCAGGTAGCAAATGATGTACAGCATGCGGCTGGTGATAAACAGCACTGCCAGCACATCAATGGTCACGGGATCTGCATTGCCCACGATGTCGGCAATGATCACCGCCGCGGCAAAGGCCGGGTTCACTTCAAAGCTGTTGAGCTGGGCGCTGTGGGCACGTTTGGCAAACCCTTGCAGGCCGTCGAGAAACGTCCGCGGGTCATGATTCTGTCTGGCCCCGAACTTGCCGTCGCTGAACTTGGCAAAGACGGTGCACACATAGGTCAGGCAGAAGGCAATCAGTACGCACCAGAAAGCTACGGTCATTGGAGTTTCCTTTTTAGAGTTTCATCACGAGCATGCCGATCAGCACCAGCCCACAAGCTAAGAGCCTTGGCCCGCCAAAAGGTTCTTTGAGGTAGCGCATCCCGAACAGCACCACCAAAATCACACTGACTTCCCGCAGGGCCGCCGCCTCGGCAATCGAGCCCAACTGCATGGCCCACAACACCAGCGCATAGCTGGCCAATACGCAAACACCCACCGCCAGGCCCAGCCGCCACTGCGTACGCCAAAACAGCGTGAACGCAGCGCGTTTGCGAGTGACTGCCAGCAACGGAAACGGCCAGGCACTGACCAGCGTCAGCCAGACCAGATAATCCAGCGGATGCGACCAGCGACGTATCGCCTGACCGTCCAGGAAGGTATAGCAGCCGATGCACAGCCCAATCAGGGCGACCACCGGCAGCATTGACCATGGCAGGCGATCCCCGCCACCGCCCTGCCACAGCAGACACGCCATCCCGCACGGGATCAACAGAATGCCAATGATTTGCTGCCCGCTGAGCACCTCTCCGGCAAATGTCAGTGTCAGCGCCAGCACCACCAGCGGCGACAGCCCGCGCATCAAGGGATATACCAAGCCTAAATCGCCGACCCGATACGCCCGGATCAACAGCACTCGATATAGCAGTTCGAACAACGCCGAGGCCAGAATCCACGGCCAGATCTCCGCCGGCGGGAATGAGACGAACCCCACCAGCGCGGCCACAACCAACAGCGCTACCGTGTCCATGCAGGCGATCACCAGCAACCGCTCGCCGCTGAACTTGATCAGGGTATTCCAGACCGCATGCAACACTGCCGCGACCAACACCAACGCCGTTGCCAGCACCACGACCTCCTTGTTTTTATGAGTTCTGCCCGGGGGTTCAGACCGCACGTGTCGACGCTGTTTATACTGCAAACGCTCCCGACTTACTCGATTGCGGTGGCTCTCCCCGCCAAAATAGTCCGCCCGGGTCGGTACACAACCTGTCACCCGGCAGGCGTCATACGGTTAATGGAAGAGCGTGCCCTTTTGCCGCTGGACTGCATCCAACTCTGACCCGATCTGATCGGGCGTCCTTTCACCTTCGCCACCACAGGATCCCGGATGCTTGAGCTTGTAGCCGCGTTTATTTGCCTAACCTCACTGCTTACCTACGTGAACTTCCGCTTTATCGGCCTGCCGCCGACGATTGGCGTGATGGTCACAGCGCTTATGTTTTCCCTGCTGTTGCAAGGCTTGAGTTTTCTCGGTTATCCGGGCCTCGAAGACCGTGTGCAACAGCTGATCGGCCAAATCGACTTTGGCGATCTCTTGATGAACTGGATGCTCTCATTCCTGCTGTTTGCCGGTGCCTTGCACGTAAACTTCAACGACGTACGCAGCTATCGCTGGCCCATTGGCCTGCTGGCGACCGTCGGCGTGCTGATCGCAACCACTGTGATCGGCAGCCTGGCGTACTGGATTTTCGGTCTGTTCGGCTGGCATATCAGCTTCCTGTACTGCCTGCTGTTCGGCGCCTTGATCTCGCCCACCGACCCGATCGCCGTACTCGGTGTATTGCGTACCGCCAATGCCTCGAAGCCGCTGAAAACCACCATTGTTGGCGAGTCACTGTTCAATGACGGCACTGCCGTTGTGGTGTTCACCGTGCTGCTAGGCATCGTGCAACTGGGCGAAACGCCAAGCATCAGTGCCACAGCCATGCTGTTTGCCCACGAAGCCATTGGCGGCGTGGTGTTCGGTGGGCTGATCGGTTATCTGGTGTACCGAATGATCAAAAGCATCGAGCAATACCAGATCGAAGTCATGTTGACCCTGGCCCTGGTCATCGGTGGTTCGGCCATGGCCAGTGAGCTGCATGTCTCGGCGCCGATTGCGATGGTGGTCGCCGGCCTGATCATCGGTAACCTGGGGCGCAACAAGGCCATGAACGAGATGACCCGTCGTTACCTGGACGGTTTCTGGGAGTTGCTGGATGACATGCTCAATGCGCTGCTGTTTGCGCTGATCGGCATGGAGCTGTTGTTGCTGCCGTTCTCCTGGCTGCACTTGCTGGCCGCGAGCGTACTGGCGCTGGCCATTTTGCTGTCGCGCCTGCTCACCGTGGCCCCGGCCATTGTCTTGCTGCGCCGCTGGCGTACCGTGCCACGCGGCACGATCCGCATTCTGACCTGGGGCGGGTTGCGAGGCGGCGTTTCGGTCGCTCTGGCACTGGCCTTGCCGCTGGGCCCTGAGCGCGACCTGATCCTGAGCATCACCTACATCGTGGTCCTGTCGTCGATTCTGTTCCAGGGGCTGACCATCGGCAAACTGGTCGGGCACGTCACCAAGGACTCGCCAGCGTTGGCCGAGGCCGATCACGCGCATTAAGCTGCCACGCTGACCGATTAATACCCCTCGATTCCCTCTCCGACCTGGAGAGGGAATCTCTCCCGCCAATACCACATTTCAAATAACTCTCAAGTCTTTGACTACACTCAGCGTCGATTGGACCTGAAGCGTTCTTTGCGCCTGCCTGTTTGATCGCCCCTGACAACACAACATGTATGAATGGAAAGGAGAAAGGGATGAGCACTGCTGCTTCTGCCCCCCCAGGACGCCACCTCGGCGCTTACATCGTGATCATCACCGCTGCCATTGCCTTGTGTATCACGGCCTGGCGGTTTTTTACTCCGCTGTCGGGCATCACAGACTCCGGAGGCGCCATGGTAACGATGCTTGCCGAGTGCGCGATAATTGTTCTCGGCCTCATCCTGATCAAGATCCATCCCGGAGGTTTGAGAGGTTTTATGCTGCTGTTGTGCTGGCTGGGTGTGCTCGGGACACTTTTTGCCGCGCTACTGCTGCACGGCTGGTGGACGGCTGCAGTGCTGGTGGTGTGCGCCGTGGGTGTCGTCATTGAAACGTTTGGCGGCAAGCCAACAAGGAGCGCGTGATATGAGCGGAATCAAAAAGCATCTTTTGACAGCACCCATGATTTGCATACTCGGGGGACTTTCAACCGCAAACGCAGACACTTCATACACGGTTCCGGCACCCATTCTGGCGCAGTCCAGCATCTCTGCCGAAAACGCCAAACTGCCCTTGCCCAACGGTAAAGAGTGGGACAGTTTTCACGGGCAACTGAGCTCACAGAAATACTCGCCCCTGAATCAGATCAACAAAGACAACGTCGGTCATCTGACCAAGGTCTGGGAATATTTCACCGGGGACATGTCGACTGGTGCAGGCAAAACCCCACCTTCGGTCTGGTCTGCCACGCCTATTTTTGCCAATGACACGCTGTACGTCGGCACGCCGTTTTACCGGATCATTGCTCTGGAACCCGAGACCGGCAAAGAAAAATGGAGCTTTGACACCAAGTCGCCGTTAGAGGCACTGACTCAACCCGCCTTGAAGTCTCGCGGCGTGGCCTATTGGCAGGAAAAAAACCCGCAACCCGGCGTTGCCTGCCAGAAAGTGGTCTACCTGGGGACGATGTCTGCCGAGTTGTTTGCGGTCGATGCCGACACAGGCAAGCGTTGCGAAGGCTTTGGCAAAAATGGCGTCGTCGATGTCAATCAATGGAATACCCTCAACGCCAAGTGGCCTTTGTCAGTCCTGCAACCGCCAACCGTGATCGGCGACAAGTTGATCGTCGGCTGGGCCGGCAAGGATTGGGAGTATGAAGTCGAGTCGCCCGGGTCGCTGTTTGCCTTGAACGCCCGCACCGGTGAGCTGGAATGGGAGTTCAAGCCGATTCCGGATGAGGAAGCCAAAAAAACCGGTACCGCCAATATCTGGACAGCAATGTCCTATGACCCGGCGCTGGGACTGTTGTACATCCCGGTCTCTTCACCTTCGCCGAACTACTGGGGCGGCAATCGGACCCAGCCGATCCCATTGGGTACTTCAACAACCGCTCTGGATATCAATACGGGCAAGGTCGTCTGGTCTCGTCAGTGGGTTCACCATGATGTGTGGGACTACGACATCAACTCCGCCCCGACGCTGATGGATATCACCGTTGATGGCAAACCAGTGGCCGCGCTGGTGCAAGCCACCAAAATGGGCTTTCTGTTCACCGTCGATCGTCGAACCGGCGAAGACGTGTGGCCGATTGAGGAGCGCCCGGTACCCCAAGGCGATGTGGCTGGCGAGGTCTACTCCCCGACCCAACCGTTCCCGACCAAACCTGCGCCATTGATGGACCAATCGAAAAAGCCGGCCATCTGGAAAATCGCCGATATCGTCGGCTTCGGTCAGTGCTCGAAAATGTGGGATGACCTGGAATACAACGGCATGTACACGCCGCCCTCCACCAAGGGCGCCGGGGCACTGGCCTATCCGGACAGTGCCGGTGGTGTGCAATGGGGCGGGGTCGCGTTTGACCCGGTCAGTCAGGTCGCCGTGGTGAATACCTCGCACGTGGTGCAAATGATCAAGCTCTGGGATCGTGCGTCCTACGATAAACAACCCAAAGCCGCGGGCAACGAGAACGGGTTCTACCCGCAACTCGGCTCACCGTTTGGCATGTCGCTGCTGAATGCCCAGAACTGGGCTGGCATGCCGTGCTGGGCACCGCCTTTTGGTGAGATCGTCGCACTCGACATGCGTACCGGGGATGTGAAATGGCGTCGCCCGATGGGTGCCGTGCAGCAGTATGGCTGGTACATGCCTGAAAGCATGGGCTCGCCAACAATCGGCGGGCCAGCGGTGACCGCAGGTGGCGTGGTGTTCATTGGCGCATCCATGGACTCCAAGGTCCGCGCCTATGCCCTGGACAGTGGTGATGAGCTGTGGTCCGACATCGTCATGGCGCCTGCAGTGGCCAACCCCGCCGTGTATGAATACAAAGGCCGGCAATATGTGGCGTTTGTCGCAGGCGGTAACTCGATCCTGAAGAACCAGGTGGGTGATCAAGTCGTGGTGTACGCATTGCCCAAGTGATGTAACCACCCTTCATTGCCGCTGCTGCAAGATGCAGCGGCAATGAAATCAACTGTCCAGTCGCTGCAGCTGTTCGCAGGCCCTGTCAGCGAACAGCTGCAGCAACCCTTCAAGGGTATGGGGCGGCGGTTCATCAGCGCGGGTCAATGCGTAGAGGGTGATGGGCAATGCCGGCGACAACGGACGGATGATCGTACTGGCCCGTGAAGCGCCCAGAGCGGTAAACGGGTCGATCACCGCAAGACCGGCCCCCGACTCCACCATCGCGCGAGCCAGCGAATACGTCTGTACGGCAATGCTGATCCGCGGCGGCGGCTCTACGGCCTGCAGATAACTTTCCAGCCTGGCAAACAGCGGGTCTGCACTGCTCAGGCCAATCAGCGGCGCATTGGCCAACTGATGCAACGCCAACGGTTGCCCCTCTTCCTCATCCGGCCAATAACCCCGTGGTGCCAACGCGACCAGCACGCCGTGGGCCAACGCCTGAGCCTTGAGCCCCGGATGATCAGGCCGCTTGAAGGTCAATGCCACGTCCAGCTCGCGCATCAGCAGGTTTTGCACCAACTCACGGCTATGGGCACTGGCCAGCTCACAGCGGATGTCAGGGTAGCGTTGCGTCCATTCATTGATCACCGGCGGCAACAACGACAGCGCCAGCGCAGGCGTACTGCCAATGCGTAGCCGATGCCCCGGCTCACGGCGCAAACTTTGCGCCAGACGCTGCACGCCTTGCAGACTCTCCGTCACCTTGTCGACTTCACGTTCAAGCAACAGGGCCTCAGGGGTCGGTTGGAGTTTGCCGCGTACCCGTAAAAACAGTGGAAAGCCCAATTGCAGCTCCGCATGTTGCAGCACCTTGCTCACGGCTGGCTGCGACACATGCAGCAACTGGGCGGCCGCACTCACGGAGCCGGTTTGACGAATAGCCTGAAAGATCTCGATATGACGCAAGCGCATGAGGGTAGTCCATAACCTGTGTTTATGGGTAAGCCATCTTTATTCATTGTTCGTCGCCTGTCACCTGCCCCTACCCTGAGTCCCGCACAACTTTGGGAAAAGACGGATATGGGACAGCGGGTTTGCATCATCGGCGGAGGTGTTATTGGTCTGGCGACAGCGTATGCACTGGTGCGCGATGGCTTTGAGGTAAGTGTGATCGAAGCCCAACCCACCCTCGGCAGCCAGACCAGCTTCGCCAATGGCGGCCAACTGTCGTATCGCTATGTGGCACCGCTGGCCGATGCCGGAGTGCCGTGGCAAGCCATGGGCTGGATGCTGCGCGGGGACTCGCCGCTCAAATTGCGTCCCCGCATGGACCCGGCGCAATGGCGCTGGCTGGCGTCTTTCATGGCCGCCTGCCGAGGTTCGGTGAATCAGCGCAACGGTGCTCACTTGCTGCGCCTGGCCTTACTCAGCCAGGCCACCTTGCAGCAATGGCGCGAAGAAGATCAGCTGGAGGGATTCGACTGGCGGCGCAACGGCAAGCTGGTGGCATTCCGCGATCCGAAACACTTCGCCAAGGCCCGGCAAAGAGTGGCCAACAGTTCGTTCCAGCAGGCGTTATCTGCCAGCGAGTGCACCACCCTGGAGCCCGGCCTGCACGGTTCGGCGTTTGTCGGCGGCATCTACACACCGGATGAAGAAGTCGGCGATTGCCACGCTTTTTGCCAGCAATTGCTGGCCCGCCTTAAAGCATCAGGGCGCTGTACCTTTTTGCTGGGCAAGACCGTGACCCGCATTCATCACGCCAATGGCGCGGTCCATGCCGTGGAGATGGGCAATGAGCTGTTGCCGGTCGATCAACTGGTCCTGGCCGCCGGGCATAACAGCCCGGCCCTGAACCTGCCCGGGCTGAGTCTGCCGCTGTACCCGCTCAAGGGTTATAGCCTGACCTTACCATTGGCAGACTCGGGCAAAGCCCCGCAAGTGAGCATCACCGACTACGATCGCAAGATCGTCTACGCCCGTATCGGTGAGCAATTGCGCGTGGCCGCAATGGTGGACATCGTCGGTTTCGACTCGGCACTCGACCCCAAGCGGCTGAACCAAATGCGCCAGCTGGCACAAGGCACATTCCCCGAAGCCGGCAATTATCAAGAGGCCATCGAATGGGCTGGCATGCGTCCTGCTACACCAAGCGGCGTGCCCATCCTCGGTGCCAGCGGCTATCGCAACCTGTGGCTCAATCTGGGCCACGGAGCATTGGGATTCACCCTTGCCAGCGGCAGCGGGCGTTTGTTGAGCGACCTGATTTCACACCGTAAAACCGCCATCGACATGCAGGGCCTGGCGCCCCATGCCGCTTGAGTGTGCCCCTTCAGAATAAAAGGAAATCTGCGATGACGATCCAACGTATCAACAGCAATGATCGCTTGAGCGCTGCGGCAACGTTTGAGGCGCTGGTGTTCCTGTCCGGGCAGGTTCCTGCCCAAAGCGAAGATATTTCGGCGCAAACCCGTGAAGTGCTCGGCAAGATTGATGCGTTGCTGGCCGAAACTGGCAGCGACAAAGACCATATTCTTAATGCCACTATTTACTTGCAAAACATCCAGCACGACTTTGCCGCCATGAACGCCGAATGGTCCGCCTGGCTGTCGGCCGGCAAGGCACCGACCCGCACCACCGTACAAGCCGAACTGGCGCGTCCCGAAGTGTTGGTCGAAATCAGTGTGATTGCTGTCCGACGCTAATCAGCTTGAAACCGGAGAATAAGAAGATGAAGAAACTCACCTTGATCAGTTGCACGCTGAGCCTTTTGCTCAGCCACTCACTGCACGCCAGTGAAACCCCTCTGCAGGGCACGCTGAAAAAAATCACCGACTCGGGAAGTATTACCCTGGGTTATCGCGACGCATCGGTACCGTTCTCCTATGTGGGCGACAACAGCGGCAAACCGATGGGTTACTCCGTGGAACTGGCGAACAAAATCGTCGAGCGTATTCAGCAGCAGATGGGCGACAAGCCGTTGAAGGTCAAATACAACCTGGTGACCTCACAAACCCGCATTCCGCTGGTGCAGAACGGCACGGTTGACCTGGAATGCGGCTCTACCGGCGTGACCGCCGAACGGCAAAAACAAGTGGCCTTTTCGTATGGGTTTATTTACGTCAAAGGCCAGTTATTGACCGCCAAAGACAGTGGCATCAAGGGTTTTGATGATCTGCGAGGCAAAAACGTCGTCACCACCGCTGGCACCACCAATGAGCGTTTTATCAAGAGCTACAGTGCCGACAACAAGATGGACATGAATGTCATCAGCGCCAAAGATCATGGCGAGGCCTTCAAAATGCTCGAGACCGGGCGCGCGGTGGCTTTTTACATGGACGATGCCCTGCTCTATGGCGAGCGTGCCAAGGCCCGCGATCCGCATAACTGGACCGTGGTGGGCCAGGAGCAATCGCGGGAAATCTACAGCTGCATGCTGCGCAAGGACGACCCGCAGATGTTGACGCTGGTGAACACCGCGTTGGCCGACCTGTACAAATCCGGCGAGATCACCGGGATCTACCAGCGCTGGTTCGAACAACCGATTCCGCCGAATGGCCTGAACCTGGAGTTCCCGATGACTGCGGAGCTGAAGCAAATCATCGCCCACCCAACAAGCGACCCGGTGCAGTAAAGGCACACAGGGGTTAGAAATCGCCCCACAACTGCTGCGCCACGGCCAAGGCAACCACCGGCGCAGTTTCAGTACGCAATACCCGTGGGCCAAGGCGCGCTGGCTGGTAGCCGGCGGCCTGGGCTTGATCGACTTCATTGTCGGTCAAGCCGCCTTCGGGACCGATCAGGAACGCCAGACGCGCTGGCTTGGCGTGGCTGGCAAGCGGTTCGGAGACCGGGTGCAACACCAGCTTGAGGTCCGCCTCGGTGGTTTTGATCCAGTCGCCGAGCAACACCGGCGGATGAATCACCGGCACCCGTGAGCGCCCGCATTGTTCACAGGCGCTGATTGCCACCTGCCGCCAATGTGCCAGACGCTTGTCGGCACGTTCGTCCTTGAGCCTCACTTCGCAGCGCTCGCTCATGATCGGAGTGATTTCGTTGACCCCCAACTCGGTGGCCTTCTGAATGGCCCAATCCATACGTTCACCACGGGACAAACCCTGGCCGAGGTGAATGACCAGCGGTGACTCGACCTGCCCGGCGAACGTTTCGTCCAGCAGCACGCGCACACGCTTTTTGCCGACCTCCAGCAAACGCCCCGAAAACTCGTGCCCCGAACCGTCGAACACTTGCAGGGCATCGCCCTCGGCCATGCGCAACACGCGGCCAATGTAATGCGCCTGAGCTTCAGGCAATTCGTGCTCGCCAAGGCTCAACGGTGCATCGATAAAGAAACGGGACAATCTCATATGGGTTCTCTGAAAATTGAAGTATTCATGTAGCCGCTGCCGCGGGCTGCGATGGGTTACGCAGCGGCTACAAAAAATCGTGTTTAACCCGGATCGCGGAAGTCGGGATGGAAATTGGACGGCACCGACACGCTGATATCGGTGCGGGTTGCGATATCGATCCCTTCGCTGGCCACTTCAGCCAAAAAGTCTATTTGCTCCGGGGTAATCACGTAAGGCGGCAAGAAGTACACCACGCTGCCCAGCGGGCGCAATAAGGCACCGCGTTCCAGGGCGTGCTGGAAGACTTTCAGGCCGCGGCGTTCCTGCCATGGATAAGCGGTTTTGCTGGCTTTGTCCTGGACCATTTCAATGGCCAGCACCATACCGGTCTGACGCACTTCCGAGACATGAAGATGATCCGTCAGGTGTGCGGTCGAACGCGCCATGCGTTGAGCAAGCGCCTTGTTGTTCTCGATGACATTGTCTTCTTCGAAGATATCCAGCGTCGCCAGAGCCGCCGCACAGGCCAGTGGATTCCCGGTATAGCTGTGGGAATGCAGGAAGGCACGCAAGGTCGGGTAGTCATCGTAGAACGCACCATACACATCGTCGGTGGTCATGCAGGCTGCCAACGGCAAGTAACCGCCGGTCAGCGCCTTGGACAGACACAGGAAGTCCGGGGTAATCCCGGCCTGCTCACAGGCGAACATCGTGCCGGTACGGCCGAAACCCACCGCGATTTCGTCGAGGATCAGGTGCACGCCATAGCGATCGCAAGCCTCTCGCAGCAGCGTGAGGTACACCGGGTGATACATGCGCATGCCGCCTGCGCCTTGAATCAACGGCTCGACGATGACTGCCGCCACCGTGTCGTGATGCTCGGCGAGCGTTTGCTCCATGGCCAGGAACATCGTGCGCGAGTGCGCTTCCCAGCTCACGCCTTCAGGGCGCAGGTAGCAATCAGGGCTCGGTACTTTGATCGTGTCGAGCAACAACGCCTTGTAGGTTTCGGTGAACAGCGGCACATCGCCCACTGACATCGCGGCCATGGTTTCGCCGTGGTAGCTGTTGGTCAGGGTGACGAAACGTTTTTTGTTCGGCTGATCGCGATTGAGCCAGTAATGAAAGCTCATTTTCAGCGCAACTTCGATGCATGACGAGCCATTGTCCGCGTAGAAACAGCGAGTCAGGCCCGCGGGCGTCATTTTGACCAGCCGCTCGGACAGCTCGATCACCGGCTGGTGACTGAAGCCGGCCAGAATAACGTGCTCCAGTTGATCGACCTGATCCTTGATGCGCTGGTTGATGCGCGGATTGGCGTGGCCAAACACATTGACCCACCACGAACTCACAGCATCGAGGTAGCGCTTGCCTTCAAAGTCCTCCAGCCACACACCCTCGCCGCGCTTGATCGGGATCAAAGGCAGCTGCTCGTGATCTTTCATTTGGGTGCAGGGGTGCCATAGCACCGCAAGGTCACGCTGCATCCACTGATTATTCAGACCCATTTCCACTCTCCTGGCGCTGGCTCCCGGCGTGTGCGGGTAAACAATCGGGCAAGACTATGCAAAGCAAGGGCACGCCACAACCCATAACGTTTACCCCGAGGCTGCTCTGCTGCGCTTTTAAGGGTTTCTGAACCACCGCCAATCGTGCTGTTAACGCTTGCTTAATGATTGGTGCACAGGCTACACATCGTAATTATCGATACCTTGCAGCAAAAAAATGCGCTTTCATTCGATAGGTAAACCATTAATCTTACGTCCAAGTTCTTACAGGATGTTGGCTATGCAGCTACGTAATTCTTCTTCTCGCTATGGTGCAGTCAGTATTTTCATCCATTGGTTAGTGGCGCTGGCCGTGTTCGGCTTGTTTGCACTGGGTTGGTGGATGGTTGGCCTGGATTACTATGACCCATGGCGCAAAGAAGCCCCCGACCTGCATAAAAGCATCGGCCTGACATTACTCGCCGTCATGCTCCTGCGAGTGGTATGGCGCTGGATCAGCCCGGCCCCGCCCGCATTGACCAGCTACAGCCGTGCAACGCGCATAGGCGCCAAGCTTGGCCATGGTTTTTTGTATCTGGGTTTGTTTGCCGTAATGATCGCCGGCTACCTGATTTCCACCTCTGAAGGCGTGGGCATCCCGGTATTCGGGCTCTTTGAAGTACCTGCATTGATTTCCAACCTGCCCGATCAGGCCGATGTGGCCGGCGTCGTGCATTTATACCTGGCCTGGGCAGTAGTGATATTTGCCGGATTGCATGGTCTAGTTGCCCTGAAGCACCACTTTATCGATCGTGATGCGACCCTGACTCGTATGCTGGGGCGCGATGCTTGATGTTCAACCTAAACTCAAAAGGAATAGAACGCATGTTGAAAAAGACCCTCGCCGCTTTGGCTCTCGGTACTGCATTGTTGTCTGCTGGTCAGGCCATGGCTGCTGACTACACCATCGATAAAGAAGGCCAGCACGCCTTTGTCGACTGGAAAATCAGCCACCTGGGTTACAGCTTCATTCACGGTACGTTCAAGGACTGGCAAGGCACTTTCTCGTGGGATGCCGCCAAGCCTGCCGACAGCAAAATTGACGTCACCCTGAAAACCGCCAGCCTGTTCTCCAACCACGCAGAACGTGACAAGCACATCGCCAGCAAAGACTTCCTGGACGTGAGCAAATACCCGGAAGCGACCTTCAAGTCGACCAAAGTAGTGCCTACCGGCGAGAAAACAGCTGACGTGACGGGCGACCTGACCCTGCACGGCGTGACCAAGCCTGTCACGTTCAAAGCAACCTTCAACGGCGAAGGCAAGGATCCGTGGGGCGGCGAACGCGCTGGCTTCAACGCAACCACAACCCTGAACCTGAGCGACTTCGGCATCAAAGGTCCGGGCCCAACCTCTCAGACGTTGGACCTGGACATCACGCTGGAAGGTGTGAAGGTCAAGTAATAGCGCTTTCATACGGCTCATAAAAAACGCCCCGGCTCTTGCGAGCCGGGGCGTTTTTTTGTGCCGTCGTGTTAACTCAGCGGTTGCGAGTCAGCAGCGCCGGTTTTTCACCGCGAGGGCGGTTCGGCAGTTGATCAAGCTGCTCAGGTGTCAAAAAGCGATCGCTTTTCGATTCCTTGTGCATGATCTTCGGCTGATTCTCACGTGGGCCTTTTACGGCTGGCTCTTGACGCGCATCGTCACGGGCCGGACGGTTGTCGCGACGGGCCTGACCATCACGCGGGGCGCCGCTGCGTGGACCGCTGCGCTTGGCCGGTGGCGTGCCAGTCGTGGCGCCAGTGCCCGTGCGCGGGGCGTTTTGACGACCACCGGTACGGCCGGCGGGTGCTGCGCCAGTCCCCTGGGCAGGAGCGCCCGGACGGCGACCACGGCTCTGGTTGTTCTTGTTCTGGTACGGACTGACGTAATCAGCGCGGTTACCAAAGTTATCCACATCGTCGTCACGGAACTCGTCCGGCGCACGGTTGGCATCGGCACGCGGTGTTGGCTGACGCTGTTCACGGGCAGGTTGAGCTTCGCGAGGCTTTTGCTCACGGGCAGGACGCTCACCGCGAGCGGCGGCTGGCTTCTCTTTACCCTTGTCCTTGCCTTTGTCCTTGCGACCGCCGCCACCACCGCCGCCATTCGGGCCGTCGCCGCGAGGGCCACGTGGCGAATTGCGCGGGTTACGCACATCCGGACGCTCGCGCACTTCAGGCTTTTCGGCCTCTACAGTGCTGGAGTCAAAACCCATCAGGTCGCCATCAGCGATTTTCTGCTTGGTCATGCGCTCGATGCTTTTCAGCAGTTTTTCTTCGTCCGGAGCCACCAGCGAGATCGCTTCGCCCGAACGACCGGCGCGGCCAGTACGGCCGATACGGTGAACGTAATCTTCATCGACGTTTGGCAGCTCGAAGTTGACCACGTGCGGCAGCTGGTCGATATCCAGACCGCGAGCGGCGATATCGGTGGCTACCAGGATGCGTACGGCACCGGCCTTGAAGTCGGCCAGGGCTTTGGTCCGGGCGTTCTGGCTCTTGTTACCGTGGATGGCCACGGCGCTGAGGCCGTGTTTGTCCAGGTATTCGGCCAAACGGTTGGCGCCGTGCTTGGTGCGGGTGAAGACCAGAACCTGTTCCCAGGCACCTGCGGTGATCAAGTGGGCCAGCAAGGCACGCTTGTGGGTCGCAGGGAGGCGGAATACACGCTGTTCGATACGCTCGACCGTGGTGTTCGGTGGCGTGACTTCGATGCGTTCCGGGTTGCGCAGCAGCTTGCCGGCCAGGTCGGTGATGTCCTTGGAGAACGTCGCCGAGAACAGCAGGTTTTGACGTCTGGCAGGCAGGCGGGCGAGAACCTTTTTCACGTCGTGGACGAAGCCCATGTCGAGCATCCGGTCGGCTTCATCGAGCACCAGGATTTCAACGTGGGACAGGTCTACGCTGCCTTGGCCGCACAGATCGAGCAAGCGACCCGGGCACGCTACCAACACATCAACACCGCGGGCCATGGCCTGAACCTGAGGGTTCATGCCAACGCCGCCGAAAATGCAGGCACTGACGAACTTCAAGTCGCGGGCATAGAGCTTAAAGCTCTCGTGCACCTGAGCGGCGAGTTCGCGAGTAGGAGTCAGGACCAGTACACGCGGTTGGCGTGGGCCGTGGCGCTGGGATTTGTCCGGGTGGCCATTGGGAAACAGCTTTTCCAGGATCGGAAGAGCGAAGCCGCCGGTTTTACCAGTACCTGTCTGAGCCGCAACCATCAAGTCGCGACCTTGCAACACGGCGGGAATGGCCCGCTGTTGCACCGGAGTAGGCTGGGTGTAGCCCGCTGCTTCAATGGCGCGGACTAAAGCCTCGGAGAGACCGAGGGAAGCAAAGGACATGAGTAATCCTGTTCTAGTTAGGGCTTGGCCCAAAGGGATAGTCTTGCCTGGCGTGAATGGCGTTTAAGGTGACGCAATCCCGTCCGGTCCTGCTCCGGTCCTGAAGGTCCACTCTCAGCGCTCGCGCGGGCTGTAAAGCTGCGCAGTAGCGGGATTGAATGCCTTGTACAAGGACGAGCGGCCGGGCGTAAGCCTGGCGGAAAAACCGGAGTATAACAGAGCAATCACTGCGCGCCGCTTTCATGCTGCTCAACGGTTTTGTAGAGCGGAGCATTACACCCGTAGCAGTTGCTGCAGGCTGCGTCCGACGACAGAGTCGTCGGAAACCGGAGCGCACGGTTTTCCAGTTGAACCGCGTGCTGAGGTTTACGATCGCTTCGCAATCGGACGCAGCCTTCGGCAGCTGCTACGGAAAATGCGCACCCTTCTTTTAACGCGGCAGCTTCAGGTTGTTCCAGATCGCGAGGCTCGGATCAGCCTGGTTCAGGGTGTAGAAGTGCAGCCCCGGGGCGCCGCCATCGAGCAGGCGTTCGCACATTTCGCTGATGACCTGTTCGCCAAACGCCTGGATGCTTTGTACATCATCACCGTAGGCTTCCAGCTGCTTGCGAATCCAGCGCGGGATTTCAGCGCCACAGGCGTCAGAGAAACGCGCCAGTTTGCTGTAGTTGGTAATCGGCATGATGCCCGGCACGATGGGAATCGTGACGCCCGCTTGCTCTACACGCTCGACAAAACGGAAGTAGCTGTCGGCATTGAAGAAGTACTGGGTGATCGCACTGTCGGCACCGGCACGGGCCTTGCGAACGAAATTGTTGATATCGTCTTCAAAGTTGCGCGCTTGCGGGTGCATCTCAGGGTAAGCGGCCACTTCGATGTGAAAGTGATCACCGGTCTCTTCACGAATGAAGCTCACCAGGTCATTGGCGTGACGCAGCTCGCCACTGGCCATGCCCATACCGGAGGGCAGGTCGCCACGCAGCGCAACAATACGCTTGATACCTGCCGCCCGGTATTGAGCCAGCAGGCCGCGCAAATCGTCCTTGCTGTCACCCACACACGACAAATGCGGAGCCGCAGGTACTTTTACTTCGCTCTCCAGCTGCAGCACGGTGTTGATCGTGCGGTCGCGGGTCGAGCCACCGGCACCATAAGTGCAGGAAAAGAAATCCGGGTTGTAGGCCGCCAATTGGCGAGCCGTGTTCATCAATTTTTCATGTCCAGCATCGGTCTTGGTCGGGAAGAACTCGAAGCTGAAACGACGATCTTGAGACATGGGAATACCCTTGCGTACGCGAAGGAGCAATGACACCCCTGACGCTGAACTCACACAAAAAAAAGGCGGTCAGTGCAAGCCTGACCGCCTTTTTTAATCAGTAACGGTAAGCGTCTGGCTTGAACGGGCCTTCGACGGTAACGCCGATGTAGTCAGCCTGTTGCTTGGTCAGTTGCGTTACCACACCACCGAAACCGCGGACCATTTCCAGGGCCACTTCTTCGTCGAGCTTCTTAGGCAGCACTTCTACGGTCAGACGTGCGGCTTGCAGCTCGGCCGGCAGGTCAGCGTATTTTTGTGCGAACAGGAAGATCTGGGCCAGTACCTGGTTGGCGAACGAGCCGTCCATGATGCGGCTCGGGTGACCTGTGGCGTTGCCCAGGTTAACCAGACGGCCTTCGGCCAGCAGGATCAGGTAGTCATCGTTCTGTGGGTCGAATTCGCCCAGGCCAGTACGGTGAACCTTGTGCACCTGTGGCTTCACTTCTTCCCATGCCCAGTTCTTGCGCATGAAAGCGGTATCGATTTCGTTGTCGAAGTGACCGATATTGCACACCACGGCGCGTTTTTTCAGCGCAGCCAGCATGTTTTTGTCGCACACGTTGACGTTACCGGTGGTGGTCACGATCAGGTCGATCTTGCCCAGCAGCGCAGCGTCGATGCTGGCGGCAGTGCCGTCGTTCTGGCCGTCGATGAATGGCGAAACCACTTCGAAGCCGTCCATGCAGGCCTGCATCGCGCAGATCGGGTCAACTTCGGAGACTTTAACGATCATGCCTTCCTGACGCAGGGACTGGGCCGAGCCCTTGCCCACGTCACCGTAGCCGATCACCAGTGCTTGCTTGCCGGACAACAGGTGGTCGGTACCACGCTTGATGGCATCGTTCAGGCTGTGACGGCAGCCGTACTTGTTGTCGTTCTTGCTTTTGGTTACCGAGTCGTTGACGTTGATCGCAGGGATCATCAGCTCGCCTTTGGCCAGCATGTCCAGCAGGCGGTGTACGCCGGTGGTGGTTTCTTCCGTCACGCCGTGGATCTTCTTCAGCATGGCCGGGTATTTCTTGTGCAGCAGCTCGGTCAGGTCACCGCCGTCGTCGAGGATCATGTTGGCGTCCCAAGGCTCGCCATCCTTGAGGATGGTTTGCTCAAGGCACCACTCGTACTCTTCTTCAGTCTCGCCCTTCCAGGCGAAAACCGGGATACCGGCAGCAGCAATGGCGGCAGCAGCCTGATCCTGAGTCGAGAAGATGTTGCACGACGACCAGCGTACTTCGGCACCCAGGGCAACCAGGGTTTCGATCAGTACGGCAGTCTGGATGGTCATGTGGATGCAGCCCAGAATCTTCGCGCCCTTGAGCGGTTGTTCAGCGGCATACTTGCGGCGCAGCCCCATCAGAGCCGGCATTTCGGACTCGGCGATAAAGGTTTCGCGGCGGCCCCATGGGGCGAGGGACATATCAGCGACTTTATAGTCGGTAAAACCTGCAGGCGTGTTTACAGCGCTCATCAAGAGCCTCCATTCGTTTAATCGCGAATGGGCGCCGTTGTGCGTTGAGTGCCTGCCCAGGGAGCCCTGAACAAACAACGCCCCATCCGAGCCTGACAGGCTGAACCTGCTGCAGCGCCCCTCGGACAGGTGGCGGGAACGGTACTGGGTAAAGATGACCGTTTTGAAGCGGGGGTGATTATAGCCATCCCGCCCTTTCTTCCCAAGGTTTTTATCCCGTGTTGCATTTGCTTAATCGAGACCATAGTCGAAGCTTAATAGAGCTAAGCGCCGTGGTCTGACATCATGGCCGGCATCTAAGGCAAGACGGTCAGGAGCGAATATGAATTTTCACACCCGCAAATGGGTTAAACCCGAAGACCTCAACCCTAACGGTACGTTGTTCGGTGGCAGCCTGCTGCGCTGGATCGACGAAGAAGCCGCGATCTACGCCATTGTCCAGCTGGGCAACCAGCGCGTGGTGACCAAGTACATCTCCGAAATCAACTTTGTCAGCGCCTCACGCCAGGGCGACATCATCGAACTGGGTATTACCGCCACCGAGTTCGGGCGCACCTCAATCACCCTGACCTGCGAAGTGCGCAACAAGATCACCCGCAAAAGCATCCTGACAGTCGACAAGATGGTGTTCGTCAATCTGGGCGAAGACGGCTTGCCCGCAGCGCACGGGCGCACTGAAATCAAATACGTCAAAGACCAGTTCCAGGAATAAGCCTTCGCTGACTTGTTACCCGGCGGCATACGCTTTGACAACGCGTGCTGTACGAACCGCACCCGGGCCTTGCCACAGCGCATGACTAATTGCCCGAGAGGTTCATTGCAGAGCCTCTCGGCTGTTTTTTCGGGTCAATAAACGCCAGGCCCGACAGACGGGTGTTTTGTTTTTCAACATGGTTCGTCGCGCAGACAACCGCTACGGCTTTTTCCTAGGCTCTCTGCCCGTCAGGAATCCCCCTGACGCACACAGAGAGCACGTCATGAAAGTACCCGTTCACCCTCCCCGGCCAATCCCCCTGGACCTGTTGGCACCTGCCCGAAATGTGCCCGCCAGCGTCTCGCTCAGCGGCTCCCAGCCCCCTGCCCAGAATCAGGCTCTGCCACCAGGTACCGCAACACGGCTGGTCGAGGCTGCCGGGGAGCGCAAGTTGAGCCTCAGCCGCTACAGCGATGGCACGGTGGAGGTGACACTTTCGGCGCCTGCGGCGACCCGCCTGGTGCTCAGCGGCGGAGGGGCGAAGGGCATTGCTTATCCCGGTGTCGTGCAGGCGCTGGAAGAAAGCGGGGCGTTAAGGAGCATTCAAGTGATTTCCGGCTCATCGGCAGGCGGGATTTCCGCCGCGCTGATCGCCAGCGGCATGGACGCCAAGGCCTTCGACACCTTATCTGACAGCATTAACCTGCCGGATCTGCTGAACAGTAAAAATCCCGGCCTCGAATGGGTCCAAAAGGCCAACTCCAGCCTTGGCAAAGTGGTGGGGCGGGTGCCCGGACAGGCAGGCAACCTGTCCCAACTGTTATTCACCTTGCTGCCACGTCTGCAGTCCAAGGCCGAGCCCCTTGAGGAGATGCTGCGCAACGAATCAAGAAAGTCGATCCTGACACACATCGCCAACCTCCCCAGAGACACGCGCCCGGCAGCCCTCATGGCGATCGCGGACAAGTTGAGCGCTGGCGGCGCGACGACCTTTGCCGACTTGCACCTGTTGAGCCAGCATCTTCCCGCGATCAAACAACTCAATATCACCGGCACCGGCATGTTCGACGGCCGCCCGCAATTGGTGGTGTTCAACGCCAGCCTGACCCCCGACATGGACATCGCCCGTGCCGCACACATTTCGGGATCGCTGCCCGTCGTCTTCAGCCAACCCGTCGAGCAAGGCCTGGCATTCCAGGAACGTGCAGGGAAAACCGCCTTCCAGGATGGCGGCCTGCTGCTCAACATCCCGGACAACGACCTGTACGAACGCACATTTCCAGACAGCCCTCTGAACACGACCGAAAAACTGATCATCAAATTCGAGTCTGCAAAGTCCCCTGTGCAGCCCGAGCGCGGCGGGATCGGCAGCAGCCTGGTCGATGCCTTCACAGGTGTAGCCCATACGGCAGCCCACCAGTTCCAGACCACCCGGATCAAAGCGCTGGACGATCAGACCGTGATCCTGCCTTTGAACACCGACAAAGGTGACTTTCGCGGAAAGCTCAACGGGACCATCAACTTCACCATGCCCCTGGACGTTAAAAACCATTTGCAGGCGTTGTCGCGCCACGTGGTGAACGAGCACCTGGAGCACCGGGCTGCGGTTCGCGAACAGCACCACTTTGCCTCGCTGGACGAGGCTGTACTGGCCATGGACGATGAGATGTTCAACAACGCGAAGCCACTACTGGAGCGGGATCCGGCCAGCCGTGACGTGCTGCGTTTTCGACAGAGCGCCGGGCAGGCGCTGCAGGCACTGGATACCCTCCTCACCGAGGCCAGCGAGGCACCTGTACTGACGCTGACGCCACCACTGGGAGCCGCCCTGCGCAACCTCGATGCACTCGCCAGTCGCCCGGAGCATATCGAGTGGCTGGGCATGAAGCTCAATGCGGCGGATAACCGCAACTACCAGCAGTTGCTGCAGGCCATGTCCACAGACGCGACCCAAGGGCTGTCAAAAGTCATCACCCGTGCTGTCGCTGAAATGAAAAAACGCGATATTGCCGTCATTGCCGACAACCTGACCCGCGAAGTGATTTACCCGTCGCTGTTTCGTCCCGGGCAACCCGATGCCAATGTGAACCTGTTGCGGCGTGCCGAGCACAGTCTGGCCCGGGCAACTACCGCATCCGAGGTCAATCACGTACTCGATGACATCATTGAGCATTACGTGGCGCGCAATAAACCCTGGACACAACACCTGCATGCCACAACGGTTGAAATGGCCAGGGCCTGGCGAATCCTGACTTAATTTCCAGGCCACTGAACAGCGCTGAATCCCGCCGGTCGTAACTACAGGCCCCCTCAGGATTCAGGAGCACACCATGGCGACGGAAAAAACCGGCAAGACACCCAACTTGTCGGATCAGGAACAGCACGATGTCGACAAAAGCCAGCCGCCTCGCGCGGCGGTGCTGCATGAAATTATCCGTACCGAGGGTGACCTGGAACTGGAGCGCAGCGTTGCTGCGCTGTGGTGGTCGGCGCTGGCCGCTGGCCTGACCATGGGCCTGTCGCTGATGGCCATGGGGCTGCTCAATTCGCGACTGCCAGATACCGAAGGGTTCAAAGTGATCGCCAGTTTTGGTTATTGCGCCGGGTTTCTGGCCGTCATCCTCGCTCGCCAGCAATTGTTCACCGAAAACACCCTCACCGCCGTTTTGCCCATCATGAGCAACCCGACGCTCAACAACTTCGCACGCTTGCTACGGCTGTGGTCAGTGGTTCTGGTCGGTAACCTGTGCGGCACCCTGCTGGTGGCGTACGTCATGCTGAACTTGCCGATTTTTGACACCAAGACCGACCTGGCCTTTCTCGACATCGGGCGTAAGGTGATGGAAAACAGTCCGTGGCAGATGTTTGCCAAAGGCATTGTCTCGGGCTGGATGATCGCCACCATGGTATGGATGATCCCGTCCATGGAAAGCGCAAAAATCTGGATCATCACCCTGATCACCTACCTGATGGCACTGGGGGATTTCACTCACATCGTGGTGGGTGCCGCCGAGGTGTCGTACCTGGTGTTTGCCGGTGAGTTGCCGTGGAAAGACTTCTGGCTGATCTTTGCCGGCCCTACCCTGGCCGGCAATATCATCGGTGGCAGTTTTATCTTTGCCTTGATCAGCCATGCGCAAGTCCGCAGCGATACTCAAAAGCCCGCAGCCAAGACGCCCTAGCCGGCTCAGATCACATAATGCGCGATGGCCACAAAGTGCAGCAGGCTGCCGGAAATCACGAACAGATGCCAAATACCGTGGGCATGGAGCAGACGATGATCGAGGGCGAAGAAAATAATCCCGACGGTGTACATCACCCCGCCTGACGCCAACCAGACAAAGCCGGCGGTGCCCAGCGCCGCCAGCAATGGCTTGACCGCCACCAGCACGATCCAGCCCATGACCGCGTAAATCACGATCGACAGAATGCGCGCTTCAGAGCGCGGCTTGATCTCCTGAAACATGCCAATCACGGCCATGCCCCACACAATTCCGAACAGTGACCAGCCCCAGGGGCCGTGCAAAGTGACCAGACAAAACGGGGTGTAACTGCCCGCGATCAGCAGGTAAATCGACAGGTGATCGAGCTTCTGCATGATCACCTTGGAGCGCCCGCGCACGCTGTGGTACACGGTCGATACGCTGTACAGCACCACCAGCGTGACGCCATAAATCGCCACGCTGACAATCTTCTGCGGACTGCCGTCCAGGCACGCCATCACCAACAACCAAATACTGCCAATTGCCGCCGCCACAGCTCCCAACAAATGGGTCCAGGCATTGAGCTTTTCTCCGTGATACATGTGCAACATCCTCAAATAGCCGATAGTGCGACTGTGTCACTTGATTGGATATAAAGGTTTACCACACCGCACGCCATTGCACTTTGTGACAGCGAGGGTCAGCTTATACAGGCCGTCTGTGATAGACCAATTGAAACGCGCTTCTCCGGTAAAGCCGTCAGCCGAGCACACACGCGAATCCCTGACGGGTTCGGTATTGGCAAACGCAGCTGAACAAAGACCTGCCGGATCGAGCCGGAGCGCGGGTTTGCTGATGCCCCGGAATTACCCGGAAGGCCACGATCGATTGGCTGCCCATAAAACAGGTCAGAATTTGCAGGGCGGGCTGCCTTTTCCTACCTTCCCCAAGCCTTGCGACAGCTGCGAATTTGTTGTGCAGTCATCTCGGAGCAACTGTCTTGATGCAGTTCCACTGTGGGTACGGGCACGAAAGCTGCGATCTTTTGATCTGGCCGTTTTTATCGGACTGATCCCTTTCCCTCACCAGAACTTTCCGAGACAATCCCGCACGCATTGCGCCTGACGGTTTACGCGCCTAGTCTCGCCCCATCGCTGCACATCAGCGATCGGGTTTAGTCGCTCGGCTTACTGTTAGGCGCACAGCGCCACTTAAAAACAGGCGTTTTTTAATGCCTGAATTTTATGGTGGCTGTGCGCAGGGCACCTTCGGGTGCGCCGGTGTCCTAACGGCCGGTCGACTAACCTGCGCACAGCTGCCACCCACTCGTTTAGTCGCGAGCGTGTCGGCTCCCATTTTCGTTAGGAGTTCGCAACCATGCTCAAAATCACCCCGGACCCACCGCAAGACGGGACGTTTGTTTCAGCGCCCATCAATGACCTCTACAGAACCGCGCGGCTGTCGGGCGCGCCCTGAAACACTACCTGCGTGACGTGCCACCACCTCCTGCGAACATTGAAACAGAGGAAGCGTGGTCCATGCGCTCAGCCTGTTGCGTTGCGCCAGCGTCTCGGCGGCTGAGGCAAGCAGCCACCTCGATGCGACGCAGCGCGACCTTGTGTTATCGGTACAGCATCTGGTGGACATGGCCAAAACCCAGGTCGAAAAAACACTGAGCGGCTTTACAGCCCGCTGATCCAGACACGCGCCTGATTGACATCAGGCGCGCCTCAGTTCCTGACCTCCGCAGACAGAGCACTTGCACTCAGCCCTTACGGACGCGTCCTACATCCAGCTTTCGCCCTTCGCAATAGACTTTTTGGATTTCCAGAAAGGTGGGCCTGCGGCATGGATTCAAAAGAAACCACAATGCAGGGCCTTCTGGAGGCTTTCAATAGTTTGATCATGCGGGCACGCCTTGCCGGTGCCATGCACTTGAATAATGGTATGACACGCTTGGCGTTTGCCAGGGACATGACCGATTACGCCGACCAGATCATCGATGATGTCGAGACGGGGCATCTACCCCTTGAGGATGGTCTTGAGGCGCTGCAGCAGGCGTATATACAACTGCAAAAGCAAGTACTCCAACTCAACAGCGAACGGCTGGATCAGCCTGTACTGCCGAATCCTTACAACGCTTTGGGTCCCTTGGTGACAGAGGAGGTTGATCCGCTTGAACTGATTACGTTGATGAGTCCCCCCCGCCGTCCATTCAAAGACGCCCCCGTCGATTTACTGCGCTATGTGCGACGCGAGCGCCTGCAAGCGGTTGAAGTCAATCAAGTACGCAGCACTACCCATGCCGCGCCACCACCCGTGGCGAACACCCGGCTCCTTACACCGGATCAATGGCCCGCAGAGGTTAAACCCCAAGAGCCTGGCTTTTATGTGGTGCCCAAAAGCACCACGTTTCAACAGTTGCAAGCCGACCTGTTCACTACCAAAGATTTCAACGTACTGAGCAAATTCAAAAGCCTTAATCCTGGGCGGGAGCAGGTCAAAGCCGGCCAGTTGATCGTTCTCAGCGATCCCAACAACTTGCTCTGCACCCGTGAAGAGGCGCATCTGATGGCAGCGGCACAACGGGTGAACGAAGCGCTGGAATCACTGACGCCCGAAGAAGCCGACTTCATGGCGCAGCACCATGATGAAATTGAATCGTTTATTACCCATGGCGTGACGGCAGTAGGTATTGGCGAAGCGATGTTTGCCAAGCACCTGGAGGATGTAAAAAAGGTATTGGTCGACATCGAAAACCTGCACAAAACCAGCTTTAACCGGCACGGCAACCTGCAGTCCGCCGAGTTCTTTGCCGAGCGCCGCGCATTGTTCAACTCACTCAATCTGCAACTCACTGCCCTGACCAAAAAAGTCATCGGTTTTCCTGACCACCCCGACCTCAAGAACGCACTGGGTATTTCCAGCAGAAGCCTGGTCCACCGCTGGACGCTGGCCGGCGGACCCGACCAGATTCCGGGGTATGCGACGCATATTAATGGCGTGTCCAAGGCGGCTAAATACATCAAATACGGAGGCTGGGTAGCCACAGGCATTGGCGGCGGGGTTTCTTATATGAAAGTGCAAGAAGTGTGTGCTGCAGGGAATACAGAGATGTGTAAAAAGATCAGGTTTACAGAGACAGGAGCCTTTGTGGGTGGGGTCTTGGGTGGTGCCGCAGCAGGTGTAGTTGTTAGTCAGGGTACAGCCGGTGCAATTTGCGCAGTCGCTGGCGTACCTACTGGTGGGGCAGCGTTTCTGGTATGCGGCCTTATCTTGGCGGGGGCCAGTGCTTATGGTGCAGGTTACTACGGAGGAATGGGCGGAGACGTTTTGGGTGAGCTTTTCTACGAGACCAGCAAATGAAAATGGTCAGTACAAACACCCTGTATTTATGTTTTATCACCCTGATTTTTACAGGCTTGATTATTAATATTGGGCGAAGCCTTTATCTGGCCTACACACAAAAGGACTTCATCCTTAGCCATTTGGAAAACTGCAAGCTCGTCAAAAGATGGGCCTTTATGAATCGTGTAGGTCCTTGGGGAAGAATGGTATTCATTGGCACAGTTTCGGGCTTGCTTGCTTCTCCTCGAATTCAAATAATTTTGGGTGAGGCAAATGCAGAGGATATCGAAAACTTCCCAAAAAAACTAAAGCAAGCACTGATTACTCTACAACGAACGACCCGCTGGCTTGTCGTTAGCTTAATAGCGCTTACTGTGGCTCAAAAACTGAATTTTTTTGAGTTTCTTGCGCATGGCCAATCCAGTAAAGCCTCATACGGCATCGCCACTACCCTTCCGATAGAAAATTCAGACCCCACCCACAGCATCAGGTTTTGGGTCTTTATTATCGACATCTGCGGCTTGCTATTTTTTTTATCGGCAGCTTCTTACATCATCTATAAAAAGCTTGATGAGCTGTTGAGTCACTTAAAAAACTGTCGTGCCATTACAAAACTATCAAGTTTAAGAAATGAAGGACTTCAGGGAAAACTGATGTTACTGGGGCAAATTTCCTCTTTGATAATATTTCCTAATCGTCGTGTGCTGTCCGGAGATGCAGATATTCAGGATATAAAAAACTTCCCACCTTCGCTCAGGCGCTTAATAACGACACTGTATACGATGTTATGGATATTGCTCATTGTTCTTTTGGGCCTGATTTTTTCACTCAGACGCTAAATATTTTGACACTCCCACCCAACACCAACCTCTCCAACGCCAGCAAGTCCGGGATTTTGGCCACGTGGTCGCCTATTTGTACCGCTGCGCGTTCCAGCGGGCTTAGCGGCACGTCGACAAAACTGAGCTGGCTGTCCACTTTGTAGGAACTCGGGATGCCCTGGACGACCATGGCGATGTATTTGAGTGCCGGGTTGCCGCTCAAGGTGTTGAGGATGACGATCCGCGCACGCTCGCCAATCACCAGCGGGCTGCCACAGGCGGCTTCGAAGCTGATCAGGGGCAGTGCGTGGTCGCGCCAGGTGATTTGCCGCAGGTGCCACGGCGGGGAGTCGCTGCTCGGTTCGCCGTGCTGGTAGTCGATCAATTCCGCGATGGCGACGTTGGGCAGCAGCAAGTAGCGGTCAGCCAAGGGCAGTAACAAAGCGGTCAGGCTGCCCACGCGATGATCAAGCATGAGAGATGCTCCAGTAGGCGATGCGCTCCAGCAACACTGACTCTTGATAGGGCTTGCCCAGGTAGTCGTTGACGCCGATGGCCATCGCCCGGTTCTGGTGTTTTTGACCGGTACGCGACGTAATCATGATGATCGGCAGATCCTTGAAACGTGAGTCGTTGCGCACTCGGGTGGCCACTTCAAAACCGTCCATGCGCGGCATTTCGATATCCAGCAGCATCAGGTCCGGGGTGTGGGTGTCCAGCACGCTCATGGCATCGACGCCATCCTTGGCGGTGATGACGTTCATGCCGTTGCGCTCCAGCAGGCGGCTGGTGACTTTGCGCACGGTGACCGAGTCGTCCACCACCAGGACCAGTAAAGGACGGACTGCCGGCGTGAACTCCAGCGCGCCGACGGCTTCATGCCGGTCCCTCTGTAATGGCTGTCGCGCCTGATGGGCACGAATGTAGGCGAGCAGGTCGAGGATCAACACCACCCGCCCGTCTCCCAGAATGGTCGCGCCCGACAACCCTTGTACCCCGGCAAATTGTGGGCCGAGGCTTTTGACCACGATCTCTCGCGAACCGGCCAGCGCATCGACCTGCAGCGCCACACGCTGATCCTGGCAATGCACCAGCAGCACCGGCAGCGAATGGCTTTCGCCTTCCAGCCTGGGTTTGCCCACGGTTTGCAGCAGCTCACCCAGGTAGCGCAGTTCGTAGGCTTGCCCGCCGTAGTGGTACAGCGGCGGGTTGAGCTGGTAATAGCCTTCCAGCTCATCGGGCATCACCCGTACGATGCCTTCGACGGTATTGAGGGCGATGGCGTATTGCTCGTCGGCGCATTGCACCATCAGGGCGCGGTTGAGCGAAACACTGAACGGCAGGCGGATCTGAAAGTGCACGCCCTGCCCGGCTACCGAATCGATGGTCATGCTGCCGCCCAGCAGCCGCACCTCTTCATGGACCACGTCCATGCCGACCCCACGCCCGGAAATCTGAGTGATTTTTTCTGCCGTCGAGAACCCTGGTTGCAAAATGAACTGCAAGACTTCGTGATCGCTGATCGGGGTATCGGGGTCCAGCAGGCCGCGCAGGATGGCTTTGCGCCGCACCGCTTCAAGCGGCACGCCGGCGCCATCGTCATGCATGTCGAACACCACGTCGCCGCCTTCGTTGGACAACTCCAGGCTGATCATCCCTTGCTCGGGTTTGCCACTGGCCTGGCGCACACTGGCCGGCTCAAGACCGTGGTCAACGGCATTACGCAACATGTGTTCGAGCGGCGCCACCATGCGTTCCAGCACATTGCGGTCAATTTCGGCTTCGGCATTAATGACGCTGAACTCGACCTGTTTGCCCAGCTCGCTGGCCACTTGGCGCACCGTGCGCTTGAGGCGCGGCAGCACGCGCTCGAACGGCACCATGCGTGTCCCCATCAGGCCTTCTTGCAGCTGGGTATTCACCCGCGCCTGCTTTTGCAGCAGGCTCTGTGCGTCCCGGTTACGGGCCGCCAACGTGGCCTTGAGGTCGAGCAAATCCGACGCCGACTCAAACAGTGCGCGGGACAATTGCTGCAGCTGGGAATGGCGGTCCATTTCCAGCGGATCAAATTCATCGTAGGCCATCCCGTCGGCTTCAATATGCTGACGACTGTGGATTCGGCCCTGGGTTTCGGTGTCGAGTCGACGCAACTGGTCGTGCATCCGCTCAAGGGTGGTCTGCATTTCGTTAAGGGCGATCTTGCCGTCATTGACCTGCTGCTCAATACGCCCGCGGGTGATTGACGTTTCACCCGCCAGGTTGACCAGGTCTTCCAGCAGCTCGGCTGGTACCTTGATCGTGTCCAGCCCCGTGCGCTCAGCCTCGGGCAGCACAAGCTCAGGCTTGGCCGGCGCGGGTGGCTGCACGGTTGTGCGAGCACTGCGTTCAATCTGGCGAATGCGTTCGATCAGAGCTTGCGGAGCAGGCACCGGCTGAGCGCTGCGCAAAGCATCGAGCATCTGCGCCAACTGGTCATGGCAACGCTGAAACAACGCGAACAGCTCGGCACTCGGCGCGAGCAACCCGACAGAAATATCCTCGAAGAGGGTTTCCAGTTCGTGGGCAAAATCACCGATAGCGGCGACTTCGATCATGCGCGCGCTGCCTTTGAGGGTGTGCAAATCGCGCAGCAGGTTCTCGACTTCAAGATGACCCTGCGGATCGGCCTGCCAGCGCAACAAGGCGGTGCCCGAGCTCTCGAGGATATCGAACGCTTCCTCAAGGAAGATTTCCAGCAGCTCCTGTTCGCCACCCGGGGCTGTCGGCGGCTCGGCATCGGCACCCGGGATGGCCGACGGCTCGATGCCAGGCAGGCTCGACCCCAACTGCCGGGTGGCGCTGCCCAATTCGGTGATGTCAAGGGTTTGCCCGCCTTCGCGGCGAATCAAGCCCGTGGCATCCGGTGCCAGTCCTTCGTGCAACAGAGCGTGCAAGGCCTGGACAAGCGTCGGTTGCGGAGTAATTTCCTGCCCGGCCGCCAGTTGATCGAGCATGTTGATCAACGCTTCCTGGGCGGTGTCTGCCTGATGGAAGAACCGTTCGCTGACCGCCAGGCTGCTTTCTTCAACGGCGCCATACAGGTCGAGCAAGGCCTCGCACAGGCTATCGATGGGCTGCAAGTCCAGCAGGTGCGCAGACTCGGCCAAGGTGGTCAACTGGTCGAGCAAGGTGTCGAGCCCGTCCCGCTCGTGGGGATTCTGGCGCCAGTTGCGCAGCGTGTCTTCAGCGTCAAACAGAGTGTCCATGCTTTCGCTCAAAAACTCGGCAATACGCTGCGGATCACGCTGGCGTTTAACAGTGCTGTCGGGCGTATCGAGCAACGTCTCAAGACGCCGTGCAACCTGCTGCTCAAGGCGATCGATCAAGTCGCCAGCGCCATGAATATCGGCCAGCGGATCATTGTCGAGCTGTTCAAGGCCCCGGTGCAGCAACGTCTCGGCCTCAGACAACAGCTCGATTTCATCCAGCTCCAGACCAAGGTGGTGCGCCTTGTATTCCCGTACCAGAAGGTCCAGCGGCACGGCCAGTTCGGCCATGCGCAACACACCGGCCATGTAGGCGCTGCCTTTGAGTGTGTGCACGGCAAGCTGCAGCTCATCGCTGGCATACAGCGGCAGTTGTTCTCGGGCCTGATCAAGAAAGCGATCTAGGCGTTCGAGATGGGTTTGCGCCTCCTGACGGAAGATCTCCAGCAACTGCGGGTCAAGTCTCGGGCTGTCCTGAGCGATCAAGAGCGGCGGGGACTCGCCCTTGGATAGCAGGTGGGCGAGCGCGGCCAGTTGATCGACGTCTTTGTGCTGACGCTGGCAGCGATCGGCAAATTCCTGAATCAGCCCCGGCAGCCTCGCCAGTACGTCATCCAAAAACTGGTAAATCTCTGGTCCAGGCGCAACATTGCGCTCAATCACCCGATTCAACAGGTTCTCGACAGCCCATGCCAGTTCACCCAACACCAGCGCCCGAACCATACGTCCACTGCCCTTGAGGGTGTGAAATCCCCGGCGCAGTTGCGCCAGCGCTACGCTGTCGGCCGGGTTGGCGATCCATTGCGGCAAGGCGTCATGCAAGGCGATCAGCACCTCATCGGTCTCTTCCAGAAAGACCTCCAACAGTTCTTCATCCACCGGCTCTTCATCCACCGGAGGCGGCAACAAACTGCTGGGGAGATGCAATGCCGGCGGGTTCAGCGTCGACAATGGGCTGGCCAATACATCGGCCAGACTTTGCATCACCTCAGGGTCGTCCAGCGCCTGTAAGCCCCGCATCGCCTGCACTTCGACGGAGCTGAGCCTGTCATCCAGCAACGGCACCTGACGCTCGGCCGGGGCATAACCCAACTCAATCAGGCTGTCTTCGGCCCGATCCAGCACGCGCTCACCTGCCGCGCCCGGATCCTGCGCGAGGCGCTCAAGATAGTACTCAAGGCTGATCAGCACATCAGCGAGATGGTCCAGCTGCGGCGCCGGGGGCGGATCCCTGCTCGGCAATACATGCTCACCTAGGTAATCATTGAAGACTTGCAGCAAACTGGCGGCACGGCCCAACGGGATCATGGCCAGAGCGCCACGGATTTGCGTCAGCATTTCGGGTAATGGCTGCAAAAACTGGCGGTCGAAACCTGTCTCCACGTAGTCGGTGATCAGGTCTTTGACCTCATCGAGAACGATACGCGCCTCTTTGATCACTAATTGATGGATCTGCATCAGGTCGGTGGTGGGCAGCCGGCTCTCTTCTCGCTGTGACGCTTCAACGCTGCCCACCATCCCGGCCAGCGTCGCCTCGACGTACAGCAGCGCAGCAGCCACATCCATCAATACCGCATCGGTGGGTTCACGCTGCCCCTGGGCCAGCCCTTGCACCACGGCCAACTGATCGATGATGACCTTGCGTGGCTGGCCAAACCCCAAAACGGCCAGGGTGTCGGCGATCTGACGCAGTGGCGCCATCAGGCTGCTGAGCTGCGAAACGTGGGAGCGGTTACTGCGTACAAACAGGTCGAGACGTTCCTTGACCCGCACCAGCTCTTCGCACAAGGCCGCCACCACTGAGCGCATCGCGTCTCGATCAGGGCCGGCCAGGCGCGCACGCTCTTCATCGACCATCGCCGCGTCGGGCATGGCCTCATCCAGTTCATAGTGGTTTTTCAGCGTGAGCATCTTTGAAGTCGGCTGCTCAGCCTTGGCAATATAAAACAGCAAACTGGTGAGCAACTCTTCGGGTGCCGGCTGGTTAACGCCATCGATCCCCTGCTCCAGCAGACGCCTGAGTTCGGTGTCCGCCTCCTTGAACAAACTGCGCAGCGCCGGGCTGTTGGCCACCCGCCCCCGGAGCATGCCATCGACCAGCGCCGAAGCGATTTTCCACAAGGCATTGAGCGGCGAGCCCTGGCACACGCTCTGCAATTGCGCGAACACACCCGCCATCAGTTCCAGGTTGGCCTGCACGTCTTCGTCTTGCAGCAACCCTTGCAACGCGTTGTTCAGCGTATGGCGCAGGGCACGCAAATGACGCGGCCACTCGGGCATGATCAAGCGAGCCAGAGCAACCTGATCCAGCTCGGGCAACACCTGCAACGGCGGGCTGAACAGGCTGGTTTCCGAGAGCAGCGTTTCGCCACGCGCGGTGCGCAGGTCGTTGAGCAATGGCAGCACCACCAGCGGCCAGTCCCGACGCGCGCTGTGCGCCCGATCGAGGTACAACGGCAACTGGTTGAAGGCTTGCTGCAACAAACGCAACGCTTCATCGAGATGAGGCACTCTTCCCTGTTGCAGGGCGATCACCAACTGCTCCATTTCTTCAGCCAGCAATGCCGCGCCGTAGAACTCCACCATCAGCAAACTGCCATGCACCTGATGGATGCATGCCAGACACTGTGCCAACACATCGGGCGCAGGTTGCAACGCGTAGCCATCCAGCGCCACACGCGCCTGTATCAGGGTTTCGGCAATCTCGCCTTTGACCCATTCGAGGGCCACGTAGTCGTGCCGATCAACCATAACAACTCCAGTCAGAATTGCGCCGCACTACTGAGGTTCACGCGTTTTTTGCGTGGCAGGCAAGGTGAAGCCAGACACCGAACGCCGCAGCTGGCTGGCCATTTTGGCCAGGTTGCCAATGCTATCTGCGGTAGCCGTGGAGCCAGACGAGGTTTGGGTGGTGATTTGCTGAATGACGTTCATGGTCAGGGAAATCTGCGCCGCCGAACTCGTTTGCTGCTGCGCGGCATTGGAGATGCGCTGGATCAGGTCGGCCAGATTCTGCGACACCCCTTCGATCTCTTCCAGCGCCACCCCGGCGTCATGAGCCAGGCGGGCACCACGCACCACTTCGGTGGTGGTCTGTTCCATGGAGATCACCGCCTCGTTGGTATCAGCCTGGATCGCCCGCACCAGCGTTTCGATTTGCCGTGTGGCGGCTGACGAGCGCTCAGCCAAGCGCTGAACCTCGTCGGCCACCACCGCAAAACCGCGTCCGGCATCTCCCGCCATGGAGGCCTGGATCGCTGCGTTGAGGGCCAGAATATTGGTTTGATCAGCAATGTCGTCGATCAAACTGACTATGTCGCCGATCTCCTGCGAAGACTCGCCCAATCGCTTGATACGCTTGGCGGTGTCCTGAATCTGGTCTCGAATGTTATCCATGCCGTGAATGGTGTTGTGCACCACTTCGTTGCCTTTGTTGGCAATGGCCACGGAGCGCTCCGCCACCGCCGACGACTCGGAGGCGTTGGCCGATACCTGGTCGATGGAGTCAGCCATTTGCTGGACAGCGCCGGAGGCCTCGGCAATTTGCTGGGCCTGATGCTCTGAAGCTTCGGCCAATTGCATGGCGGTGGCTTGCGTCTCCTGCACCGCAGCGGCCACTTGTCCGGCCGTGAGGTTGATGGTCGCCACCAGCTCGCGCAGTTGGTCGATGGAATAGTTGATGGAGTCGGCAATGGTGCCCGTGAAGTCCTCGGTGACGGACGCCGTGACCGTCAGGTCGCCGTCCGCCAGGTCTTCGATTTCGTCCAGCAAGCGCATGATCGCGTTTTGATTGCGCTCGTTCTTTTCGGCGGTCTCACGCAACTGACGATTAGTTTCGCGAACCATTACCAGCCCGATAAGGATGATGGACGCCAGCGCCAGCAAACCCAGCACATAGCCACCGATGATTTCCAGCGAACGCCCGCTGGCAAGGTTTTCGAAACCGTTGGCCAGTGTCGAGGCTTCGTCGAGCAGCGTTTGCGACAGACTGAAAATGGTGTTGGCGGCTTCCCGTACCTGAAACAGTTGCGGCGAAGTTTCAAGGATCTCGTCCACCGACCCGGAGACAAACTGGAACAGCTCGGAGATCTCCAGCAACCGGGCCCGGGCATCCTGGTCTGCAACCCGGGGAATACGCAGTTCGGAATTGCCCTCCAGCATACCGTTGAGCACTTGCCCGAAGCGCAGGGCGTCGCGACCAAAAGTGCCAGCCGCTTGTGCCGCATTTTCATCGCCGGCCAGTACCGTATTGACCGCCCCCAGTATTCGTTCAGCCAACAGTGACTGACGCTGTGCCAGCGCCACCTGGTCGGCAGGGGCGCCACGCTGCAAGAGTATTTCGACGACCTTTTCGTACTCGATTTGCAGCTGAGGCACGGTTTCGGCCAGTGTCGCCGCCACCTGATGCAGCGACAGCACGGTTTGTTCGCTGGCCAGAATGGCATTGACGCTGTTCAGCAGCTGTTCCCAGTCACGCTGAACGGCCTTCATTTCCTGGTGGACTGCGGGTGGCGCCACGGGCAGTCCAGTGGCCGGGTCGCCTTTTTTCAAGTACCCCCAGCGCTGGCTGAAATCGTTACGCGCATCGCTGAGCAACTTGAAGGCAGCCGCTTTGCCGGCAGCAGCTTCAGTGGCGTTTTTGGCGATACGCTGGGACAGGACGCGCAACTCGCCCGCGTGGCTGATGTACTGCTTGTCGTAATTGGATTGGGTGTTGATATAAGCGAAGTTGGCGAACAACAGCATGATGAACACGATCAAGGCGATAAAAAGCACAATGATCTGCGAACGACTGCGCGACCCTTCCAATGGTTTAGCGGTATGTGCTGTGGTCATCAATCAGGTCCTGAGATCCCGGTTCAAGGTGCAAGGCAATAGAGTTGCCCTTCAAACGGCCACCGCCCAAAACTGCGGCGCGCGGGCCAAGGCAAACGGGCTGAACACCCACCAGGGATGCTCAGCGGCAAAATGCCCCTGCACATAGGGCGCAAACAACGGGTCGGGCAACGTCAGCAGGCGACTATCAAGATTGCCCTGGGCAAAGTGTTGCATGCCCAGCACTTCATCAACCTGCAAACCGACAAACACTTCTTTGTACTCCAGAACCAGCACCCGACGCTGCTTGCGCAAGGGGGTCAGTTCGACCCCGAAAAAACCGCAGAGGTCCATGATCGGCAGCAGTTGGCCACGCAGATTGGCCACCCCCTTGACCCAGGATTTCACCCCCGGCAACAAGGTAAAACGCGGTTCATGCAGGATTTCGGCAATTTCACCCATCGGCGCCACAAAACGATGCTCGCCAATCCGGAAACCGATGCCGCTCCAGGTATCGACTTGCGCCTGGGCAGGCACCAGGTCCGCCGCCAGCGCACGACAACGCTGGTCAATCTCGAGCAACAGTTCGAACGCGGTCAGAGAACCTGGCATGCGGCGACCGTCACTCGGCTGACGGGGCGGACAGTGCGTCGGTCACCGCTTTTATCAAGGCTGCTTCCTCGATCGGCTTGGTCAGGTAGCCCTTCGCACCCTGACGGGCGGCCCAGACCATATCGGTTTCCTGGTCCTTGGTGGTCACCACAACCACGGCAATGTGGCGGGTTTCCGGATCTTTGGTTAACTGGCGCGTGGCCTGAAAGCCGTTAAGGCCCGGCATCACGATGTCCATCAACACAACATCGGGTTTTTCCTGACGCGCAAGCGCGACGCCATCCGCGCCATTTTCAGCCTTGAGCACTTCATGACCGTGCTTTTCCAGCATGCCGGACAATTTGTACATTTCAGTCGGCGAATCATCGACGATCAGAATGCGAGCCATGGTGTTCCCCATTTATTTAGGTGATCGTCCGGCGGGCCGGGCGTCATTGAGCGTTCAGGACAATATTGAAACCGGGTACGTGGGCCTTGATTGCACTCAGTAGTTCTTCTTTGCTGAAAGGCTTGGTCAAAAATTGATCAGAACCCACAATTCGCCCCTTGGCCTTGTCGAACAGGCCGTCCTTCGACGACAGCATAATGACGGGCGTCGATTTGAACGACCGGTTATTTTTGATCAGCGCGCAGGTCTGATAGCCATCGAGCCGCGGCATCATGATGTCGACAAAGATAATGTTCGGGTGATGGTCGACAATCTTGGCCAGCGCATCAAAACCATCGATGGCCGTAATGACCTCGCACCCCACGTTTTTCAGTAACATTTCGGCAGTACGGCGAATGGTTTTCGAGTCGTCGATCACCATTACTTTCAAGGCGCTGGGATGCTTTTCCATATCTGCTCTACCATCGCCACGGCGACCCGTTTGGTTACAACTGTTCGGCCTTGGCCCTGAATCCTTGCGGATCAAGGGCTCCAAGCGTATGCGAGCCTTTTTAGCACAGTCTCTACATGCAATCTATCCGACGACCCCGAGCGACTTGGCGCTGGCGGTTTTTCCTTGACCGGGGCCACACTGAGCGCCACTCTGGCGCCACTTTTCAGTACCTTTTCACCCAGTTTTCTGTAGCAGCGAGCTTGCTCGCGATGGCATCGGCGCTCGTTGGGGCATTAACCGAACCCTGCGCATCGCGAGAAAACCCGCTGCTGCATGATGAAATCTTCGCCAACTTTATTTGAGGAATTCGCCATGAGCGTTCGAGTCGGGATTGTCATGGACCCCATTGCGGGCATCTCCTATAAAAAGGACAGCTCGCTGGCCATGCTGCTGGCCGCACAGGAGCGGGGCTGGACCCTGTTCTACATGGAGCAGCAGGATCTGTACCTGAATGAAGGCAAGGCGCGGGCCCGGATGAAGCCGCTCAAAGTGTTCGCCAACCCTGAAAAATGGTTTGAACTGGACGCAGAGACCGACACCGCCCTGAGCGATCTGGACGTGATCCTGATGCGCAAGGACCCGCCTTTCGATATGGAGTTCGTGTACTCCACCTACTTGCTGGAACAAGCCGAGCGCGACGGTGTGTTGATCGTCAACAAGCCGCAGAGCCTGCGTGACTGCAACGAAAAACTGTTTGCTACCCAGTTCACCCAGTGCACGCCACCGACCGTGGTCAGCCGCCGCTCCGACGTGCTGCGCGAGTTCGCCGCCTTGCACGGCGACGTGATCCTCAAGCCGCTGGACGGCATGGGCGGCACCTCGATTTTCCGCCACCGGGTCGGCGATCCGAACCTGTCCGTGATTCTCGAAACCCTGACGGCCAACGGCACTCAGCAAATCATGGCGCAAGCTTACTTGCCAGGAATCAAGGACGGCGACAAACGCATCCTGATGATCGACGGCGAGCCCGTGCCGTATTGCCTGGCCCGTATCCCGGCGCAAGGCGAGACCCGTGGCAACCTGGCTGCAGGCGGCCGTGGAGAAGCCCGCCCCTTGACCGATAAAGATCGCTGGATTGCTGCCCAAGTGGGCCCAACCCTGCGTGAAAAGGGCTTACTGTTCGTAGGTCTGGACGTCATCGGTGAACACCTGACCGAGATCAACGTCACCAGCCCGACCTGTATCCGCGAGATCGACAACGCCTATGGCACCCGGATCGGCGTCCTGCTGATGGACGCCATTGAGCGCAAGCTCGCGACTCGCTGATCCACAACCTCCAGAAAACGACCAACATTGCGCTATCATGCCCAGCCTGTGAAACCCGCGATGTTGGTCTTTTTGCCATGACACCTCCCAGCGACCTGCCCCCCGAAATGCGCCGTACAGGCGTACGAGCGGCTGATCGCCTGGGTTTTACCCTGTTTATCGCAGCACTGCTGCACATCGCGGTGATTCTGGGGGTGGGCTTCAGCATGAGTGAACCCAAGCAGCTCAGCAAAACGCTGGAGATCACGCTCTCCACCTTCAAAAGCGACAAAGCGCCGAAAAAAGCCGACTTTCTCGCCCAGGACAACCAGCAGGGCAGCGGTACGCTGGATAAAAAAGCCGTGCCAAAGACCACCCAGGTCGCACCGTTCCAGGCCAACACCGTAAAAAAGGTCACGCCTCCACCCGCCGCCAAACCCGAGCAGGTCGAAACCAAGCCCAAGGCAGCCGTGACCACGGTGGCACCCAAACCCAAAAAAGCCCCGGTGCAGCCGCAAAAGGTCAAGACCGAAGCGGCCCCCAAGGCCAATATCCCTACATTTGATAGCTCGCAGCTGTCCAGCGAGATCTCCAGCCTGGAAGCCGAACTGGCCAACGAGCAGCAACTGTATGCAAAGCGCCCAAAAATTTACCGCATGAGCGCGGCCTCGACCATGCGCGACAAAGGAGCCTGGTACAAGGAAGACTGGCGCAAAAAAATCGAACGCATCGGCAACCTGAATTACCCCGAACAGGCCCGTCGCGAAAAAATCTACGGCAAGCTGCGGCTACTGGTATCGATCAATCGTGACGGATCGCTGCACGAGGTCCTGGTGCTCGAGTCGTCCGGCCAACCGTTGCTGGATCAAGCCGCGCAACGGATCGTGCGCCTGGCTGCACCCTTCGCCCCGTTCAGTGGCGACCTGGCAGATATCGACCGTCTGGAAATCATCCGTACCTGGAAGTTCGCCCCGGGTGACCGGCTTTCGAGTAATTGAGTCTTACCCGTAGCCGCTGCCGCAGGCTGCGTCCGGCGGTGCAGCCATCGCCAATCCAGGCTGCCTGGTGTACCTGATGAAACGCGTATCTCGGATTTACGATCGCTTCGCAATCGGACGCAGCCTTCGACAGCTGCTACGAGTTCGAACCAATCTTCTTCCACCAACTTGTCAGTTCACGTTGCCAGCGCCACACTAAGACTCATGAAAAACCACGCACCGACTTACCTCAAGCATCAATTCCTGATCGCCATGCCACACATGGCCGACCCGAACTTTGCGCAAACCTTGACCTACATTGTCGAGCACACGGCCAATGGGGCCATGGGACTGGTGATCAACCGGCCGATGGAGTTGAGTCTGGCGGACATTCTTGAGCAATTGCGCCCTGAGGTGGTTTCTGCCGCCTTGTGTGCGCATGTTCCGGTTTATGGCGGCGGCCCGGTGATGACTGACCGCGGTTTCGTGCTGCACCCCAGTGGCATGAGCTTCGACGCCACGGCCCAGCTCGAAGACGGGCTGGCGCTAAGCACCTCGGCAGATGTTCTGTTCAGCATTGCCGATGGCCGGGGCCCGCAACGCAGCCTGATTTGCCTGGGCTATGCCGGATGGGAGCCCGGCCAGCTGGAGGCCGAACTGGCCGACAATGCCTGGCTGACGTGCCCTTATTCGGCCCATATCCTGTTTGAAACCTCAAGCGAGCTGCGCCTGGACGCCGCCGCCAAACACCTCGGAGTGAACCTCAATTTGCTAACCAGTCAAGCAGGCCATTCCTGATGGCAAGCCTTCGCTTACTGCTGGGTTTCGACTACGGCACCAAATCCATCGGCGTTGCCGTTGGCCAGATGATTACCGGCCAGGCCCGCGAGCTGTGCAACTTGAAAGCCGAGAACGGTATCCCGAAATGGGAGCAGATCGAGGCTCTGATCAAGGAATGGCAGCCCGACGCAATGGTCGTGGGCATGCCGCTGAACATGGACGGCACCCCGAGCGAGTTCTGCGCCCGGGCGCAAAAGTTTGCCAACCGTCTGAATGGCCGTTTCAATCTGCCCGTGTTTACCCACGATGAACGCCTGACCA